>JAFSUD010000003.1 GCA_017445405.1 Synergistaceae bacterium
GACGCAGAAGGGACAGTACTACAAGCTCTACACTGGAGCGTTTGAGTTATCGTGATTGCGCACAGGCTTTCCACTGTGAGGAATTCTGACATGGTGAGGCACTCATAGCTAATCTAGTGATGGAGCACGAAGAACTGATGATGCAGAAGGGACAGTACTACAAGCTCTACACCGGAGCATTTGAGCTATCTTAGGGAGGATTAATAATGAATGAACTTGATGAACGTGATGAATTTGATGAATTTGCTGCTCTTGCAGAAATAGCTGAACTCAGAAGGCAGCTTGAAGAAGTTACCCGTGAGCGTGATGAACTTCGTGCGAAACTTGAGGAGTTCGAGCACACTTACGGGGTAACTGAGGCAATAGAGGATTGGTTCGTGAGGGGATTCTATTAATGGACTGCAGGATAAAGATTGTGCGGGATGATGAGGCCAAAGTATGGATAGCCAACAGCGACGATATAAAGAGCTTAGTGTTGGAGTCTGAGTCATTTGATGCTCTAGTTGTTAAAGTCAAGAATGCTATTGAGGACTTGCTCTCATTTGAGGACTACAAACCTAGTTATTGCGACCTGAACTTCATAGCCGAGAGACGGGACAGGGTATCACTCTGCAGACGTAATTCATGAATAGCATATAGGAGGTACTAGTGCTTTGCCCGAATCTTTATTCTCACGCCCGAACGATGAGCCTCTAGCAGCCCGAGTCCGCCCCCAGACTCTCGACGACTTCGCAGGTCAGGAACACCTCCTCGCTCCCGGCCGAATCCTCCGCAGAATCATCGACAGCGACAACATACCTTCGCTCATCTTCTGGGGGCCTCCCGGTGTCGGCAAAACTACTCTCGCGAGCATAATAGCCCGCCGGACTCACGCACACTTCATCAACTTTTCTGCAGTAACCAGCGGCATCAAAGAAATACGCGAGGTCATGAAACAGGCTGACGCAAACAGGAATTTCGGCGAACGCACAATACTCTTTGTTGACGAGATACACCGTTTCAACAAGGCACAGCAGGACGCATTCCTCCCCTTTGTAGAGAAGGGAAGCATTATCCTCATCGGCGCGACTACAGAAAACCCGTCCTTTGAGATAAACTCTGCACTTCTCTCACGCTGCAAAGTCTTTGTGCTCAAGCCCTTAACTCCTGAGGACATTACGGGACTGCTTAGGCGTGCTCTAGCCTTCCTTGAGGAAAAAGTATCAGTTAGTGATGACATACTCAAATCCATAGCTGCTTTTGCTAACGGTGATGCCCGCTCCGCACTCTCGCTTCTCGAGATGATGGCCGCAAACTCCGACAGCGGAACAATCACCCCTGAAGTCCTCGAGATGTGCACGTCGAGAAAATCCCTTCTCTACGACAAGGACGGGGAGGAGCACTACAACATGATTTCTGCGCTTCACAAGTCTATGCGGAACTCTGACCCTGACGCTGCAGTCTACTGGCTCGCAAGAATGCTCGAGGCCGGAGAAGACCCGCTCTACATTGCGAGAAGGGTTGTACGTTTTGCGAGCGAGGATGTCGGACTCGCAGAACCTGGCGCGCTCTCAATGGCCATTGCTGCATATCAGGCGTGCCATTTCTTGGGGATGCCCGAGTGTTCCGTTCACCTGACACAGGCAGTGATTCACATGTCAGTAGCTCCGAAGAGTAACGCTGTGGACTTGGCCTACATGTCTGCGAAGAATGATGCTCTCGGGACTCTCGCCGAGCCTGTACCTCTGAACATCAGGAACGCTCCGACGAGACTCATGCGTGATTTAGGCTACGGTAAGGGCTACGAGTACGCACATGATTACGACGAGAGAGTTACTGCGATGGAGTGTCTGCCTGAGAGTCTGCAGGGACATGAATATTACCGACCGAGCGAACAGGGGAGCGAGAGCAGCTACAAGAAACGCCTAGAGATGATAAAGAAATGGAAAGCGGAACACAGGAGCAAAGTTTGACAAATGAGGGCAATGTTGATATATTTTCACGGTTGAAATTTTCCCAACAGCAAGGCCCCGTAGCTCAGTGGATAGAGCGACTGCCTCCTAAGCAGTAGGCCGGGTGTTCGAGTCACCCCGGGGTCGCCATCACAAAGGTATCACACAGCATAACGCAGACAAAAATTCATCAATAATTCATCAATAAAGAGGCTGGCAAAATGAGTAAATCTGCCGTAACTGACCAGACCGTACTTCATGCGTTCAGATTTCAGTATAGCTTTTTCCGTAAATTTCATCATACTCTTATATGTGTTCGAGTCTACCCGTAAATGCGCACAAAAATTCCCCCTCACTCATCACGAGGGGGATTATTTACTACTTGAAGAATTTTGATGCAGGATACTTCGACCGGCCAAGATCTATAACTCTCCGCAGGTTATCACGTATCTTCTCAGGACTCGTTACTCCCTTCACGTTCCCCGCAGCAAAATGATTCCCGATGTATAACGCTCCGTTCACTACATGCAGCTCATACGGTGCTAACTCCATCTGCAGGTACTTATCCAGATTCTCACGCATCGCCGAGAGCACAGACTTCACCTCTGCGTTCTTGTCTCCCGTCGCTACAGCCTGACCGTCAACAAGAAGCTGAATGTTGTTGCTGTTCTCCCTAAGCTCCGTCCTCAGAAGCCCCAGAGAATATTTGCGCTCAATAGGGATATTGCGGTCATGAAGTATCTTCACTGCAGCCTCGAGACGCTTGGGAGTATCAGGGTGATTCATGTAGATTCCGTACTCGATAATCGGCTGCTTATACTCCTCCGCCATGAAGTGCTCGAACAATGTAATCATTCCCGTCGGAGAATACCCCGACTGAATCAGTGCCTCGAGTCCGAGTCTGTCCGCTTCGCTCTCAAGCTCCATCGTGTACCCGCTCGTTATCGCCACCTGCGCAACCTGAGCAAGAATCACCGGAGCAGCCGCCCCTCCGCTCAACAGCATCACCGCAAGCGCACCCAGCGTAACTTTCTGGGACTCTGCAGCCATTCGCAAACTGTGTTTCCTGTCTGCATGAATCATCTCGTGAGCCATCACTGCCGCCAATTCTGAATCTGTCTTCAGCGTGTCAATAATGCCCGTCGTGAAGAAGATAAACCCTCCAGGCAAGCAGAACGCGTTCACGGCCTCAGTCTTCACGAGTCGGATCTGCCAGTCAATCCGGCGCGACATGTACGGCTCGAGACGCGAGGCTATCATCTCTAGCTTCGACGTTATCGCGGGGTCAGTCGTCAGCGGCCACTCCTCCTCTATGCGCGCTATTGCCTTCCTGCCTATCTCTACCTCTTTGGCTAGGTCGGGGTCTGGTTCTGCACACAAAGCACTGCTGACCGGAAGCATGACCAGCAGCACAATCACAGCAAAAATTTTCCTCATATCATCGAGCCTCCCATCCTTGCATAACTCGCAGCAGCATTCTTCCCCTGAACACGCGTAACCATCTGACTGCGAAGCCCTGATGTGAACTTGTCCAGCTCATTAATAGCGTCGTCCTCTGCACGGATTATACTTCCCGCTATCTCTCGGCTTTCCTCAATCAATGCCGGCAGCTCCTCATCCTCAGGGTACAGCTCAAGCAAGAACCTTCCGAAGCCTTCAGGAAAATTAGGGCTGTTGCTTGTGTTGTGAATACCTGCCTGTTCGAGCATGTCCCTCCAGCCGTCAGCGAGCAACTGAAGCTGTGAGATGATTTCGTTCTTGCTGTCAAGAATATCTGTGAGTTCGTCCATATTACCATTAAGGACAATGGCCTCAAGTTCCCTCGAGATCATTGCCCTTAGAGTTTTGCAGAGCTTTATTTCGCGCTGGATAAGTTCTTTCGCGTCGGCAAGTACTCTATCCTGCAAGCGTGAATGTTCCTGCTTTTGCATTCTTCACCGCCGCCTGTCCCTTCACTCCTGCTGCAGGGTAGCCCGCCGGGACTTTCGGCTGTGCTGCCTGTGCTTCCGGCTTCCTGCCTTCGACTTCTGCCATCGCGTTCTGAAGGTCTTTATCTTCGGGATGTGCTGCCTGATACTCCCTGAGCAGCTTGATTAATGCTTCCTCCCACGTCTGCTTCAGTTCCTCGAGCATTCCGCACACTGTCCTGATGTTGTCGGGTTCTTTCTTGATGTTCGCGTCAACTAGGAGCTGATACATATACTCGTAAAGCTGCATGAGCTTATCTGCCACATCTCCGCCCTTCTCGCGGTTGAGGGTAACCATAAGTTCGCGGATGACTTCCTGCGCGCGGATAACTTCACGGTTCGCGAGGTCGTAGTCGGGAGTGCCGCCGTTGGTCTTGCCGAGAAGAGCATTCTCTGCCGTGTGGCATGCCTTGATCCCTATATCGTAGGTGATGAGCAGAAGCTGTTCCTTCGTCGCTGTTGATATACGCGTAGCCTGATACGTGAACTGTGCATTGTTATTTAACATAGAGCTTTACCTCCTGTAATATTCTGTTGTCGTTTGGTGTCTGGTGAGAATATCGGTTACGCTTTCTCACACATTTAGCACAGACAGGCTTAAACGTCAAGATTCTTCACGTACTGCGCATTAGCTATGATGAACTGTCTGCGAGGCTCTACTTTATCGCCCATCAGAATATCGAAGTATTCATCAGCCAGCAGGTTATCATCAAGCTCTACTTTCTTGAGAATACGATTTGCAGGATCCATCGTCGTCTCCCACAACTGCTCGGGGTTCATCTCGCCGAGTCCCTTGTACCGCTGGACGTTCACCTTCGACGGGTCAGCAGCATTGTCAACATGTTCACGCAATTCTTTATCCGTGTAGCAGTAGTTCACAGTCTTTCCGTACTGCACGCGGTATAACGGAGGCTGTGCAAGATACAGATACCCCAGAGAAAGCAGCTCGGGCATGTGGCGGTAAAAGAACGTCAGAAGAAGCGTCGCTATGTGTGCTCCGTCAACGTCCGCATCCGTCATGATGATTATCTTGTGGTAGCGTAACTTGCTAGCGTCGAACTCGTTACCTATTCCGCAGCCCAGTGCAGTAATGATTGTCTGAATCTCCCTGTTACTCAGCATCTTATCCATCGCGGCCTTCTCGACGTTGAGAATCTTTCCCCTGAGCGGCAATATCGCCTGAAATTTCCTGTCGCGCCCCTGCTTTGCGCTTCCTCCTGCACTGTCTCCCTCGACAATGTACAGCTCCGTATTCTCCGCCTTCTTTGATGAGCAGTCCGCAAGTTTGCCCGGCAGACTCATTCCCGACATCGCGCCCTTACGCACAAGCTCGCGTGCCTTCTTGGCCGCCTCCCTCGCACGTCTCGCACGTATAGCCTTCTCAGCAATAGGCCTCACGATCTCCGGCCTGTCCTCAAAGATTGACATCAAGCCGTCATACACGAACGAGTCCACTGCACCGCGTACTTCACTGTTGCCGAGCTTGGTCTTCGTCTGTCCCTCGAACTGAGGCTCGCCGAGCTTCACAGACAGAACGCAGGTTAATCCTTCCTTGAGGTCGTCGCCGGTGAGATTCTCCTCCTTGTCGCGCAGTATCTTTCCGTTCCTCGCTGCCTCATTCACTGCTCGCGTAATCGCTGAACGCAGACCCATAAGGTGAGTCCCGCCCTCGATCGTGTGAATCAGGTTCGCATACGTGTACATGTGCTCCTGGTAGCTGTCGTTGTACTCAAAGCCTACATCAATTGCTATGTCGCCCTTAGTTCCTGATAACACCACAGGAGAGTCAAAGAGTGCGTTTCTGTCGCGGTCAATGTACTTCACGAACGCGCCGATGCCTCCCTTGAAGAAGTATTCCCGCGAGTCATTCGTGCGCTCGTCAAGCACAGAGATCTTCAGGCCGGGATTCAGGAAGGCTAACTCCTTGAAGCGGCTCTTCAGCGTGTCCAGTGAGTGCCGGACTTCCTCGAATATCTCCCTGTCAGGCATGTAGTCTATTCTTGTGCCCTGCCAGTCAACTTTCACGCCTTCGGATAAGTCAGTAACAGGTATTCCGCGCTCGAAACGCTGAGACTTCGCTATGCCGTCCCTCGCAATTGTTACGACGAGCCACTCGGATAACGCGTTGACGACAGAGACTCCGACTCCGTGAAGTCCTCCCGAAACTTTGTACGCTCCCTCGCCGAATTTGCCTCCTGCGTGAAGCACAGTCAACACCACTTCGCTCGTGGGCCTGCCGTTGTAGGGGTGAGGATCGGTCGGGATGCCGCGCCCGTTGTCCTGAACGGTGATGCTCTCGTCCATGTGAATAGTTATCTGAATCTCGTTGCAGTATCCGGCCATAGCTTCATCGACTGCGTTATCGACGACTTCGTACACGAGATGATGAAGTCCGCGCTCTGAAGTGTCGCCGATGTACATGCCGGGACGTTTTCTGACTGCCTCGAGTCCCTCTAAAACCTTTATGCTTTCTGCACCGTAATCATTAACATGCTGTTCTAATTCCATGTTTCAGTAATCATTTTCTCCTTGCTGTGTGTGATGGTGTGATTATAGCAGATTCAAGCCGTCTTAACGCGACACGGCCAAGCGTGCTAATCTTCCTCCTCCTCATAAGGGCCGTAATACCTCTCCCACAAGTCTAGATTCGTGTAGCTGTACGTGTACTCTTTGCAGCCGGTCAATTTCTTGTACATGTACATCAAGGATATAGCCATGTCTTCATCGTGCTGCTTGTCGTCCTCATAGTGCCTCACGAAACCGTACGCCTTCATCACCGCCTCGTCGTTCGCCTCATGAGCTTTCCTGAGTTCAGGAGGCATTGTGCGTTCGTCGTACAGGTCTGCAAGTGAGCTTCTGGGGTAGAGTGCACGTGCATCAAGGATTGCCTGTGCTGTGCGTTCTATGGCGAGCTTTAGGGGGTTGCCGTCGGGAAACCATGGGACTTCGTTGATTTTCGGCCAGGGAAACGCGTTGTAGTCTATCGTGTTGCTGTATCTGAAGTCGTTCCTGAGTCTCCCGCTGAAGTGCCGAACCCATGACATGTGGACAGAGGACGTAAGCACTCCGAAATGATACAGCGTTGAGCCTTCGCACATGAACATAGCATTACTAGCTATCACATTAGCACTCAGCCAAGCTATAGGGATATATCTTCTCGTTGACGATGAGTGTGATGGAATTGCGAGGTAGTCTGTTGTGCTGTAGCGTATCTCGCTGAACAGAGCCGTGGTATCTGACTGTTTCTTAGTTGCGTCTCTCGTGCTCTTCTTCCTGAACTCCCGCACTCTCTCTATTCTCTCAAGCACTCTCGGGCACTTCCGAATATCTGCAGGTTCTGCACCCTTCATCCACAAGCACCAGCGTGGTATTCTGTTGATGAAGTCATTAGCCCCCATGTAGGGACGTATGAACTTCTCAGCTTCCGGGTCAGTCTTCAGCAGTTCATTCTTCTCATCGTCAGTGAGAATCAGATTGCCATCATCGCGGGGAGTTGCTCCTAACAGCATTTCCGGCACATCACACAGGGGCTTGCTGTGCGTCTCAATAATGATATTCGGCCCCTCGAAAAGGTAAAAGTTTATGTTCCCCGCCCACGGAGGCGCAGGCACGTACAAATCCTCGCCGTCATACGTACCCCGGTACTCCCAGTAATACCCCTCGCTGTCCATCGTGTATTTCTACGAAACCGGCACAGGCTTCTGCACACGCTTTCCCTCTTCATCTGTCGTGTATTCCGTGTTGTACAGCTTCATCATTCATTCTCCTTCCTGCAAAAATTTATGCTCCCTTCAGTCTCAAAGCAAGCCCCGCAAACACTCTGTCAACTATCTCTGCCTCATGAGCAAGCATCTGATAGAGCCTCCCAGTCTCGTCCCTCCAGAGCCGTCCGAACCCGTCAACCGGCACTACTCCTCCGCATATCTCGTCTCCGGTAATCACGCACTCCTTCAGAACATCAAGCCTCGACATGAAGAAATCGCACGCGCTCACATTTTCAGCAAGCAGCTTTTTCACGCCCAGATGAATATTCATGATGAGGCCGGGAGCAATTATGCTTTGAGGACTGTCATTCTCAAGATTATAGACCGCAGGAAAATTAGTGTATAATTTATACGCATAAGATGTTTTGCCCTGATACCTTCCGCCAAGAATAAGATGCATTCACAAAATCACCCCCCCTCAAGATAAATGTAAAACCGCTTTACATTTGCGCACTCTTCGCAAAGCTAGATGCACTCACGAATCACAAGACACATCATCATAACAGATTCAGCAATTTCTACAAACGCTCCGAGCAAGTCTCCAGTAATGCCTCCGAAAATTTTCATGCACACTCTGCCCCACAGCATCAGACACACAACGAACGCTAACGCCAGAGTCCGAGAACACATTAACAGCACCATCACCATCACTGCGAAGAATACGTTATGTTTTCTGCTGCGTGAACTTCCGAGCATGACAGCGAGTCCTCCGGTCTTTGCGAATGGTAAGTTGTTGAGGAGCACAGCCATTCCGAGCCGTGAGTACACAGGGACAAGAGAAGGACTGACATTGAGAGTAAGGAGTTCTGAGAAGAGAAGAGTCTTCGAGATGAGGATCACTACGCAGCCCATGACCGCGAAGCTCCCTGCGTGAGTGTCGGAGAGTATGCGGAGTCGAGTCTCCCTGTCGCGGTGAGAGAAGAGAGCGTCGCACGAGTCCATGAGTCCGTCAAGATGGAGTCCTCCTGTGATAGCGAGGGTGAAGATAGTCATGAAGAGTCCCCGCAATGCCGGAGAGAGCATGTGAGCCAGAGAGAGCACGTGCCATATCCCGAGCCACAGCGCGCCGAATATTGCGCCTGAGAGTTCGAGCATAGGACAGAAGTAACGCAGAGACTCGGAGTCCCACTCAGGAATGAATCTCTGCGGAACGGGAATTACTGAGATGAACGACAGAACTACTAAGAACGAGCGTAACATTTACATTCTCCTTAACACGTGAATATAACATTGTAGTATAATCGTAACATCCAATAATTTTACTAGAAGGGAAGTAATCGTGTTGTCTATACGTCTTTCTACTTACACCCCCCCCGTGTTTTACTTAGTGCTTTTGTCGCAGTATGCAGCGTAATTCTGGCGTTAGTTCCTCCTGCACAAGCTCTCACACTTTCATCGCTTAATCACCCGGAAATTTTCTCTGAAGCAAACGCCTCCATCCTAGTTAAGGCTGGAGATGAGTTCCGTGTTGACTTAGAGGCTGATTCTGCTGTGCAGTGGCAGATGACTTTCTCGGAGAATGATGGTGCATCCTCGCAGGGCACTGAATCAAGCAATCCCTACATCACGGTAACGTCTGACAATTCAGCTTCTGTGATAGGCAGGCTGTCTTCAGGGAGCTTCAGAATTTATGTTGCTGCAAATGACGGAACAGGCGGTGCGGCTTCTGTGTCATTCACGGTTACGACAACGAACGTTCATGGCATAACCGCTAACAACACGATAACACCTGATATGAGCACATTTAGCAGTGTTACTCTGACAAGTGAATTTATCAGCAGAATTAGAGGAGACCTGTATTATAGTGGTGCGAACATTTATTCTCTGTTTGACGAAAGCGGAGTAACCATTGATGCTTCCGAACGTTCCCTAACAGAGGCAGACATTGCGAATATCTCCAACTACAGTGCGAGAATGCTTTTTGCGCTGCCGAGAATAACTGTCAGCAAAACAGGTTACTATGTTTACTGTATGTCCTTTAAGAATTACTATGCTGCTGGTGCTCCTCTTCAATGCTTGTTCAACAGGAACGGCGAATATGTACCATTCAATCATAATGGCTACATGCTCGATGAAGACGAACAAGAAGACGGGAACATATACTTTACGATCCCCGCAGACCAATACGTCGTCACGGCGGCATACCTTGAGGCAGGAGGGACTTATTGGGGATATTTTGTTGCACCTGCAGGCATTGAGGCAGAACTCCCCGTAAGCATAATCGAGCCAGTCCCATACCTAAGCCATGACGTATTGAGGAATATTGCTAATGAACTCAGCATTGATGTCGGAGAACTCAAGCTGCTTACTGCCGACAACCTCAGCGATCCTCAGGAAGCCACTAAAGCAATGCGTGATGAAGCCGCAAAAGATAACTATGAATTTGCCTACAAACTCGACACAGTAACTGTCAGCGAGGACGGATATTATGTGTTCGCGGTTAATCTGCCTGATGAGTTCCTGAGCCAGGATGTAAACAGCTTCAGGTTCTACACGTTCGACAGAAATAACTTCACAGGCAGCTCCTTCATGAGCAGCATAGGCGGACTAATAGGGCTTGTTAATGGCGTTGGGACAGCAGCAGATTTTAACATGATGGGGCTTAAACTGGATACTCCTCTCAAGAAGATTCTGGTTGTGTGCTTGTTCCAGGCAGGAACGCCCTTCAGTGTATACCTTGCCAAGCTGATACTTGCCCTATTGTTAGGAGGATGCTCAAGTTTTGCTGGAGCCGGAGTAATCTCTCTTGCAACTGCTGGAGTATTCATACTTATGCGATATCGCAAGACACATAGAAAGTAATTCGGCTATAGGACAAACAAAAAATCCCCCCAGAATCATTCTAGGGGGATTGCTTTATCTTTAGTCCTTGAAGGTCTCAGCCACCCTCACTAACTCCTTGCGTATCTCGATGTGCTGAGGACATGCCTTCTCACACTTCCCGCACTTGATACAGTCCTTTGCGGGTTTATGCCCCTGACCGAGAACGTCCCAGTCATGACGGCCCTTCGCGAGATCGTAATTCCCGTAAAGCGTGTACATGTTCAGCGCACCGAACGATCCCGAGATGCCTATATCCTTTGGGCATACTTTAGCGCAGTAGTTGCAGGTCGTGCACGGAATCAGCGGAATCCTCGCAAGCTCTTCGCGCGCTGCCTCAATAACTTTCTTCTGTTCGGGCGTGAGGTGAGTGAAGCCCTTCATGTAGCTCAGGTTATCCTTCATCTGCTCAATGCTCGACATTCCGGACAGCACGGTAATTATTCCCTCAAGGTCTGCAGCGAATCTCACAGCCCATGATGCACACGAAGCGTTGGGGTCAGCGTCCTTGAGAATCTTTGCGACAGATTCGGGAGGCGTGGCCAAGTTTCCGCCCTTCACCGGCTCCATGATGATTACGGGCTTTCCGTGCCTGCGCGCAACCTCGTAACATGCACGGGACTGAATCGAGTGGCTCTCCCAGTCTGCATAGTTAATCTGGAGCTGTACGAACTCTGCCTCCGGGTGCTTCGTCAGAATTTCCTCTAACTGCTCCGGCGTTGAGTGGAAGGAGAATCCCAAGTGCTTTATGCGGCCTTCCTTCTTCTCGTTCAGGAAGTAGTTCCAGAGGTCGAAGTCATCGAACACAGCCGTCCTTGAGTCTCCGAGATTGTGAAGCAGGTAGAAGTCAAAGTATCCTGCTCCTGACTGCCGGAGGGATGTGCGGTACTGCTCGAGTGCGTCGTCCTGAGTCTTGCAGTTTATCCACGCGGCATTTTTCGTTGCGAGCTGGAAACTCTCTCTAGGGTAACGCTCCACGAGTGCCTGACGGATTGCATCTTCGCTTCCGGGATATGCCCAAGCTGTGTCAAAGTACGTGAACCCTGCAGCCAGGAACTCATCAACCATCTGCTTTGTCTGTTCAATGTCGATAACGTCCTCCGAGCCTGCAACTCTGGGAAGACGCATGAGGCCGAAGCCTAATTTTTTGATGTTGTCGCCTAACATAATATTTACCCCCTTGCTAGTTTTTGGGAACTTGATTATATTAACATGCTAACTCACACTTTAGCATACCCCGTAAAAAGGAGGAAAATTAATCGTGAAGAAAATATTAGCTGCACTGCTTATCACTCTGGCAATTGCTGTTGTTCTTGTTGATATTCATGCTGGACGCAGTATAACTATCACAGCTCCGAGCGATGCTAACGGCCCGGTAGTTCCCGGACACGGATTTTTCATCACAGGCACTATTGCCGGGACTCTGCCTGATGATGTGTCTATGCGAGTTTCTGTGCTGAATGCGTCAGGCGATGAAGTGAGATTTGCTGAAGCCTCACGGAAAAACCGCAATGTCATAGACCGTTTCTGTGATGCATTCTTCTACTACTATGATGATGACCCGGAAAGGCTGACCGTAAACGCAAGAGAGCTTCCCTGCCTTATCGTCGATGATTCAGGTGAGGGCCTCCGCAACGCTAACATCAAGTGCTGGTTCTCTGACAAAGAATTTAACGCCTTCATTCCCTACGCTACGGACGCAGAACACGGACTAATCTTTGATGACGGCATAGGCTGCACGGATGCTCATGGCATTTCTTATGATGCACTGCCTGACGGTGAATATACTGCTTATGCTGTGCTGAGGGACAAGGGAGGAAGAGAATTAGCTTCACAGAAAAAAGCGTTCTCAATACGTCCTGCAGAAAATGCATTAATCTGCCGCTTTCACCCTGATGTGCAATATGAACGAATGATGAAATTTGCTGCGGAAAACAAGTTATCAATGGCCATAGACTACCTGCCTGGCTATTACGAAGACCCGAGCGGCAATTCCAGAAGCGGATTAAGGGCGATGTTTATAGGCGCAGACGTGGCACTCTACAAGGATGCTCACGTTCACATGTTTGAGTACCTGGCCCGGGAGAAAAGCATCACTCTCACTGATGAGCTGGCCTACATAGAGAAATACTTCAGCGTTGATGATCCCGAACGCTTCACGGTCTGGCGTTATGACATAGGCGAACCGGTGATTCACGTGAACGGCCGGACTCTCGAGGGAGCGATACTCAGAGTCGACAGCGGGGATAAGCTCTGTCTCTGCCGTGCGGATCTGACTGTGCACGGAACTGACGGCTTCCTCGACCTCAGCGAAGAGATTCTGTCAACGGACACGGATTTTTCCGACGGAGTAACTCTGAAGGCATCAGGAGACTGCAGGCTCGCAATATCCGGACTCGTTGTGCCCTATCAGCTCAAAGATGAGGAGATAGTCTTTGACCCTGCCAACAACCGCACCGGACTCCTCAACGGTGCAGAAAACATAGTCTATATAGTCTGGGACGGCACAAAGACTACACGCATCACTAAGCCTGTGAAGATGATAAGGAAGTTTGCTGACGGCTGGACTGATGATTCCGTGATGGAGTTCTATCACGTGTTCACGAGAGAGGAGATCGACCCCGGCAAAGATTACTCGGTCATGCTTTACGCCATCGACAAGAACGGCGTGCGTATTGACGGAACAACAGAGAGCTTCGTTATCAACAACCCTCCGGCCAAGAACATAGAGGGCATCAGCAACCCCGAAAATCTCGCGCAGGACATCGGCAAGAACGGCGAGCTAACAGAGAGCTTCATCATCAATCATGCTCCGGCCAGGAACATAGAGGGCACAGTCAGCAGCATCAACAATTTCGGGAATGTTACGCTTGGAATCAGCGAGGATATTTTCAGGTCGTCGGGCTTTGAGGAGGGCGACATTATCACAGCAGACTTCGGCGGGAAAAGTGCAGATATGCCGTTCGTTACTGACTACACGGACGTGAAGCGGGGCGAACCTTTAGCTGTTGCGCGCGAGGGAAGAATAGAGCTGTGGCGGAGCATGGGGAACTTTGCGATGACGTACGGCATTGCGGAGTCTCAGGCTGTAACTCTGAGCATGAAGCAGAAAGCAGGTTATCTCGAATCCTACGAACTCAGGCGCGAGCTTGCAGGAATGAAGCCGGTGAAGGAGAGGCAGCCCGGCCAGAGTGAAGAGGACTTTGCGAATTTCCGTGAAGTTGCGACAACTGGCATGAAGCGCAATACGTTATTCAGGTCATCATCGCCGGTGAACGACAGAGCAGGACGCAAGACAGCCGCCGAACACTGCATCGAGTCCTACGACATCGGGCACATCATCAACCTTTACGACACGGAAGAGCAGGAATACTCCTCAAAAGCTGACGTTGTGTATATCCGCATGGGGCTTGACTACACGAGCGCACGTTTCGGGAAAAATATTGCTGATGTGATGAACTACATAGCGCAGAATGAGGGTAAATACGTCATACACTGCGTACTAGGCGAACACAGGACGGGAGCAGTCTGCATGATACTTTCTGCACTGATGGGAGCGTCATATGACGAGCTTGCTGAAGACTACATGCTGACGTGCAGGAATCTTTACGGAGTGCAGCCCGGTACGAAGCAATACTCACTTCTTCTTGACGACAACGTGAACTCTATCCTGTTAAACCTGTTTGGTGTTCATGACCCGAAGAATGCAGACCTGAAGCATTTAGCAGAAGATTTTGTGATGTCGACGGGAATAACGGAAGAAACGCTTGCGAGAGTGAGGGAACATCTTGCGCAGTAAAGGAAATCCCCTGTCAATCACGGCAGGGGAAATATTAATTATCTCCGTCTTCTCTTTTCCTCGTCGGGGTAAAGTCCGAACTTCGAGAGTCCCGCGATCCCCTGTTCCAGCCTTGAGACAGCTAACGGCATAAGCTCAACGATAACGTGATTATCCTTCAGCCTGATAGCTCCGACCTCTGAACGCTCAACCTTCAAAGCTCTGCACATAGCGTTTAACACTCTTCCGACATCCTGAACACTATTGCTCCGGAATCTCTTGAACGCTCCCTTAGGCTTCGGCTTCGAGTCCTTCTTCTGCACACGAGAAGGCTTCCTGCTGCGCTTGGCCTGTTCGCGCTGAAGCTCCCTGTCGAGAGAATATCCCTTGTTGCGGGCACTCAGCACACCCAATAACTTAGCGATAATGACTCTTGGCTCGGCACGTGTGATCAGGTCGTCCGCCCACTTCAGGCACTCTCCGTAGAACTCGTCAATCGGTGCAGCGAAAATCTCCTGCTCTGCGGAGTCTCTCCACGCACTGCGTATCTTCTCGATGTCGGGGATGTCCTGCCACTCTGTGCGAATCTCCGTGCCTCTGAGCATCTCCCGGAATTTCCCTGCTTCAGGGGGCGACAGGAGAACGAGATTCACTCCCTCATGCCCTGCCCTGCCTGTGCGTCCGCTTCGGTGAATGAACGTCTCGCGGTCGTCAGGAAGGCCGAGCTGAATCACGTGGCTGACTCCCTCTATGTCGAGTCCACGAGCAGCTACGTTAGTTGCGACGAGACAAGGGACGGAGCCGGACTTGAACGACGCAAGGGCAGCATTTCTCTCTTCCTGAGTCATGTCTCCCTGCAATGCCGACGCACTAAAGCCGTGATCCTGCAGTCTCTGCGCAATCTCGATTGACTCCATTTTTGTGTGGCAGAAGACGAGCGACCGCGAGGGGTGCTCCCACAGCAATATATCTACCAGCCCTTCAAAGCGTTTCTTAGACGGAATCATGTAGACGCGGTGAAGAATATCCTCATGCTGTGCATCTTCCTCATCGATTGAGAGAGTGAAGGGGTCATGAAGATATTTTCCTGCGAGTGCTCTGACTTCTTCGGGCATAGTTGCGGAGAAAAGCCATCTCCGGCCTTCAGGGATTGCGTCAAGAATGCTTTCTAGTTCATCACGGAAGCCCATATCGAGCATCAGGTCTCCCTCGTCAAGAACGACAGTCTTTATCTCGTCAGTCCTGAGAGAACCCCGCGTAATGTGGTCGCGCACGCGTCCGGGAGTTCCGGCGATGACGGCTGCTCCGCGCGAGAGAGTCTTTAGCTGCGGGACTATCTCCATGCCTCCGACGAGAGAAGCGCACGAGACTTTCAGGAAGCTCCCGAGAAAGTCGGCCTCGTTGGCTGTCTGCTGTGCGAGTTCGCGGGTGGGAGCGAGGACGAGAATCTGCGGAGTGCGTTCACCGATGGCGAGTTCCTGCATGAGCGGGAGAAGGAAGGCTAAAGTTTTGCCCGAGCCTGTTTTAGCGCGGACGATGAGGTCATTGTTCCAGTCAGTGGATAATACGCTGTCCTGAACCTCCATTGGTGAAGTGAAGCCGTGTTTTGCAAGGGCAGAGAGAAGCTCTTTTCTGAGGCCGTAATTGTTGAAGTCCAATATAATAATTCCTCCAAATGTCAAGTAATGCAAAATATGTATTATCGCACATTCTCAGAAAAATTCTGCTTTAGAACGCCGTCTGCAAGCTCACATACTTTCTCCCTCAGCTCTGGGGGACTCTTCACAGTGATGTGCGGTGAACACGACAGAATCCATCTCGCGGCCTCGTCCAGATCCGGAATGCACGCATAAAGCTCTACGGTGTCATCATCAATGCGTGTGATTCTCTGCGTCGGGTGTCTCAGTGTCTCGCTGACGATTGTGGCCATAGGCTCACGGACTATCAGGCGTATATCATGCTTCAGGTCGCCGTACTTGAGATACCATGATGACTGCCTCACTTCGTCAGGGTTGTAGTCATCAGGAGGAGGGATATATTCTGCGTCCTCAATTACGGAAAATTTCTGAATGCGCGAGAGCTTGAACATTAACACCCTGTCCTCACAGCCTGCAGTCATGTACCACGAATGAGCCTTGAAGAATAGATCATACGGAGAAATTCTGTGCGTCTTTGGCTGCCTGTCCTTGTAGGGCGACACGTACTCTATCTCTAAGACCTCATGCTCGTATATCGCTTTCAGGACTGCCTCGAACACGAAAGGCTTTATGCCCGAAACGGGGTTCTCCATAGTTGCGGTTCTGGCAAGCATTTCACCGAAAAAGATAAGCGCGTCCGGAATGAGTGATGCAATTTTCTGCCACAAGTCCTTGCAGTAATTCCTGCAGTACGGAAGAAAATGCGATGCCATTCCGAGTCCGAGGCTCAGAGCAGTAATGTCATTCATGTTAAGGCTGAGTGAGAGCAGAAATTCTCCCTCGTAAGTGAGGCAGTATCTCGGCGGGAAACTCCGCTTGTAGGTTATCTCTGCATGATACTCCTCACGCAGGAGGCGTATATCCTCCTGAAGGGCGCGTTTGTTGGTGTACTCGCAGTGAGTCATGATGTCGCCGACTTCTGCACCGTCATCACCTTTTTTGCGGAGGAAGACGGCCAAGTTCAGGAGCCTGCGTATTCTGATGGAGGAGATGTCCCGTCCCATGACTAGCTGAGAAAGTAGGTGATGATGTCGAGAATGTGATTGACCTGCGAGGAGTCGCGTATTCCTGTCCTGCACCAGACGGCGAAATGTTCGCAGTTGTTGAGCGCGAGGTTGTAGCCTCCCTGCCCGAGTCTGCTTCTTGCGCGGGCGACTGCCTCGTCTCCGGAATAGAGGTGATAGTCCTTGAGCTTAAGGGACTTTATGAGCTGCCAGAGCTGAAAGAGTGAGTGAGCTTTTCCTTGAGGTGAGGGCGTGAGAGTCTGGGGATGTTCAGGGAAAGTGCAGACGCTGAAGGTCGGCGAGCCGTTGAGGAACTCGTCGAGTGTAGTTTCGCGGACGATGCCGTTGAAGTCGTTCGGGCCGTTTGCGCCGGTGTAGTGGATGACGTGATTAGACTCTGCGACGTAGACTCCGTAGTGGGAGTAGAGTCCTCTGTTGACGCGGAGGACATCTCCGTTCTGTGGCTGAGGCTGTGTGTGATGACGTGAAGCCCCCGCAGACAGGAGCAGGGGCAGTAATGGATTGTTCTTCATCAGTCTATGCAGGGTTCAAGCCCGGCAGCTCCCGGCATAACAATCTTATCGCCCTTAATTAATACCGTCGGAAATGGCCGTTTACTAGGGTCTCCCAAAGATTTAGTTACAGCAGCAATCATAAAATAAGAGTTGCCTCTTGTTATAGCGGGTGAAGTATATTTATTCATGGCCATCATTCCTTAATCAATGCAGAGTTCACAAGGCTCAAGCGCAGGCATTGACCCGGACATGCTCCGATCGCCTCGTATGGCCTTAGCCGCAAGACCTACAGCAACAGCCGCCGCACCAGTCGCCAGAAGCGCAGGTATCGCGAACGTGCCCTCATATGCTCCTAACACAGCAGGAGTACTATAATCACTATTCTTCATGGTCATCCTCCTTAATCAACGCATGGTTCAAGTCCTGCAAGCCCGGGCGTAATTATCCTGTCGCCTTTCGTTGCCGCTGCTCCGATTGCAGCAAGTGCTCCCAGAGCAAAACCAGCTGCTATACTCGCAGGAATTACCCGCCCGTCGTTTACACTGCTCGTAACTAATGGTGCGTCGTACTTCTTCATGATAAGTTTCCTCCTGTCTTGATGCGTATTAACTTCTTCCACTGCAAGTCGCGTATGAAGTTCACTATGTCGCCTTCCAGACTCTTACGGTCAACGTCGTATTCGCACATAATCTTAGCGCAGAGGCTCTCAATGCTGGTGTTCCCGTCAAGAAGATTCCACATTTCCCGCGCTGTCCCGTTGAGGTAATAAATATCGTTGCTTCTGCTGAGAGCTACGAGAAAGTCTCCGTCCTCTCTGGTCTTGATTGCGCTGTGAATGGGGATGTAGTCTTTCAGGAAATTATACGCTATGTTCATCTTCAGGCTATCACGCACTCAGGAACTGCTACATTCATAGATATGCGGGTTGCATCGAACGCTTTGCCTAAGGCTGTTGCTGCCTTTCCGGCAAGATACCCTGTCGCCACCGCAAGTCCAACAGCAGGAAACGCTCTGCCTCTGTCGTTCTGCGCGTCTATCACTTCGGGCTTCGTATAACTCTTCATGAAAATTCCTCCTTTATAGTCTCACGTCGGCATCATAAGTAATTCCTGCGCCCGTGATTAATCTCCTCCACGTCTTCCCACGAGTTCACATACTCCAGAATCTCCGGCCTCGACCACACACCAGAAGCCTTAGTCTTCCAGACCTCGCAGAAATCTTCACTAATCACATTCCCCATCACGAACGGTGCAACACAATCTAGGCGTATATCTCCGTTCGGCCTGATTATCGCTCCGGCGTTAGGCGTACCCATTGCACGCAATAACTGAATCTTTGTCCCTGAACTCCTCTGCACCTGCATACGTCCCGCATACTTCTGCATGTTCCTCATTATCGCCTCATGAAGAATATTCCTCTGCTCATGACTCAGCATGATTTCAGAGTTCATGTAGCTCCGTCCGCTCGGCATGACCTCGCCGAGAATTATTCCTGACGCTCCGAGCGAATACGCAAGCCCGCACATCGCATCGACCTCATGCAGGCTCTCGGGCGTAACTGTGTGCGCAACTGTTACCGGGATTCCCAAGTTCACGAGCATAAAGACGGCCTTAACTGCTGCATCCCAGCTCCCTTTTCTCTGCCGAAACTCGTCGTGCCGTTCTCTGCTTGCTCCGTCAATAGACACCTGAAACCATTTGTAGCGGTACTTCGCAAACCTCTTGGCCTTCTCTTGAGTCATCAATAATCCGTTCGAGATAACAAGAAAGCTCGTCCCGTCATCATGGAGGATGTCCATTATCCCGAACAGGTCATCCCCGAGCAGCAGCGGCTCTCCTCCCGAGATTATGCACTGGAATATCCCGCCGTGATTCACAAGATACTTCGCAAAGTCCTTCCAGCGTTCTGGTGTCATTGCGTCAATCTTTGCGTTGTCCTCTCCGGAGACGTTGTAGCAGTGCTTACAGTGAACATTACACCGCGAAGTCAGCTCGAACTGCAGGGTCAAGGGCATCGTAAACTTTGCGGGATACAGGCTGTTAGCTATGAGGGAGCTGATATGTTCGGCCTCATCTTTAGCGGCTTTCCTGTCCTTGAGAAAGTTTATCTTCACCCAGTCTTTCACACGTCATCACTCCTTATCCTCTCGCAAAATGTATTCAGAAACACATCAAACTCTTCACACGTCATCCTGTCCTTCAGGTACTCATCGTAATAGCGCGCATGATTGCAGATTATCGGGCGGGACTCGTAGATGCTGCAGAGCCTTGATTCTCTGTCAAAGTATCTGCATATCCCGTCTCCGCTGTCCAGTGCTTCACGTATGCTGTCGCCTTCAGGGAACATGTGAAAGAGTGTGCAGCATTTTCCGCACTTCCGGCACTCAAACATTGCGCTATATCTGCCTCATGAGTTCAATTTTCTTGCTATCGAACTCTGATTGCGTGATTGCTCCCATGTCCAAAAGCTCCTTCAGCGTCTTGAGCTTCTGCATTGCGTCAAGACTTCCAGTGCCGCCGGAACTATTCACATTGCTGCTGCTGTTACCGGCCATGATGTCGAACTTCCGGGCCATAGCGTCAATATCTCCCCAAGCTAACCGGATGTTATTGCTGTCGAGAATCCTAGCGTGCCCTGTTATCTTGTGCTGCTGTAACTTGTAGCCTCCCCGTGAAGCTAATGTGTTCCACCAGACATTGCCGCCCATTGTCTGAAAGGGTATGTTGAACATATCGCTCATAGTCAATCACTCCTCACTATTCCGTAAAAGCTCGTTTCTGCCGGAGCTGTGATGTCTCCCGTCGCATAAGGCATCTTCACGTGTAAGTGCTCCGCATGTCCTGAGTACTTGGCCGCTAACCTGATTGACTGCACCACACTTCCCCGGAATACTCTGCGGGCTTTCTCCGGCATCTGCGAGACGAACAGGTAATCTCTCATCATATCCGCGACATTAACTCGTCTTTCTTGCGGTCAAATTCCTCCTGAGTGATTGCCCCCATGTCTAACAGTTCCTTCATGGTCTTCAGGTCTTCCATTGCCTCACGTCTGCTGCTGCTCTCGGAAGCTACCTGCTTCTTCGCCCCGTCATCCTCAAGCCCCGCTGATGTCCCGGCTCCGAAAATGTCATCGATCTTCATTCTTGCCTTGCGCTTCACGTCCTCGTCAATATACATGTGAGCCATAACGATAGCTGCTCCGATAGCTGCCAAGTCGTCAGTGAAACCCAGCACAGGAATGAAATCCGGAATAAGGTCTATCGGCGAGATGAAGTAGCCCAATGCTGCGATAATTCCGGCCTTAACACCCATCGGACAATTCGGGTTATCCATTGCGTAGTAGAGCTGCAGTGCCTTATAGATGATGGGCAGACCTGCACTCTTCAGCACTCCCTTAATCTTGTCCCAGAAGCTGTCTTCCGAATAATCTTTTGCGTACTTCGGGTCAATGTCATCAACGCTGTGTATTTCATTGCTCATTGCTTATAATATCCTTTCTGTGTGATGAACAGAATTATAGACCACCATAACGCAGACTTAGGCGTGTTTTGCTGTTTCGTGCCTCCTCCTTAACCAAATTTCGGCTAACTCATATTCAGGCATCTTTTCCATGTAAGAGACAAACCTTATTGCTGCGTACAGTGCGACACTCTCGGCAGAGTCTCCATGCTTCAAGTACTCCCTAACCTCGCCGTCAACTTCCTCACACAAAGCATCCTCGTAACTTTTGCGGGCGTTATCATCACGATCCCGCATAGCCGCCTCAACTTCCCGACGGACATCTTCAGGCAGCCCCTGCATATTAAGTCCCATTAATTTTGACTCCTTTCAATGTCATATAGGATAAATTCTCCGGTATTCTCCAGAACATAGCCTTTTCTGCTCCGGCTATAATGTATCTTTGCTCCGAACGCTTCCTTCATGAAACGTATATCACTCTCGAGCGTCCGGGACGAAACATACCCGCATTTCTCTATCAGCTCATCACGCGAGACATACCCGCATTCACGCATAACCTTGAGCAAGCTGTTAAGCCTCTTGATGCGCTCAGAACTTATTGACCTTGCCATATCAACACCTCTCCTTCATGCCTAACAAGTATATTCATTCGGACGGACAAGTTAGGCGTGTTTTGCCTCTCATGCACACATAAATTCCTCCCTCATCACGTTATGCGTGAGATGGTACGTTATGCGTGAGATGGTACGTTATGCTATTAATCCGAAGATTCAAGCGCAAAGAATTATAGCACATGGCGTTCACAAAATATATTTCTGATTTCTTAATGGGGGGATTTGTGGCGGTCCCAGCGGGATTCGAACCCGCGTCGCAGCCTTGAAAGGGCTGTGTCCTAGGCCTCTGGACGATGGGACCCGTTATGTGTTTGGTGAATCGTGCGGGACTTGAACCCGCGACACCCGGATTAAAAGTCCGGTGCTCTACCAACTGAGCTAACGATTCGTAGCTGCCAAAGGCTGAACAACGAGGCGTATTATATTATCAAGCCCCGAAAATTGCAAATTCACATGTTATCATTATGAACATTCCCGGCAGAAACAGGAGGCATATATTAATGTTCAGAAAAGCAGAACGGCGCAAAGCCAAACTCCGACTCGCAATCACCGGCCCTGCAGGATCAGGCAAGACCTACGGAGCACTCGTCCTCGCTCAGGGACTCGGAGGACGCATAGCCATGATCGACACAGAAAACGGCTCTGGAGACCTCTACGCAGACATGTGCGACTACGACGTTGAGACTCTCACAGCTCCCTACTCCATCCAGAAATACCTGGCCTCAATACACGAGGCAGAATCAGCAGGCTATGACGTTCTCATCATTGATTCGCTCTCTCATGCATGGAGCGGAGAAGGCGGACTCTTGGACGTTCATAACCAGATAAGCAGAAACATGAAGAGCGGCAACTCATATGCAGCATGGAATCAGATAACACCTATGCACAATAAATTGATTGAGGCGATGCTGAGTTCGAGCTGCCACATAATCGGGACAATGAGAAGCAAGACAGATTACGCACAGTTCCAGAACGACAGAGGACGCACAGAGATCCGCAAAGTCGGACTCGCTCCAGTACAGCGCGACGGCATGGACTACGAGTTCACTGTAGTGTTTGATCTGGGGATGGATCACACGGTAACAGTGAGCAAGGACAGAACAGGACTCTTTGACAGGCAGGTATTCACGATAACGCAGGACACGGGCCGGCTTCTCAAAGACTGGCTTAACTCCGGCGCAGAAGTAATCCCGTCAGCACAGGACATCAGGAACACGATTAACAGACTCTACCGCGGCTACATGGACTTATTCTCTCAGGACTCAAGTGCTGCACAATCAGCAATGCAGGCAATAACTCAGGGGAGAGGCTCTCGTGAATGGACTCAGGAGGACATGAGGAATCTCACTGAAGATTTGGCGTTGAGAATGCAGAAGAAGGGAGTGATGGACGGAATAGGAGCGTTTGCGGAACAGCAGGATATTATGTAGACGAAAAAGGGCGGGAGAGATGATACCCTCCTGCCCAGTGTGTTGCTACTCTAATTCTGGTTCACTGTTCACTATTTCGTTTACGTCCTTGCGAGTCCCGCTCTTCACGGTAAAGACTTTCCAGTAAGCCCCGCTGCCAGACGTAGGAGTGTAACTGCGCAGGAACTTGTTCTTGTAGTACAGGTATACCCAGATATTGCCCCTCGTCCAGTCAGGAGCAGAGGCATCATCCCAGCTCACATAGTACGTGAATGTGCTTCCGTAGAAGTTCGTGAACCTTATGTACTCCCAATCACCTGAACTGTACGACCAGAACCTCGCGGCTTCCCTTCCGTTGCTGATTAGCTGTGCTTTGGTGTTCTCCCTGTCCACGAGAAAATCTCCGTCGTCCCAAATGTGCATCTTGAGGTGCGAGTTCAGAGAGACTCCGGTCTTCGTGTAGAGGCACGCTGTGTAGTTCAGCTCCGAGTCCTCAAAGAGAGTCTTTGTCATGCTGGTGCGCCCCGGTGCAATGGAGACTCTCACTCTGTGTTCAGAGTAACCCGCTGATGTCTTGCTCACGAGCAGCGTGTAATACCCCGCCGGAATATCTGCGAACGTGCACTTGCCGCTTGAGTCCGTCGTCTCTCTTCTGACTCCTGTCAGCGTGTACCAGCCCGGACAGAGATACACCGTCGCTCCTGTGATTGCGTTTCCGTTAAAGTCGCGGACTGTGAGATCAAAGCTCGCCGTCCCTGTCCTCACAACATAGACTGTTTCCTCTTCGGTCTTGTTGGCAGCAAGATACCTCCTGAACTCCGCAGTCTGATAGCCCGACACTGTAACCCTTACCCTGTAATAGCCTGCATCGCCTGACACAAGAGCGTAGCCGTTCGAGCTTGTGCGTGCTACGTCGTGAAGATATGGCATCGTGTCGTTGATTAGCTGCACCGTTGCTCCTGATACTACCTGACGAGTGGCTTCGTCAACCACTAACACCCTGAGAGTCCCCTGAGGAACTGTTATGCCCACTTTGTCGAATGCGGTCTTGATTGTCTGTAGCTTGCGTGCACTGAGGCCGTACTGCTTTGCGGCACGTAACACATTGCGCCTGACAGTGTGGAAGTCTGATGTTGCGTCGAGTCCGAGAGTGAAGGACTTGTACCACACCCGGCCAAGCTCGTACCATGTGAGGCCGTTTCTTGCTGCGCCGTCCTGATGCATCAAGTACGCTGCGTGAGTTACCAGCCTGCAGTAGAAGTGGCAGCCGTTGTAGTCATTGCCGGTGCGGGTGGGCGTTACTGTCTTGTACATGTTGTACAGGTCATCAATCGTGCTGAGAGTCCCGCTGTTCCAGTCAGTCTGTGAAATGCTGTTCACGGTTACGTCCTCTGTTGCGTCGCGGAGGCACTGTGTCTTGTCGATGAAGTATGTGATGCCAAGATCAGGATTCTGAATGTTGCCTGCAGTCCTCCAGCCGTGCCGCCAGTCCTGATCCCTGAGACACCCGAAAATGTCAGCATAGCCGTCATCAATTGCTCCTGTTGCGTTCTGGTAAGGTATGCCTCCGGTCGAGTAATACATGACTGCGTGAGTCGTCTCGTGAGTCAGAGTGTCGAGTCCGATTGCGCGGGTCATGTCATACAGTGAAGTGTCTTCGATGTTGCCGATGCTGATAGTCTCTTCTTTAGGCCTCCAGCACGCATTGTCATTCATGCTCGTGTCATGAGTGATGAGCTTCACAGTCATTCCCTTGTTGTTGAGAGAGTTTCTGTTAAAGGTATCCTTCCACCATTTGAGCACTGTCCGCATGTTCGTGTAGGCGGAAATCTGGTGCTTGTCCCTCCATTTGCCGCTGTAACTTGTGCTGACGGGATGCTCTTCATCAGCAGAATATATCCTGACTTCAGGAGAGCCGCTGTCCCGAAGATGCTTCCTTAGGGAGAAGTAGCTCATAGTTACCGGAAATTTGCGGTTCACCCCTAGCTCATCAGTTCCGTAGTCGGTGATTGTCCACGTGAAGATATTGCTTATCACGCGGATTATTGCGAGGTCTTGGCCGCTGACTATCACGCTGTCGTCAACAGGCTCACCGCTTCCGAGCTGTCCTGTAACTCTCACGACAAACGCCATCACCGGTTCCTGCTCATAATTCCCGAGCGAGTAGACTATCTTTCTCGTGTCGGCAGAGATTACCCCGACTCCTGCCTCTCCTGCGTAATTTCTGAGTGCTGCAGACTCCGCAATGTCCGCCGTGTACTGTGTGTATACGTCGTTGAGCCTTCCTGTCTCTATGAACGACGAACTCAGGAAGTCCGTATCTCCCGACGCGTTCGCCGAAACCATGACCGAGCGTCCCCAGACCTCGAGAGTCTCTCCTGCTTCACCTGCAGCTGCAGAAGTCTGCGTGTTGTGCATCTGCCTGAAGGAGTACTGTGCACCGAACTCATCACGGGCGACATTCAGGAGTGCAAGTTCAGAGTACGGGTCATCAATGCCGAGCACTTCATGAACACTCTGCAGAGCATCGAGGGCATCGTCCGCATTGTTCACCGCAACATCAGTAAATTTCCCGTCAATGTGCCTTATAACATCTTCAGATTCACTGTAGGTTATCTCGAAATTGTCGTCGCTCTCGTTCATCAGCTCTATATCTTCAGGAGTTACCGGCTCATGAGCTTTTGCCTCGTCAATCGTTCTCGTTCTCGCCTGAATGACGGTGAGGTCGAAACTCTTTGCTGCTGTGAAATCTCCGCTCGCTGCTGAAGCTGTGAGGATTACTCTTGCGCTGCTGCCTGAAGGACGCGTAACGAATCCTGCAGGGGAGACAGTGCCGGGGTTATCGCTTGTCCATGTGATGGGGAGGCCTTCGGATTCTGCAGGCAGACCGAGATTCTGCGTTACGTAACCGGGATTATCACCTTGTGCGTAAGTGATTGCGACCATTGCGAGAGCGTCATCAACTGCGAACCCTGCGGGGTCATCATCAATCCATTGCGCATAAAGGGTAATATCTCTGCTTATGATGTCTCCGTCCTCACCGAACGCGAAAGGCTCGGCAAATGTCCCGTCGTCAGTGAACCATCCTGTGAAGATATAGCCTTCCCGCGAGGGGTCTTCGGGCTGTTCTGCGGTGGAGTCCTCGCTGACTGTAATGCTGGCGATCTGGCTGCCTCCGTTTGCGCTGAAGGTTACTGTGTAGCCTGATGGTGAAGGTGCGGGTGAGTCGGGACTCACTGGAGGAGTCGGAACATCCGGACTCGTCGGAGCTGGAATATCCGGACTCAATGCGGGCACGTCGGGACTCTCTGGCGCGGGAATGTCCGGACTCACTGGAGGAGTCGGAATATCCGGGCTTGATGGAGTCGGGACATCAGGGCTTACTGTTGGAGTCGGTACGTCGGGACTCGTCGGAGCTGGAACGTCCGGGCTAGCAGAACCCGGAATATCTGGACTCACTGCTGGCACATCCGAACTCGTTTTTGCCGGGTCTTCCGGGAAGAATAGATTCTGCTTTGAGGAATCTTCTTCTCCTCCTCCACCGCCGCATCCTGTGCTGAAGACTGCAAAGAACAGCAACGACATCATGCACAAAAGCGCAAGAAACTTCCTGTTATTCATAATAGTACACTCCTTTGTAGTGAGAATATTTGAGTGCATTATACAAGCAAGGTATCGTGAATCAAGCTGACGGGCTGCAGGTTATACTAGTTTCTTCGCAAGGGCACGGACTGCTGCCGTAGGGTGGCTCTCGAGTTCGCCGAGCCTCTTTCTGTGCTGTGATGCCTGGCCGGGAAAAACCGACTTCATGAGCGACAGGACAGGCACTAACACTCTTGCGTCGCTTGTCTCGAGAAGCCTGCGTGTTACGTTTACGTTCATGGTCTTTCCTGC
>JAFSUD010000025.1 GCA_017445405.1 Synergistaceae bacterium
CTCCCGCCCCCAGTCTCGGGGACAACAGATGCATGGGGCAGTATACTTTCTTCCTGCCTTCTCTCCTCCTGCTCCTCTCTCTCTGGACGAGCTTTCTTCTTGATTAATGCTGCTCTCAAGAACGGCATAGCTTATCCGTCCTTCAGCGCAAGCGTCATCAATTCATTAATGCGCTTCACAAATCCTGCTGCATCTTCAGGCACTGCTCCCTCAAGTATCATCGACTGTTCATAAAGCACCTTCACAATATCTCCAGCTCTCTCATCACCGGCTTCTGCCATCTTCAGCAGCTTACGTACTACAGGATGATTCACGTTCAGCTCGAGCACTCTCTTCTGCACAGGGGGATTCTGTCCGGCAGCGCGTAACATGTTCTCCATGCGCAGGGACATTCCGCCCGCAGAGTCCTTCAGGCACGCAGGAGAATTAGTCAGAGTAAGCGACGGCCTCACTGACTCGAGCTTGTCGCCGAGAATCTCCATCGCTATTTTCTTCAGCGGCTCAAACTCGGACTCCGACTCTTTCAGCTTCTCATCGTTAGCTTTCTTCTCGTCCTCAGTGTACGCGCTCACTTTATCGCTGGCTATGTTGATGAGCTTCTTCACGTCTTCAGGCAATACCCACGCTGCCTGATTAAGAATCACCTCGTCAACCGGATCTGTCATTAACAGCACTTCATAGCCCTTATTCACGAACTCCTCAAGTTTAGGCGACGCTCTCAGCGCAGACAGGTTATCTCTTCCAGCTAGGCAATACACGCCTTCCTGTCCGTCCTTCATTCTGGATTCGTACTCGGCTAACGTCGTCCATTCGTCATTTGCCGTTGTCCTGAAGAGTGCAAGCTCAAGGATATTCTTTGCGTGCTCGGAGTCCTGCATTATGCCTTCCTTGAACACTCTCCCGAACGCTGTCCAGAACTTAATGTACTTCTCCCTGTCTGACGCAAGCAACTTCTTAAGTTCCGCAAACACCTTCCGCTGCGTCGAACGCCTTATGACTCTGATAATCGGCTCATCCTGCAGAATCTCGCGTGAGATGTTCAGCGGCAGATCCTCAGAATCAACTACTCCCCTGATGAAGCGCATGTAGCCAGCTATCAGATCCTTGCAGTCATTCATGATGAACACGCGGTTAATGTAGAGGCTTATTCCGCCCGCTTCAGGGTTCATGAACAGGTCAAACGGTGCTTCGCTTGGAATGAACAATAACCCCTTGAAGTTCGTAGAGCCTTCCGCATTAATCTTTATGTGCGTGAGCGGGTCTCTCCAGTCGTGAGTAAGGTGCTTGTAGAACTCCGTGTATTCTTCTTCCGTTATCTCGCTGTCGGGCCTCTGCCAGATTGCTTTGCGTGAGTTGATGGTCGAATCCTTGAACACTATCGGCCAGGAGATGAAGTCCGAATATTTCTCAATGATGCTCCTGACTGTCCATTCGTCAGCATAATTCTTTGCGCCCTCATCGTCGCTCTGCCTAAGGTGAAGCGTTATCGTCGTCCCGCATTCACTGCGCTGTTCGGCCTCGCTGATTGTGTATGAGCCGTCCCCGTCAGACTCGAACCTGAACGTCTCACCTGTCCCAAGTTTTCTGGAGACAACCTCTACCTTGTCAGCGACCATGAAGACGGAGTAGAACCCGACTCCGAACTGCCCGATTAACTCGCTCTGAGTATTGCTGTCCTTTGCTGCCTTGAGGAACTCTTTAGTGCCGGATTTCGCAATAGTCCCGAGATAATTTATCAGCTCGTCCCTCGTCATGCCGATGCCGTTGTCGCTGACTGTGAGAGTCTTTGCGTCAGCATCTGCAGCAATCTTGATTTCGGGATTCTCGTTTTCTGCAAGCTCTGAGTCCTTGAGGCACTCTATCCTTCGTTTATCGAGAGCATCTGACGCGTTCGAGATAAGCTCCCGCAAAAATATATCCTTGTTCGAGTACACAGAACTGATCATCATCTTCAAGAGTTCTGCTGCTTCGGACTGGAAATAGTATCTTTCTTCACTCATTATCTTTTCGCCCCATTACCACAGAGCCGGAGACATGCACTATTCATACATACCTCCGGCTCATAGTTATTCTTGATGACCAGAATTTAACCTGCTGCCTCGTCGGTCTTTACCTTCACTACCTGACGGTTGCGGTAATATCCGCATGAAGGGCACGCATGATGCACAAGCGTAACTTCTCCGCAATGAGGGCACGCCATAGTCTCAGGTGCACTTAATGCTCCGAGCCAGTGAGCTTTTCTCTGTGAAGTCCTCGCATGTGATACTTTTCTCTTCGGTGTTGCCATAATTAATAATCCTCCGTTAATCTGCTCTGAAATTCCGCAATGCCTCAAGCCTAGGATCTATGCTCTCATTTCTGCATGAACATTCCCCTTCATTGAGATCTGCCCCGCAGTTAGGACACAGCCCTTTGCAGTCCTCACGGCATAATATCTTGGTGGGTATCAGCGTGTAGATGCTCTCCTCAATCTGCGGCATAACGTCGAGCACACGCCCGAAGTGTTCAACTTCAACCGGCATATACTCATCATCATCAATTGCTTCAGGATTTTGCGAACAATAAAGATACATTAATTTTCCCGATATTTCAAGACTCACGGCCTTGAGACACCGGGCACATTCTGCCTCAATCACTGCACTGACATATATTCCGGCAAGCAGAAGAGACTCGCTCTCGAGCCACTGCGCAGAGGCTTCCGCGTGAAAGCCCTCCGGAAAAATGAACTCCTGCCCCTCAAACGTCAGAGTACCTCCCGGAAAATCCCACTCTGAGAAAATTTCTGTCTCTGTGTCATTTCTGGGAGGCAGTGTGATTAATGCTTTGCTGTCCTCGTGAAATATACTACGCAAAAGCTATTCTCTGTGTCTCGCGGGCGATCATTAGCTCCTCGTTCGTCGGGACTACCATAACTGTAACTTTGGAGTCGTCCGTGCTGACGATGGCCTCTTTTCCGCGAATGTTGTTCTTTGCAGGGTCAACCTTTACGCCCATGAACTCGAGCTTCTTGCAGACTGCCTCGCGTGTTGATGCGCTGTTCTCGCCGATGCCTGCAGTGAAGACGATAACGTCAAGTCCGCCCATTGCTACGGTGTAAGCTCCGATGTACTTGCTGATTCCGTACTCGAGCATATCAATCGCTAATCTCGCTCTGTCGTTGCCCTTAGCTGCTGCTTCCTCAACGTCGCGGAGATCGCTGCTCACTCCGGAGATTCCGAGAAGTCCGCTCTTCTTGTTCATGAAGTTGTTCATCTCGTCGGCCGAGTACTTCGTGATGTTCTGCACGAAAGGAACGCACGCAGGATCCATGTCGCCGGTACGAGTTCCCATGAGGACACCTGCAAGCGGCGTAAGACCCATTGATGTATCTATGCACTTGCCGTTCTTGACTGCGCTTATTGAGCTTCCGTTGCCGAGATGACAGGTAATCATCTTCAGGCTCTCTAATGGCTTGCCGAGAATCTCTGCCGTCCTGAGCGCGACGAAGTGATGGCTCGTCCCGTGTGCTCCGTAGCGTCTGACCCTGTGGGTCTCGTAGAACTCCCACGGAAGGCCGTACATGTATGCGTAGTCGGGCATGGTCTGGTGAAACGCTGTGTCGAACACGACGACGTTAGGGAGCTTGGGGAGAGCGTGCTGGATGGCCTCGATGCCCATGATGTGGCCGGGGTTGTGGAGGGGAGCGAGGGGGATGCACTGGCGGAGTCCGTCCATGACTTTTGCGTCAACGAGCACTGACTCTTTGTAGAGGTCGCCGCCGGAGACTATGCGGTGTCCTGCTGCGCCGATCTCATCAAGCGACTTGAGAACGCCGTGATTCTTGTCGAGCAATGCCTCGAGCACTAAGTTCATTGCGGCCTTGTGATCCTTGATGGGGGTCTCGACCTTGAAGGGGTCTGCGCCGGTTTTGCGGTGAGTGAGGTTTGAGCCGTCAATGCCTATTCTGTCAACAAGGCCTTTTGCGGAGACGGATTCGTCTTCCATGTCGAACAATTGGTACTTGAGGGAGGAACTGCCGCAATTGATTACGAGAATTTTCACGTTATGAATACCTGCCTTCGTATACAAAAATGGCGGAGACGTAGAGATTCGAACTCTAGGAACGGCAAGCCGCTCAGTTGATTTCGAGTCAACCGCCTTCGACCACTCGGCCACGTCTCCACATGAATATTATGTTTGCGTGTGAAAAGTGTGTGTATTATAACCGCCCATTGTTCGCATTGTCAATTCACTCTGAGCAATCTCGCGTAAAGCATCATCCTGTCCTCTTTGTATCCGCGGCGGTATGAATAGCACCGTGAATCCGTGCAGGTGTCTATGCCTGAAAGAGTGATATTCTCATCTTTGACTCCTGAATCGAGAAGCTGATTCCTGATTTCTCCGGCCAAGTCAAAATATATCTTGCTTCCTCGCTCATCAAAGTTCTCTGCGTGAAATACTGCACGCCCCTTTTCTGTCCATTCGTCGCCGATGTCCCTGCAGTAATGCTCCCTCCCTATGCAAGGCCCTATCCACGCACAGGCTTTATTCACCGCATCATCACCCTTGAGACTCCTCACAAACTCTAGGCCTCTTGAAGAGATATTCAGCACCGTACCCTTATAGCCAGAATGCAGAATCATTACCCAAAATTTACCCCATATCATCACTGGCGCACAGTCAGCAAATCTCAGTGAGGCACTGGCTCGCGTAGTAGTAAGCATTATTCCGTCAGCTTCCGGGCGGTTGGGCAATGAGTACTCTGCGAAACTGTCATCATCCGCGTGAATTATCTCTGCTCCGTGTATCTGATGGGGAGCTATTCTCGGCAAGTCGTCTATTCCGTCCTGAGATTCATTCCTCATGAAAAACTTTGCCTGCAAGAAATCAGGGGTTAATAGGTTCATTAATGCATACTCCTTTGTGTTACAATCCTGAAAATTTTAGTGAACAGGAGAAATTTTACATGAACTTAGACTTTTTTGTGGTGATGTCTAACTTAATCAGCCTCTTCTCATTAATAGCTGTGGGTTATTTGTCCGTCAAGTCGGGAGTGCTCAGACCTGAAGCGTCGTTATCATTCTCATCATTCCTCCTGAAAGTTACTCTTCCATGCACAATATTTATCTCACTCGCTCAGAGAGAGTATGACCCGGCATTTGTTCACGACAGCATGTTACTCATCATTGCCGGGATAATCACGTATCCTGCAATGCTCTACATATCGCGGCTTCTCGCAAAACCTCTCGGTGTCCCTGAAGGAGAACGCGGAGTGTGGGCATTCACATGCGCGTTCAACAACTGCGGCTTCATGGGATTCCCAATAGCTTACGCACTCATGGGAGCAGAAGGATTAGCCTTGTCCGTGATGCTTAACATAACATTCAATGTTACTGCGTACTCACTCGGTGCGTTGGAGATAGGCAGAGACAGTCCCGGCCACAAAGCAGAAGGCTTAGACCTCAAAGGAATAATCTTCAACGGGATAAACTTTGCTATCGTGATGAGCTTAGTGTTCTACTTCGGAGAGCTCAAAGTTCCCGAGATAATAGCTGCACCGATAACTTACCTATCAAACATTACAACCCCGCTTTCGATGGTGATTATCGGCATGGCTTTAGCGCACAGTCATGGCCTCGAATTGCTGACAGATAAACATGCATGGACATCATCATTGATGAGGCTGTTAGTCTATCCGGTGATAATCTGCATGATACTGCGTGTGTTTCCTCTTGGGAGCAATCCTATGACTTCTGCAGTGTTTATCCTGATAATGGCTATGCCTGCTGCAAGTGTTACTGCTGTGCTGTGCGAGATATATCACGGTAACATTGAGTTTGCAGCAAAGGTGATGTTCATTCAGAACGTGCTGTGCATAGTTACGATTCCGCTGGTGTGTATGCTGATAGTGTAGGGGGACTCAAAGATGATAGGAAACATTGTAGACTTGCCCCACATGCTGGCAAGACGTGAAGCCCGCTCGCACGAACAGCAGCAATTTCTTCACGAGCATCACTCGCCTCTAATCTCATTCAGCATGAACATTCCCGGCCCGGTCAAGACTAACGCACTCATCCGCAAAGCCTTCACTCTTGGCCGGGATATACTCCTATCTCGTCTGGAGAGCATCAACGCCCGAATTCTCGGCTCGCTCGAGACTCACGAGGACACAGGCGACGAACTCCTCCTCGCAGTCGGCAATGCTGCTCCTGAAGTCCTGAAGGATATTGCCGTGAACATCGAGGACTCGACTCCAGCCGGGCGACTCTACGACATAGACGTAATAGACTCCTCCGGTCAGAAGCTCTCCCGCCCCCACTTCCGCAAGTGCCTCATCTGCGACAAACAGGCTCAGGAATGCGCTCGCTCGAGGACTCACTCCGTCAGCGAAATGCAGCACGCTGTAGAACATATCCTGCAAACTCTGTGATAATCTATACATCACCCAATCATTACAGGAGGTATCACTATCATGAAGACAAAACATTTATTCTGTGTACTCGCGCTCGTGATTATGCTCATGGGTGCAGGCTGCGGCTCATCATCTGATGACAGCTCCTCCGGCTCTTCCGGCAGCACGCCATCAGGAAACTACCTCACCTCTGCGGACATCTCGACCACTGAGACTCTCTCGGCCACAGACTCCGGCACTCACGCTCTCGAGGTCAGCGGAGACACTCAGACCCGCTCGCACCTCCGCATCACCAAGACCGGCGACTCGTCCGGCGAAGAGTCCGACTTCTACGGAACTAACGCTGCAGTCCTCGCCTCAAACGGAGCGACTCTCACCCTCACGGACTCGCTCATCACGACCGACGGAGCTTACGCAAACGGTGTTTTCTCTTACGGCGAAGGTACAACGGTGAACGTCAAGGACTCGGTCATCATCACAAGCTCGAGAAATTCCGGAGGCATCATGACCACAGGCGGAGGCACAATGAACGCTGAGAATCTGACCATCGAGACAGCAGGAGGCTCATCTGCAGCGATACGCTCAGACAGAGGAGGCGGGACTGTGAACGTTGAAGGCGGGAGCTACACTGCTTCAGGGACAGGCTCTCCGGCTATCTACTCTACGGCAGATATTACGGTGTCGAATGCTCACTTGGAGTCGAAGGCAGCACAGGGTGTCGTGATTGAGGGCAAGAACTCCGTAACTCTCAAGGACTCGGAACTCGTCGCTGACAACAACACTCACAACAGCAATAACTCGACGCACTATCAGGCCGTGATGATCTACCAGTCAGGCTCGGGCGACGCGAGCGAGGGCAAAGGAACATTCACGATTTCCGGAGGGAGCATCACGAACGCGAACGGAGATATATTCTTTGTGAACAACACGACAGCAGATATTACCCTCACGAACACGGACATCACGAACAATGACTCCGAAGGCGTAATGCTCCGGGCAGAGGCTGCGGGCTGGGGAACGTCAGGGAGCAACGGAGGCAAGGTGAATTTCTATGCGGTAAATCAGACTCTCGACGGCGATTTTGTCGTAGATGATATTTCTGTGCTGAACCTCTATTTGTCGGCTGATACCGTCTTCACCGGAGCTGTGAACTCTGCGGATTCTGAGGGCGAAATTTACGTGGAGATAGACTCGTCGTCAACATGGATTCTGACTGCAGACTCGTACATCACTTCTCTGACATGCGGAGAGGGAAGCATCAACCTCAACGGTTACACGCTTTACGTCAGCGGCACAGCTTACGAGGCCGGCACAGAATCTACAGGCACAGCAATAGAGCTTTCTTCAGGGAGCGGGAGCAGCTCCGGAGGCAACACTCCTCCTAGCAGACCTGACAGCGGCAGCAACAGCGGCAACACTCCTCCTAGCAGACCTGACAGCTCCGACAGTTCGGGCGGGACTCCTCCGGACGGCGATAATCCCGGCGGAGACTCGGGCAGCACGGACTCGGGAAGCAACGATACATCAATGAACTTCAGCAACGCCAGCTACACGACGGGCACAGTGAACAACGTAACTTACAGGGCATACACGAATCTAGTCTATGTGTCCAAGCCTGTGAACGAGACGTACCAGAGAATGAGCATCTACATTCCTGAAGCGTATTTCTCAGGCGGGAGCATCAACGGCTACACTGCATCGACAGCACCTATCTTTATGCCGAATAACGTCGGGGGCTATATGGCCGGAGGAATGATTACTCCCTCAAGCTCAAACGCTGCAGGTATCGCTCTCAGCAAAGGCCTCGTAGTGGCATCACCGGCAATCAGAGGACGCAATACTGATTACGGGACTGCTCCTGCGTGCATTGTGGACTATAAGGCTGCTGTGAGGTATTTGCGTCATGCGGGGCTTCCTGCAGGAAACACAGAACGCATAATCTCGAGCGGGACAAGCGCGGGAGGAGCGATCTCTGCACTTCTAGGAGCAACAGGAAACTCAAGCGATTACGACGAGTGGCTGAGTGAGCTGGGAGCTGCAGATGAATCAGATGATATTTATGCGGCTATGTGCTACTGCCCTATCACGAATCTTGATAACGCTGACGGCGCGTATGAGTGGACATTCGGAACAGGGAGCGAGGCATCGGAGACTCTCGCAGCAGGCTTCATCACGTACTTGAACGGCCTTGACTTGGGCTACACTCTGGACTCTGACGGGACAGGGACATTTGCTGACTATTTGGAGTCTCTGGGAATATCGCTGTCGGCTTACGGAGCGACGAGGGACAAGAGTCAGATTCCTGCGTTCGACAGGCTCGACCTCAGCTCTGCGGAAAATAACGAGTTCGGAGATGCTCACTTCACGAGTTACGGCTACAGCAACAACACAGCGGGCACTAACGCAATGGCGGACTCTGCAGTCATCAAGGCGATGAACCCCATGAACTACATTGGCACAGCAGCGACGGCCAAATACTGGAGGATTAGGCACGGTACAGAGGACAGAGATACATCACTGGCGATCCCTGCGATTCTTGCGCTGAAGCTGGAGAAGGAAGGCTGCACGGTAGACTTTGCTGCTGCATCAGGCGAGAGGCACGGCGGAGATTATGACCTCGATGACTTGTTCTCGTGGATTGATGAGATCTGCAAGTAAACTCCTCGCAGCAATCATTGTTCTTGCTGTAAGTCTGGCACTCCCTGCGGAGCCGTCATCTTACGGCAAGAGCTTTTACCGGAGCTTATCGGGCCGTCTTCACAGAGAGAGGACAGCATATCCATCACTGACTGATGAGGAGTTCGCAAATTTCCGGATGGTCAAAGTGTCTGGCATAGGCACAGGGAAACTCTACAGGTCATCGTCGCCGGTGAGCACTTGGGGCAACAGGAACGTTATTGCTGACAAGGCAGCAGAGAGAGCAGGAGTGAAGACATTCATCAACCTTGCGGACTCTGACTCGTCCGTGAGAGAGCACAAAGGATTTGCAGGGAGCTATTACTCGGCGCAGAGAATAATTACTCTGAACTTGGGCATGAAGTATCAGAGCAAGGCCTTTCGTGAGAGCTTGGCGCGGGGAATAAAGCTCATGGCAAGGAGTGATGCTCCGTTCCTGATTCACTGTTCGCTCGGGAAGGACAGGGCAGGTTTTGTGTGCGCACTGATTGAGTGCCTGATGGGTGCGGGCCTTGATGAAGTCGTGAGTGATTATCTCGTGTCATTCTATAACTATTTCGGAATAATGCCCGGCAGTGAGGAATACAGCTTTGTTGCTGAGAATGAGATAACGGCGTTTCTTGCTCAGGCGTTCGGAGTTAAGAGCGATGACATGAGGAGCATCAATCTTGCTGATGCTTCGGAGCGGTATTTTCTCGGAATAGGAGTCAGTGCTGACGAGATAGAGGCCTTGCGCGGTAAGCTGAAGCCCTGACACAAAAATTCCCCTCCTGATTCGCTCAAGAGGGGATAATCTTTACTCTTCCCAAAGACGTTCAAGCCTGTAGAAATCCCGTCCCTTGTGGCTGAACACATGAACTACTACGTCTCCGCCGTCAAGCAGCCTCCAATTACTGCTCTCTCCGCCCTCGACTTTGCACTTCCTGCCCTCACGCAGCAATACTTCTTCCGCTGCATCTGTTAGCGTCTTCATGTGTACTTCAGAGTTGCCGGTAACCAGCACAAACGAGTCTGCCAGGCTTCCTCGTCCCTTCAGGTCAAGAGTGAGTATATCCTCGCCGTTCTTGGCCTCTAATGCTTCTGTGATGTGGCTGATGATCTCGCTCATTATCTCTTGACTCTCGCTCCTGCTCCGCCCATTATGGCCTCTACTTCTTTGACGCTCGCCATCGACGTATCGCCCGGTGTCGTCATTGCCAGTGCTCCGTGCGCTGCTCCGTAGTTCACAGCCTTCTCGGGGTCGCCCGTCGTCATGAGTCCGTAGACGAGTCCCGACGCGAACGAGTCTCCTCCGCCGACTCTGTCCATGATCTCGAGTCCGTCATAAGCGCGGGACATATAGATTTCTCCGTCAGCCCAGCAAATAGCCTTCCAGTCATTCACCGTTGCCGTGCGTACTGTGCGCAGTGTTGTAGCTACTGCCTTGAAGTTCGGGTACGTCTTGGCCGCCTCAGAAATCATCTTCCTGTAGCCCTCGAGGTTAAGCTCCTTCAGGTTCTCGTCGTTGCCCTCAATCTGGAAGCCCAAGCACGCCGTGAAGTCCTCCTCGTTGCCGATCATCACGTCAACATACCGCGCAACTTCCTTGTTGACCTCCTGAGCTTTGGCCTGCCCGCCGATCGCGCTCCACATTGACGGCCTGTAGTTGAGGTCGTAAGAGACGAGAGTCCCGTACTTCTTTGCGGTCTTGCACGCTGCTATGACGGTCTCGCATGCCTGTTCTGACAGCGCAGCATATATCCCTCCCGTGTGCAGCCATCTGACTCCGAGCTTGCCGAAAATGTAATCAAAATCGAAGTCCTCAGGTGTGGCCTGAGATATTGCGGTGTTTGCACGGTCAGAGCACCCGACTGCTCCCCTGATGCCGAAGCCGCGTTCGGTGAAGTTGATTCCGTTGCGGCAGATGCGTCCGATGCCGTCAGTCTTCTTCCAGTAAATCAGGCTCGTGTTGACTCCGCCCTGCTCTATGAAGTCCTTCATCAGTTTTCCGACCTCGTTATCCGCAAACGCTGTGATAACTGCCGTATCCATTCCGAAGCACTTGTGGAGTCCGCGTATGACGTTGTACTCGCCTCCGCCTTCCCATGCCCTGAATGAACGTGCTGTGCGTATCCTGCCTTCGCCGGGATCTAACCTCAGCATTACCTCTCCGAGACTCGCTGCGTCAAACCTGCATTCACTCTTCGGACGTAAATTAAGCTCCATGATGCTACCCCCTTATCTCCTTAACAATTCCGGCTGCCTCTTTCACTAGGGCTGCTACTTCGCTCCACTTGCCTGCGCTGATTAAGTCCTTCTTGACCATCCAGCTCCCTCCGCACGCGATTATCCTGCTGTAGGCTAAGTAGTCGCGGACGTTCTTTGCGCTGATGCCTCCGGTCGGCATGAACTTCAGCTCGGTGTAGGGTGCTGCTACTGCCTTGATCATGCTGAGGCCTCCTGCCGGTTCTGCAGGGAAGAACTTTACGACCTTGAGGCCAAGCTCGAGAGCCTGCTCCATCTCGGAAGGAGTCTGCGTGCCCGGAGTTACAGGAATGCTCTTGTCGATGCAGTACTGCACAATCTTGGGATTGAGGCCCGGGCTGACTATGAATTTTGCTCCGGCATCAATTGCGCGGTCTACCTGATCTTCCGTGAGGACTGTACCTGCTCCGACGAGCATATCAGGGAACTCGCGGGACATTATGCGGATTGATTCTTCTGCTGCTGCTGTCCTGAAGGTTACTTCTGCGCAGGGGAGGCCGTTTTCGCACAGAGCTTTAGCTAACGGTGCTGCGTCTTTGGGGTCATCAAGAACTACTACCGGGATAATGCCTATTTTAGAGAACTGTTCGAATATCATAATGTCATCTCCTTAATATTAAGAGGCTGTGTAATGGATGTGAATATTATAGTTGACTTGCAAGATAATTTCTCACCTTTTCTGTGTCATTGCTGGTTAGAATCGGCAGTAATGCGTTAATCTCATCAATACTCTTGTCCCACCACCTGAAACGCAGTAACAGAGAAATCATCTCATCGTCATAACGTTTGCGTATCAGACGCGCAGGATTCCCCGCGTAGATTCCGTATGCCTCGAGGTCAGAAGCTACTGTGCTGTTGAGGCCGATAATTGCTCCGTCGCCGACATGAACACCGGGAAGAATCGTAACGTTCTGGCCAATCCACACATCATTGCCTATCACAGTATCTCCCTTGAGGGGCATCACGGATTTATCGGGCGTGCCATGATTCCAGAAGCCGAATATGTAAAACGGATATGTTGTGATTGCGTTCATCTGATGATTTGCTCCGTTCATGACGAACTCGACTCCTGCAGCGATCTGGCAGAACTTCCCGATAATCAGCTTGTCGCCGATGAAGTCATAGTGATGCGTAACATGTGCCTCAAAATCTTTGTCAGCAAAGTATGTGAACTCTCCGACAATGATATTCGGGTTAGTGATTGTCGGCTTAATGTAAGTTATGTTTACTCCTGCTATGGGGAACTTCTCGTTAGGGTTATTCATGATAATTGACGAAGGGAGGAGACCTCGTAATCTCCCCCCGTTAATCGCTACTCGTATTCCAGATACGCGCCCTTCATAGGACTCGCTGCAAGCTCGCTGAATAACCTCAGCACGCCCTTCTTGTACTTCTTTGCGTGAGGCTTCCAGTTCCTGCGGCGTTCCTCTAGGATTGCGTCCATCTCCTCAGGAGTCTTCCGTTCACCCTTCACGCCGATAATGTTAAGTTTGCGTGCGAACACGTCAAGCTCGATCATGTCGCCATCCTCAACAAGAGCTATCGGCCCTCCCGCCATTGCCTCAGGACTGCAGTGCCCAATCACCGGCCCTGTCGACGCTCCCGAGAATCTCCCGTCAGTAATCAGCGCGATTGACCGGCCAAGCTCCGCGTCAGAACTTATTGCTTCGGACGTGTAGAACATCTCGGGCATACCTGACCCCTTCGGCCCTTCGTACCTGATGAACACAGCATCACCCTTCTGCACTTTGTGGTGGAGCACCGCGTCCAGGCACTCTTCCTCGCTGTCAAACGGTCTCGCGTTGAGCACGGCCTTGTACATCTCCTTCGGGCACGCAGTATGTTTGATGACCGCTCCCTCCGGCGCAAGGTTGCCCTTCAGCACGGCGATGCTGCCCTCTGTGCCGATGGCCTTATCGTAAGGACGTATGATGTCCTCCTTCGTGATGGAGATACCGTACTTCTTGTTGGCCTCGTCAAGCCACTTCTGGCATCTCTCGTAAAAGCCGTTCGCCTTGAGTTCGTCGAGATTTTCTCCGAGCGTCTTTCCTGTGATAGTCTTTGCGTCAAGGTGAAGGACTCCGCGAATCTCCTCCATAATTGCCGGAACTCCGCCCGCATAGTAGAAGAACTCCGCAGGCCATTTCCCCGCAGGTCTCAGGTCGAGCAGGTAGTGCGCTCCTCTGTGGAGTCTGTCGAACGTGTCGCCGGTTATCGTGATGCCGTACTCGTGAGCTATCGCCGGAAGGTGCAGCAAACAGTTCGTGCTCCCTGAGATAGCTGCATGAACAAGTATTGCGTTCTCGAAGCTCTCAAGCGTAACTATGTCGCTCGGCTTTACCCCCTCGCGTGCAAGCTCGACTATACGTTTTCCTGCGTTGTAGGCGTAATCGATGAGGTCGGGACTCGTAGCGGGCAATAATGCGCTTCCCGGAAGAGTCAGCCCTAAAGCCTCAGCCATTATCTGCAGAGTCGAGGCCGTCCCGATGAACGAACACGCCCCGCATGACGGACACGCATTGTGTTTTGCCCAGATGAGCTTGTCTGCGTCGATCTCTCCGCGCTCGAACTTGGCCGAGTACATGCCGAGCTGCTCAAGAGTGAGGAGTTCCGGGCCTGCACTCATTGTTCCGCCGGTTACCATGATGGACGGGATGTTCACGCGCGCCATGCCGATTAAGTTTCCGGGCATTCCCTTATCGCATGATGATACGAAGACTCCTCCGTCGAACGGTGTAGCGTTGGCATGAATCTCTATCATGTTGGCGATCATCTCACGGCTTGCGAGCGAAAAGTTGATGCCGTCGTGCCCCTGGCTCTCTCCGTCGCAGATGTCCGTGCAGAAATAGCGTGCTCCGTAGCCCCCTGCGTCGGCGACTCCCCTGCGGACTGCCTCCACCAGCTTGAAGAGATGTCCGCTCCCGGGATGGCTGTCTCCTGCGGTGCTCTCGATGATGATCTGCGGCTTGCTGAGGTCTTCAGGTTTCCAGCCTGTGCCGATGCGTAAAGGGTCAAGCTCCGGCGCGATCTTCCGTAATTTCTGGCTCGTTAATTCCATGACCTATTACCCCCCTAAATGTTTCTCTTCGTTCCCGATTTCCCAGTGAATAAGGAAGGTTAGTGCTCCCCGCAAAAGAATTATCGCCCCAAGAATTATCAGCTCGTTTGTCTCGCGCACTATTACAGTCCTCAAGACCTCTCCGCCCATCTTGAACTCGAGGGCTAATGCTATTCCCTGCGCAAGTGTCAATCTCACGTGGGGGTCTCTCTTGATGCAGCCCCAGATACTTTTTGCCGTCGTTACCATGAGGATTACTACTCCTACGCATTCCATCAGCAACACTCCGTACTGCACCGCCAGCTTGAAGATTACTTCCATGTGCTCCAATAATTCCATCGTTCAGCACCTCCTTCACTTATTCTACAGGTTATGCCGCTAGAAACACAGCGAAATTATCAGTGCTACTACAAATCCTGACACCCCCACAAGCGTCTCCATGATTGTCCACGTCTTGAGGGTAGTTTTCTCGTCCATGCCGACAAGCGACTTCACCAGCCAGAATCCCGAATCGTTGAAGTGTGAGCAGACTGTTGACCCTCCGGCCACTGCAGCGACAACACAGGCCTTGTAGAGAGGAGTCAGGCTCTGGACTGCGGGCATTGCTGCAACGATTCCGGCTGCCATCGTCATAGCTACCGTAGCACTCCCGACGCAGATTCTCACCAGAGTCGCCACGATGAACGCCACCACGACTATTGGCATGTTCACAGAAGCTACAGCGTTGCCGATGATGTTTCCGATTCCTGAGTACTGAAGCACATAGCGCAGAACTCCGCCGCAGGCCGTTACCAGAAGGATTAACCCTGTAGGCTCAAGGGATTTCGTCATGACCTTCTCGAGTTCCTCCATCGTGTAGCCGTGCTTGAGTCCGAGTCTGTACATAGCAAATATCGTAGCTATGAGCAATGCAACGAACGGCTCGCCCAAGAAGCTGAACACTGGCATGAAGTCCTTCATCGCGGGGATGACTCCGAACACGGACTTGAAGATGATTAACACGAGGGGTATCAAGATTATTCCGGCTATCGTTGAGAATGAGGGCAGTTTTGACTCGTCGAAGTCAGCCTGATTCTGAATCGATTCCGGCACAGGCACGAAGTATTTTTTGCCGCAGTATGCTCCCCAGATAGGCCCGGCAACAATCATTGCCAGAGTTCCGCAGAATACGCCGATGAGAATTACCCACCCGAGGTCAACACCGATCTGGTTCGCGACGAGGACAGGCCCGGGAGTCGGAGGGATGAACGCATGACCTACAGCGAGTCCCGCGAGAAGGGGTATCGTGTAGAACAGTGCGCTTCTGTTTGTGCGCTTGGCCAGAGTGAACGCTAACGGAATAAGGATGATTAATCCTGCGTCGAAGAACACCGGGATTGCCACGACGAGTCCCGTGATACCGAGTGCCCACGCAGCTTTCTCGTCGCCGAACTTCCTGACCATCGAGACCGCTAACGTCTGCGCTCCTCCTGATGCCTCGAGTATCGCTCCGAACATTGAGCCGAGTCCGACGAGCAGAGCTATACCCTGCAGAGTGAGTCCCATTCCGTCATTCACTGACTTGATGATGAGGGGCAGGGGCATTCCGGCAACGAGACCGATAGCTATTGCGCCGACAAGAATAGAGATGATTGCGTGAACCTTGAACTTGATGATGAGGAGAAGAAGAATAACAAGCCCTGCAAGCGCGCCGAGAATCAGACGCGTAGAATCCAACATTACGCCTTCCATGTGAGCGTAACCTCCTTATGAAAATTATGAAACGTCTTATGTTTTGTGGATAATGTAAATTATAGAGACAAGTTTTTTGCAGGTCAATACGTTTTTTCCTGTTTCATCAGCTTCATAATCATCTGACGATTATATATCAGGTGCATCTCCATTGCGCACTTCGCTCCGGTGTGGTCGTGCTTTGCGATTGAGTCAGTGATTGCCCTGTGAGTCTCGATCGTCTCATGAAGCAATAACCTGTGCGTAACATTCGCGAACGTGAATACTGCCGACACGATAAGCGGGACTAACTCCTCTACGACTCTGTTTCTGCTGCAGTGAGCAATTTTCTTGTGAAACTCTATATCCTTGCGGACGTGGTCATATCCTGCCAGGTAAAGTTCTTCCGTCTCATCGCACAGCCTCACTATCTCCGCAATGTCGTCATCGTTGGCATTCATGGCGGCGAGTTCAGCTATGCCCGGCTCGATCATGAGACGAACATCAAAAAGTTCAAGTGCTAACTGCAATTTGTCTGTGTAGCGTGCGAGTCGGAGGGGATCGTCCTCTACGGTGCTCGGACTCAGGACAAATGTCCCCGCCCCCTGCCGGACCTCGAGGACTCCGCGTGATGCGAGACTCTTCACGGCCTCACGGATTGTGCTTCTTCCTGCGTTAAATTTCTGGGATAAGTCGAACTCGTTGGGTATCTTTTCGCCTACAAGAACTGGGGAATCCTGAATGTAGCGCAATAATTCTTCCTCAACCTGTGAGACAAGATGCCTGCGGTTCGATTTGTTAGATGCATTAGTCATGATGAAGCATTCTACCAGAATAAAACCGCAAGCGTGTAATTTATTTCACTCCTCCTGCTCCGTCTGCACTGCCCGTTGAGTGCGCAAGCGCAGCCGCTGGCCATAAGCTCACCTTGTGTCCTGTTAATGGCCTCGTAATCTGAGCCTCACAGTGAGTTCACCCGTCCCGCTCCGTCTGCACTGCCGGTTGAGTGCGCAAGCGCAGCCGCTGGCCATAAGCTCACCTTGTGTCCTGTTAATGGCCTCGTAATCTGAGCCTCACAGTGAGTTCACCCGTCTCGCTCCGTCAGCACTGCCCGTCGTGTAAAAGCTCGCCTTCCGTCCTGTCCTGGCCTCATACTCACGGCCTATAACTTCAGCGAACTCCTCAGCCCTCTCACTCTCAACAATGCTCACAGTGCACCCTCCGAAGCCTCCTCCGGTCATTCTCGAGCCGACGACTCCCGGAAACTCCCACGCCAGACTCGCCAGAAGGTCAAGCTCCGGAATCGTTACCTCGTAGTTGTCGCGAAGTGATACGTGTGATGCATTCATCAGCCTTCCGAACCCGGCCAAGTCTCCGGCCTTGAGGGCTTCCGCTGCTCTGAGTGCACGGGCATTCTCGCTCACTGCATGACGGGCGCGCCTGAGAGTTACGGGATCTTTCACGCAGTAAGAGTACTCGTCGAGTTCATGCTCGCTCAAATCACACAGGCACTTGATGGGCTTTACCTTCTGGATGTCCGCAAGAGCTGCTTCACACTGTGTGCGTCTTAGGTTGTACTCAGAGCCGACGAGTGAGTGCGGGACGTTGGAGTTCGTGATGATGAGCCTGCATGTTCCCAGCTCGAGGGGAGCGTAGGAGTATTCCAGAGTCGAGCAGTTGAGGAGGACGGCGTTATTCTTCCTGCCCATGCTGACCGCGAACTGATCCATTATGCCGCAGTGCATTCCGACAAAGCTGTTCTCTGCTTCCTGTGAGTATAGTGCTGCCTTCACTCCGTCGATGCCGAAGCCGAGAAGATCGCTGAAGATTCGGACTGTGAGGACTTCAAGGGCCGCTGATGATGAGAGTCCTGCTCCGTCGGGAAGGTTGCCGGAGTAGAGAATGTCGGCTCCTGATGTAAACGTGTAGCCGTGGCTCTTGAGGACGCTGACTATTCCGAGAGGATAGTTTACCCATGTGCGCTGGCCTGTGAGCTTTTCATGAATGTCAGAGTATGTCGTCTCAAACGGTGAAGAATATTCCCCGTCAAAATTCATTGAGTAGAGCCGGAGAGTGCCGGAGTCGTTCTTCCCTGCTAGTGCGGAGATTCCGAAGTCTATTGCGCAGGGGAAAACATAACCGCCCTCATGGTCTGTGTGTTCGCCGATGAGGTTTACGCGCCCGGGAGAGAAGAATGCTTCAGGCTGTGTGCCGCTGCCGAATATGCGGGTGAATGCTGTGCTCATTGTGTCTGTCATGAATTAATCACTCCTATGTATATATAAATAATGCTCCCGGCCTAATTATACAGACAGAGGGCAGATTGCATTTATCATATTGTTGCTTGTGAAGAGTACGTTATGTATAAATAATGCCCTGAGCCTAATTATACAGACAGAGGGCAGATTGCATTTATCATATTGTTGCTTGTGAAGAGTACGTTATGTATAAATAATGCCCTGAGCTTAATTATACAGACAGAGGGCAGATTGCATTTATCATATTGTTGCTTGTGAAGAGTACGTTATGTATAAATAATGCCCTGAGCTTAATTATACAGACAGAGGGCAGATTGCATTTATCATATTGTTGCTTATGAAGAGTACGTTATGCGGATTAACCTTGCTGTGAATGCAAGCATTTGGGGTTGTAGATGACCCGGCCGTACATTATGACCGTCTGCACGAGCGACAATAACTCCGCAACAGGAAGCGCAGTGATTATCCCGTAAGCTCCCCAGAACTTCTCGAGCACGAACAATAACGGCATGTACAGCACGCACTGGCGACACACGCTCAGAATCAATGACGCTCTTCCTGCTCCCATAGCCTGCAATGCGTTGATGAAGATGAAGAACACCGCAAATAATATACTGCTCGATAACTTTATGTGCAGGAACTCTACCGCATACCTGAAGGCTTCAGGCTCACTCAGAAAGATTGATACTATGTTCCGCGTGAAGAGATAGCATCCCGCAATCATCATGAGGCTTAAGGTTATTGTGAAGTTCAGCGCAAATTTCAGCATAGCCCTGTACCTCTCCCAATCCTGAGCACCCACACTGAAGCCCAGAAGCGGCTGAATCCCCTGACCTGCTCCCATCGCAAAAAGCCCCGTAATCTGGTCAATCCTCATCACTACGCCTGCAGCAGCAACAGCCATATCACCGTAAGCCGACATCAGGGAGTTCATGAGAATCTGGGCAATGCTCATCAGCCACAGGTCAAGGCATGACGGAATACCTATCGCCAATACTCCCCACGCTATGCCGTCCCGAATCTTGAAGTGCTTGATGTGTATGCTGATCGTTGAGCGTCCTGCGAGAAAATATCCTGCGTAATACATTGCGCCGAGAACTATGCTCACGCTGGTAGCTATTGCCGCGCCGGTTATTCCCCAGCCGAAATAGAGAATCATTACCGGGTCAAGCACGACGTTTAACATGTTGCCGAATATCTGCCCTATCATTGCTCCGGTTGCGTGGTTCTCTGCACGCATGATTCCTCCGCACGCCATCGAGAACAGAACGAACGGCGCAGAAGCTATCACTATTGACAGGTAGCTGTATGCGAGCCTGAAGGTCTCGGGACTCGCACCTATTGCGCGGAGAATCTTCTCGATGAAGAACATGAAGATCACGGCCATCACTGTACCTGTAGCGAGGCTTCCCCACACGCAGAAAGAGGCGATATTGTCGGCCCGTTCCTTCTGCCCTGCACCTAGTGAGCGCGAGATGAAGGACATAGCCCCGGCCATGAAGATTATTCCCATAGCGATTAGCACGAGGAAGACCGGAGCGGCAAGTGAGACAGCGGCAAGCTGCAGTGGATCATTAGTCTGCGCAATGAAGAATGTATCAGCAAGGTTGTAGATGAGCATCATTATTTCTACAACGATTGCCGGAATTATATTAGAGATTGCTTGTCTGCGAACTGATGATGAAGTCATTTAATCTTTCCTCTCTGGCTTTGTCATGATTGGGCGATTATAGCAGGAATAAAAATTTTGTGTCATCAGGCGGCATCAATCATCACGAAGACATTTTGTAGCTGTAAATGTAGTTGTAATTTATGAACTCTCTGTGCTAATATATGACGTAAATTAATGAAGAAGGTGTTATTTATGAGTTATATTATACAGCGCAGGGTGAAGAAAGCAATCTATGTTTACGAAGGCAGGAGCTATCGCAACAAACAGGGCAAGCCACGAAGCAGACAGCGTTATTTAGGCAGGCTCGGCGACGACGGAGTCCTCATCACCAGAAAACGCAGACTCCCGGCAAAAATCCGCGAGGTCAAGACAGTAACTAAACGCTTCATTCTTGAGCCGGTTTCCGCACAGCCCCAAGCACCCAGAACTCTCACAGAAAATCCCCCGCAGCACATCACTGCAGGGGAAAATAACTTCTCACCAGTTCTAGAACTCCATGCGGGTATCATGCGTCCCCGTAATCTTTCCTGTTTCAGGATCAATCATGATAGCGTTCACATCTCCCATGTAGGGCTGAAGCGATAACTTGTAGCCCATCCCCACCAGCTTGTCAACTTCCGCATTGCCCAGGCCGTTATCTGGCTCGAGCCTCAGCTCATCAGGCAGCCACTGCATGTGGTAGCGCGGAGCACTCACAGCAGCATTCACAGCCATTCTGCGGTCAATCACGTTAGCGATAACCTGAAGAGTCGTCGTGATTATCCTTGAGCCTCCGGGACTTCCTGCAACAAGAAGCGTTTTTCCCTCGCGCGAGACTATTGACGGACTCATCGAGCTTAACGGCCTCTTGTACGGAGCAACAGCATTAGCATCTCCCCCCACAAGCCCGTAGACGTTCGGAACGCCCGGCTTTATCGAGAAGTCGTCCATCTCGTTATTGATGAGGAATCCCGCTCCGTCAATTGCCGCTCCAGTTCCCCAGCTCTCATTGATGGTGTAGGTGATTGATACTGCATTGCCGAACTTGTCAACTACTGAGTAATGCGTAGTGTTCGTGCCCTCGTGAAGCTGAGTCAGCCCCGGCCTCACAAAATCGCTAGGTGTAGCCTTGTTCGGGTCGATGCGGTCATAAATCTTCTTCGCGTACTCTTTCGACGTAAGCTCCGCAACCGGAACGTTCACGAAATCCGGGTCTCCCATGTACTCGCTCCTGTCAGCATAAGCCTGACGCATTGCCTCAGCCATGATGTGAAGTGCCTGTGCAGGTGAAGCCGCCCAGAGAGTCCTCATGTCCGCATTCTCCATGACGTTGAGAATCTCGGCTATGATTGCTCCCCCGCTCGACGGAGGGCACATTGAGGTAATCTTGTAGCCGCGGTAATAGGCAACGCTCGGCTCGCGCCACTTCACCTCGTACTTGAGGAGGTCTTCCTTCGTGATTAATCCGCCGTTAGCCTTCATGTCTGCCTCGATGAGTTCCGCAGTTTTGCCCTCGTAGAATCCTTTCGAGCCTTCAGCAGCTATCCTCTTGAGAGTCTCGGCCAAGTCTGACTGCACGAAGATTTCTCCTGCTCTGTAGTCTGTGCCGTCAGCGTGAAGGAAATATTTTCTGCCTGTGGGGAACTTGTTCAGCTTGTCGTGGAATGATGCCATAACTGCTGCCTGACGCTCGGAGATGGGATAGCCCTTTTCTGCGAGACTGATTGCCGTAGCCATGACCTCAGCGAGAGGCTTTGTGCCGAACCTGTCGAGCATTGCGCTCATGCCCGCGACTGTGCCGGGGATTCCTGCTGCGAGGTAAGTCCTCGTGCTCGCGAGCGGTACGACGTTGCCCTCAGCGTCGAGGTACATATCTCGTGTGGCTGCTCCCGGAGCCATCTCGCGGAAGTCGAGTGCGTAGTCTTTGCCGTCTGCAGTGTGAATGACTGCGAAGCCGCCTCCGCCTATGTTTCCTGCCTGCGGGTGAACTACTGCAAGTGCATAGCCTACTGCGACTGCTGCGTCGATTGCGTTTCCGCCGTTGTCGAGAACGAGCTGCCCGGCCATGTCTGCGAGAGGCTGAGTCGAGACGACGAGTCCGTTTCCGCTGTCAAGGATGAGTGCGTTATCCGGAGCTGCCATTGCGAGACCTGACAGTGCGAACACGAGCACTAATGATAAAGATAGTTTGCGCATTTTTGTGAAACCTCCTTATGTAGGGTGCAGTTATTCTAGCATTGAGGGCAGAAAAATTCCCCCGCCTTTCCGACAGGGGAAACATTCTTTTATGAGTTTGCTGCTATTCTGCCTCGAACATTTTGTTGATGCCGCTGATGTATGCCTGAAGTGAGGCCTCCACTATGTCCGTCGAGATTCCCGAGCCTGTGTAGGTCTCGCCGGTTGAGACGCTGGATATCTTAACGACTGCCTCACCTATCGAGTCCTCGCCTTCTGTTACTGCCCTGACGCTGAAGTCCTCGAGCCGTGCATCAACACCGAGCATCTTGTTCACGGCCTTGAACGCTGCATCGAGAGGCCCTGCTCCGTACTCTACTCCCTCCATGACGTTATTATCCTTCTTGAGCTTGACGTAGGAGATCTTGGGAATGTCGCTCCCTGAAGTTATCGAGTGGCTGATGAGCTGGCACGTTGACGCTGTGCCTTCTTCCGGCCTTACGATTTTTGAGCGGTGAAGGGTGAGTGCCTCGAGGTCGGAGCTGGTGATGGTCTTCTTCTGGTCAGCAAGTTTCTTGAAGCGCGTGAAGATGTCCTCGAGTTCGTCGTCAGGAATTTCGTAGCCCATGCTCTCGAGACGTTCACGGATTGCGTGCTTGCCGGAGTGCTTGCCGAGAACTAATGCCCTGTGCGGGACTCCGATCTCGTCGGGGTTCATGATCTCGTAAGTCTGTGCGTTGGTAATCATTCCGTGCTGGTGAATCCCTGCCTCATGAGCGAACGCGTTAGCTCCGACTATAGGCTTTGTCGGCGCAATGGGCACTCCTGTAATGTTGCTGAGAAGGCGCGATGACTTGTAGATTTCCCGCGTGTTAATGCCTGTGTCTGCCTCGTAATAATCTTTGCGGGTGCGGATGGCCATAACGATTTCTTCAAGGCTTGCGTTGCCTGCACGTTCGCCGATGCCGTTTACTGTGCACTCGACCTGAGTAGCTCCTGCCTTGACGCACGCTAAAGAGTTTGCGACTCCCATGCCCAAATCGTTGTGGCAGTGGACGGAGATGTCGACGTTATCGATTCCCTCGACGTGTTCCTTGAGGTAAGTGATGAGGTCGGCCATCTCCTGAGGAGTCGAGTAGCCCACAGTGTCGGGGACGTTGATTGTTGTAGCTCCTGCAGCTATGGCGTTGCTGAAGGCGTGGGCGAGAAACTCCCTGTCCGAGCGCGAGGCATCCTCTGCGGAAAACTCTATGTCGTCGCACTTGGCCTTTGCGTAAGAGACCATGTCGGTAATTGCTGAGAGTACCTGCTCTCTGGTCATGCGGAGCTTGTACTGCATGTGAACGTCGCTCGTTGCGATGAAGACATGAATGCGGGGCTTCTTGGCCTCCTTGACGGCTTCCCATGCGGTGTCAATGTCCTTAGTGTTTGCGCGGGCGAGGCTGGCTATTGTGCAGTTGGGGGCTGCACTTGCGATTGCCTGAATGCTCTTGAAGTCCATCGGCGAGGCTATTGCGAATCCGGCCTCTATGATGTCAACGCCTAATTTCTCGAGCTGCCGGGCCATGACTATTTTCTCGCTGAGATTCATGCTGCAGCCGGGGGACTGTTCACCGTCTCGTAATGTCGTATCGAAAATCTTTACCTGATTCATTGTTAATGTTATTCCTCCTTAAAGGCTTGCTGCATAAAAAAACGGGGCTTCTGAAACTCTGCCTTATGTCTCAGATTCCCCGTCTCGTATGCTTAGATCGCTATGTGCACTAAAACTTACTGCACCTCCGGAGAATCTGCAGTGCATAAGAGTAGTGCGAGAGCTGATGTGAAATTGCATGTATACACTTTAGGATTCCCCTTTCTGTCTATGAATGCGCGTATTGTACAGGCAAATGCTCATGATGTCAAAGATAACTATGATGCCTTCAGCTTGTACACAAACGCTAACACTTCTGCTACTCCCTTGTACAGGTCTTCAGGAATCTCTTCGCCTATCTCCACATGCTCATACAGTGCCCACGCAAGCGGCTTATTCTCCACAATCGGAATCAGGTGAAGCTGTGCTATCTCACGTATTCTCTTGGCCGTGTAGTCTCCTCCTTTGGCGATAACTACGGGAGCTTTCATGACGGAGCGGTCATACTGCAACGCTACAGCTATGTGCGTCGGGTTCGTGATTACTACATCGGACTTCGGAACATCCTGCATCATTCTCTGCTTCGCCATCTCGCGCTGTTTCTGCCGGATCTTCTGCTTCACTTGGGGGTCTCCCTCCATCTGCTTGTACTCGTCTTTCACTTCCTTCTTGCTCATCTTGATTGACTGCTCAAAGTCCCATTTCTGGTAAAAGTAATCCGCAAAAGCCATCACCAGAAGCATTAATGCGAGCCTCATTGCCAGCGTCCACAGCATGTCCCAGAACTGATTCGCACCGACATTCAGGGGCATCTGCATAGTCTTTGATGAGAGTGGAAGGTAGCTGCGTATTGCCGTGTAGATCATCACCGCAAAGATAGAGGCCTTCAATAAGCCTTTCACGAGTTCGACGCATGAACGCATGGAAATAATTTTCTTCATGCCTGTGAAGGGATTCAGCCTGTCAAAGTGAGGGCCGAAGGGTTCACCTGTCATAGCGAACCCTACCTGAGCAATCACCGTGCAGGTTGAGAACAGCACGACGAGTCCCCCGAGCGGAAGCCACGAAGCAAAGTACCGCTTTATTGCCTCCCACGAGACGAACGCAAACCAACCGTCCTGAAGAATCGTCCTGTCTCCTATCGCGCGCATCATGAACTGAATTAACCCCGTCAGTGTCCTCCACGTGAGAGTCCCGAGCATCGCGAGTCCCAAGAGGGCGGTGATGATACCGACGGCAGCATTGAGGTCTTTGCTGACACACACTCTGCCCTCTTCACGGACTTTCTCGCGCTTATGAGGAGTAGCTTCTTCCGTGCGCTCCTCACCGAAAAACTGCAGGTCAAACATTTATTTACACGAACGCAAACGTCAGCACATTATTCTTCACGTCAACATTCACCGTGCTCTTCTCGTGGACTCCTCCCGCAATCATCGCACGCGCTAATCTCGTCTCGACGTTCTGAGTGATGTAGCGTTTCAGCGGTCTCGCTCCGTACACCGGATCGTACCCTGCCTCCGCAATGAAGCCGACTGCCTCATCCGAGAAGTTCAGCGCAATCTGGCGGTCTGAGAGTCTCTCACTGAGTCTTGATAGCAGAATCTTCACGATAGCCTTTACCTCGTCAACACTAAGCGGCTTGAAGAACACTATATCGTCTACTCTGTTCAGGAACTCCGGCTTGAAGTGTGCCCGCAATTGCTGCATGACCTCTTCGCGCGCAGTCAGAGAAATTGTCCCGCCGATGTTGCCCTCGAGGAGACTCTGCGATCCGATGTTGCTCGTCATGATGATTACTGTGTTCTTGAAGTCCACAACATGGCCGTGTGAATCCGTAATCCTTCCGTCATCAAGCACCTGAAGCAGAATGTTGAACACGTCCGGGTGAGCCTTCTCTATCTCGTCAAACAGAATCACGCTGTACGGTCTCCGCCTCACTGCCTCCGTGAGCTGCCCTCCCTCGTCGTAGCCTACGTAGCCGGGAGGTGCTCCCACGAGACGCGAGACAGAATGTTTCTCCATATACTCGCTCAGGTCTATGCGAATCATGTTCTCCTCTGTGTCGAAGAGTGCCTCTGCTAACGTCTTGGCCAGCTCGGTTTTGCCCACGCCTGTCGGGCCGAGAAAGATAAATGATCCGATGGGCTTGCTCGGATCTTTTATGCCGCTCCGTGCACGCAGGACTGCATCAGCCACTAACTGCACTGCCTCATCCTGACCGACAACTCGTCTGTGCAGTATCTCGTCGAGCTTGAGGAGCTTTTCTCGTTCACCCTCGAGCAGACGAGTAACGGGGATTCCTGTCCATCTGCTCACGATGTCGGCGATCTCGTCCTCCGTAACTTCCTCGCGCAGGAGCTTCTTTTCCTCAATTCCTCCCAGAGTATCCTGCTTTATCTTCTCGCGCGCTGCTAACACCGTCTCGAGGTCGCGCAGTTTCCCGTAGCGCAGTTCAGCGGCCTTGTTGAGGTCATAATCACGTTCAGCCTTCTCAATCTCTGCCTTCACGTCCTCAATCTGTTTGCGCAAGTCCCTGATTCCCGCAATAGCTTTCTTCTCCGTCTCGTACTGTGCCCGGAGAGTGTCCGCCTCGTTGCGAGCTTCCGCTAACTCTTCCTGCAAGACCTTCAGGCGTTCCTTCGACGCGTCGTCCTCCTCATGCTTCAGGGCTGTCTCCTCAATCTCGAGCTGCATAACTCTTCGCGAGGCAGCATCAAGCTCTGACGGCTGGGAATCAATCTCTGTGCGAATCATTGCGCACGCCTCATCCACAAGGTCAATCGCCTTATCGGGAAGGAATCTGTTAGTGATGTACCTGTTCGACAGCACCGCAGCAGAGACCAATGCGTTATCGCGGATAACGACTCCGTGATGCACCTGCAGCTTTTCGCGAATGCCCCTCAGAATCGATATTGTGTCCTCAACGCTCGGCTGCTCAACGTCCACAGGCTGGAATCTCCGTGCAAGCGCAGCATCTTTCTCAATGTACTTTCTGTACTCATCAACAGTAGTTGCTCCGATGCAGTGAAGCTCTCCTCTCGCGAGCATGGGCTTGAGCATGTTTCCGGCATCTACTGCTCCTTCTGCTGCTCCTGCTCCAACGATTGTGTGAAGCTCGTCAATGAAGAGTATTATCCTTCCGTCGCTGTTCTTTATCTCGTTGAGTACGGCTTTGAGTCTCTCCTCGAACTCTCCCCTGAACTTTGCGCCCGCGATTAATGACCCCATGTCGAGCGCGAAAACTGTCCTGTCCTTGAGGCCTTCGGGGACATCTCCGCGAACTATTCTCTGAGCGAGTCCCTCAACGATTGCTGTCTTGCCGACTCCGGGGTCTCCGATAAGCACAGGATTATTCTTTGTCTTGCGGGAGAGTATACGGACGACTCTGCGGATCTCTTCGTCGCGTCCGATTACGGGGTCAAGTTTTCCGGACTTTGCTGCCTGGACGAGATCTCTGCCGTACTTCTCGAGAGCCTCATACGTCGCTTCAGGGTCGGCACTCTGGACTCTCTGCGAGCCTCTGACCTCGTTTAGCGTCTGCAGGAACTTTTCCTCGCTCACTCCGAAGCGTGAGAAGACTCTTCCGCAGGGTGTGTTGCTGCCTTCGCCGAGCATCGCAAGAAATATGTGCTCAACAGAAATGTATTCATCTTTCAGTGATTTAGCTCTCTCTCCTGCACGGTTGATTACACGCTCGAGCCGCTGGGTGATGTAAATTTTCCCCTGCTCTGTTCCGCTTCCTGTTACTCTCGGCAGCTTCGACAGCTCATCAGTAACCGCCCTGTCAAATGCAGGAACGTCTATACCCATCTTCTTCAGCAATTGCACAATGAGTCCTGAAGAGTCCTTGAGCAATGCAGAGAGTACATGTTCAACATCAACCTGCTGATGGTTATACTCACTAGCTATAGCCTGAGATTGTGCAAGAGCTTCCTGACTCTTGCGCGTTAATTTATTAGCGTCCATATCACATTCACATCCTCTTTACTAATTCTGACTAATTACAGCCGGTAATTCTAAGAGTGCGTGAAAATTTTGCAATACGTAATTTTAGGGAGATGATGAAGATTAAGATGCTCCCTCAGTTTTCGTGAGGGAGTGTGAGAGTTTAGGGTAACTTGTTGTAGTCGTCATCTGAGATGGCCTCGCACCACTCGTTACTTCCGCCTTCTCCTGCAACTTCTACGGCTAGGTGCTGAAACCACGAGTCTTTAGCTGCACCGTGCCAATGCTTCACGTTCGCGGGAATGTTCACTACATCACCGGGCTTGAGTTCTCTTGCGGGCTTTCCCCATTCCTGATAATACCCTCTCCCTGCTGTAACAAGCAAAATTACCCTCCCCTTTTGCTGCTGAGAGTTTAGGGTAACTTGTTGTAGTCGTCATCAGAGACGGCCTCGCACCACTCGTTACTTCCGCCTTCTCCTGCAACTTCTACGGCTAGATGCTGAAACCATGAATCTTTAGCTGCACCGTGCCA
>JAFSUD010000026.1 GCA_017445405.1 Synergistaceae bacterium
TAATATCAAGCATGAGGATGTGAAGACATGGCAGACGAATTAACATACTACAGAAGGGCATTGCATCAGGTATACGAGACGCCAGTGCGAGATGAATTAGTGCAGGACTGGGTAACGCGTGACATGATAGAGCTGACGGCATCAGGCGAACATAAGCGGGGCTTGCTGCTGATGACCGGGACGGAAGGATTTATCCCTGCGACCAGTGCGGGATTAGCAACTGCGAAAGAGTTATGTATCTTATGCGGGGACACAGAGATACCCGAAGGCCAGAAGGCAGCAGTGTACGCCTACTTCAGCGGAACGTTCAAAGGCTCAAGCATAATTCTGAGCTGGGAGGCAGAAGGCGATGATCACGAGGCCATGATTGAGGGTGTACGCGAGACCTTAAGGCAGCATAATATTCTGGTGAAATAAGGTATAATTTTCACCGTCAAACTCTTTTCTTAAGATTTATTGCCGGCTCTCTCTTTAACGGGGGGAGCTGTTTTTATGAGACAAAATCTATATTTTTAACGAGAGGAGGGAACTGTCTGACTTGCTATACTCCACTGTAAAAAAAATAAGCAGGGGGAGGTGAAATAAAGTGTATAAGGCAGTAATCATCCGTCTGTTTCCTGACAGGCAGCAGGAAGAAAAGTTATTGCAGTCAGCGGGGATTTCCCGTTTTGTCTGGAATTGGGCACTGACGCTCAATAAACAGACCTATGAACTCACTCATAAGACCTTAAGCGGCTATGACATGATAAATGAGTTCACGAAGCTGCGCCGTCAGGAAGGATATAGCTGGCTGTGTCAGGTGTCCTGTGAAGTTGGGTATAACGCAATACTTGACCTTGAGAAGGCATACAAAAATTTCTTCCGGCGCAATAAAACAGGCCTTCGCGGAGGCTTCCCGCGCTTCAAGGCAAAAGGTGTGTCAATCCCTTCATTCTGTCTGAGTTCACGGCGTGTATATATGAGCGCAGATGACAGGATATATCTTATGAAGATAGGTCATGTGAAGTGCAAAACTATATCCGGCCTTCGCGGGCTGAAATTCTGGAACACGCGCATCAAGTATGAGAACGGCAAGTGGTTATTGAAGTGCACAGTGAAGCAGGAAGATATTATCCCGGATGTTAAGCTCTCGCCGTCGGCAATGGGCATTGACGTGGGGGTAAAGTCCATTGCAGTACTCAGCATGTCGGGGCGCAAACGGGTATTCAGGAACATCAACCGTTCGCACAGGATGCGGAGGCTGATAAGGCAGCTCAAGCATCATCAGCGGGGCTTATCCCGTAAACAGAAGGGCAGCCATAACCGCCTGAAAACCCGCTATAGAGTTCAGAAGCTATTCGGGAAGATAAAGCGCGTCCGGCATGGCTATATTTACCAGACAGCCGCAGAAATAGTGAAGATGAAGCCGTCAGTTATCGTGATGGAGACGCTGAATATTCCAGCAATGATGAAGAACCGTCATTTAGCCCGCGCAATATCAGAGCAGGACTGGGGATTATTCCGGTCAGTGCTTGAGCGCAAAGCTGAACAGTCAGGAATACGCGTAATGTTTGCGGATAAATTTTTCCCGTCAAGCAAGAAGTGTTCAGTGTGCGGGCATGTCAGAGAGAAGCTGAGGCTTGATGAGCGGATATATCATTGCCCTGAATGCGGGCATGAGACAGACAGAGATTACAATGCTGCAGTGAACTTAGAGAACTTAGCTTATACGGCCTGAGTTCTAAGGGAGAACCATACTCCCCTAATGGCTGCGGAGTCCGGTAAAGACTGTTCACTCACTGAGAGGACAGCGGACAGAGAAACAGCAAGTCAGCAGTGAAAAACATAATGACAGACTGGTACGAGCCTAAATTTTTACGCGGAGTCATTGAGAAAGTACAGCCCCCGCGCACATTCTTTAAGTCGAGATTCTTTTCGCAGTCAGTAACATTCCCCACTGAGTCAGTAAGTTTCGAGTTCAGTAAGTCAAAGCGCATATTGCTTCCTTACGCAGACCAGTACTCCGGCAGCGTCCCAATCGGGCGTGAAGGCTACCAGCTAAAGACTTACCGTGCACCATTAATCACCGGCTCGCGCACCATTACCCCAGAGACTCTGGAGATTAAGACATTGGGCGAGCGTGAGTGGAACAGCGGCAAATCTCCCGACGACCGTGCAAAGGAAATAGCCGCCAGAGACTTGGCCGAGCTTCAGGAGGCGTTATCGCGGAAGCTGGAATACATGTGCGCCCGCGTCAAGCAGGACGGGAAGCTGACGATAGACGGACCCGGAGTAAGCGATGAAGTAGACTACCAGTTCACGCAGATAGAGACAATCAGCGCGAATAATCAGAAGTGGACGAACACTAGCTATGACATTCTGGGGAAACTTGCGAAAATGGCAAGAACTCTCCGGAAGAACGGCGTAAATCCTGACACCCTGATAGTCGGCTCAAATGTCAGCGAGGCAATGTGCGTCAATGAAGGCATTCTGAAGCTGCGTCATGATCAGTGGGTAAACATTCCCGACCCTGCGAGCTTAGAGCCGGGTATCACGTTCCTCATGCAGATAAAGAGCCCCGGAATTTACCTGAACGTCTACGAGTACAACGAGTACTACACGGACATCAACGGCGACTTAGTGCCATTGATTGACCCGGGAACGGTCATCATGCAGAGTTCGAGGGAGCGGAACATGATGCTTCACGGAGCAGTAACCTACCTTAACCACCGGACGCGCGAGTACGTCTCGAGCATGAGCGAATACACGCCTTATGTCGTAGCGGAGGAAGACCCGCCGATGCGCAAGCTTGTATTGTCTGCGAGATGCCTTCCCATGCCGCGGGACAATGAGTCATGGTACGTGCTGAAGAACGCGGCCTAGATTCTCAGGGCTGGAATATCCGGGCCATCTATGAGGGCGAACAGTCTGACTTGCTGGAGACTGAGGCCTTCTTCATGGCCTTTTCCAGAATGCATAACCTTGACGGCCATAAAGTTATGTGTGTCCTTGCACCCGTCAAGAATGAGGCGTTGAAGAGCAGCTATGAACATGAAGGTGTGTTTAGCACTCACAGTGTCCTGATAGTAAGCAGTGATGAAGTGCAGGGAATGAAGGTCAATGATTCTCTGAGGGTAGACGGAAGGCTTTATGTGATAGCCGGAGTATCGAGGCCGTCAGGGGACATAGTGCGTATAGTTCTGGAGGGAGCAGAATGACGGAGCCGTTCATCACGTTCTACGTAAATTACTATGAAGGCAGCAGGAAATATGACCCTCACCTGAATATCTCAATTTTTCGCCCTGATGGCATGAAGAAGCTCGCTCGCAGGGCAATGACCCGTGCACTTCAGAGCATGAGGAAGGTAGCAGTCTCTAACACAGTGAGGGAGTATTTTGTCTCAGCGGCAAAAGTGAGGTCATCAATAACGCTTTCAGCCGGGGACAAAGGAACGTTTCAGGTGAGGGGGGCAAGGCTTGGGCTTCATAACTTCAGGTTTACGCCCGGCCGTCATGGCAGGAAGGGTAGGAAAGGTACACCCCTTAAGGCAGCAGTCAGGCGTGATAAAGGACTGACCCCCATTCCTAGAGCGTTTAGGGTGAAGAAATGGGGAAATAGTTTATGGCAGCGGCTTTATGACGGCGAAGTCGAGAGCGTACCTCACGGCTTCCCTATCAAGTTTCTCTCGACGCTGGCAGTTCCGCAGATGATAGGGAATAACCCTGACACAATAGGGGCAATGAAGGACGCAGCGGAGGAGATGTTCAGCAAGGTGTTGAAGCATGAAATATCGCGTGCATTAGGAGGCGCAGGTTAGAGTGAACAGCATGAACGTATTAGATGCATTAGTGAACTGGCTGAAGATAGAGTACGAAGGCTACCAGTTGCCTAACAAGGCGGGAGTAATGCAGCAGGTGAATATTTATGCGCAGTACACGCCCCAGCCTGACGGTATCACGTACACAGACAAGGCGAGGAAAGGGCTTGCGGGATATGAGAGTGCGGATTATGAGTCAGTATTTCCGTGCATAGTAGTGAGGTTAGGGGAATGCACAGACACTGAGGAGGGCGCGCCTAGTCAGAGCACTGTGAACGTGAAGCTCCTGACAGGGATATATGACGACACTAAAGACTCACAGGGATACAGATATATTCTTGCGATGCAGGAGAAGACGAGGATACTTCTTTTAGAGCACAGAGTGATAGACAAGAAATACATTCTGCAGATGCCTATTAAGTCAAGATTGCTTGAGCTTGAGACTTGGCCGGTCTGGTACGGGGAACAGGATTTAGTGTTTACGGCAGGAAGGCCCTTGCAGAACTGGGAGTATATACACGGAGACATGAGGCCTGAGCGGGGAATGAGGAGGTGAAGAGAGACGGAACAGGTAATGTATATCGGGCCTAATGTGCAGAAATTAGGTTTGCTGAGAAATCAGGTGTATTTGGACGGACTGCCGGGCCAAGTACGGGCGGCATTAGTGCAGATTCCGGAGCTTGAAGAGCTGATAGTGCCTATTGAGCAGATAACTGATGCAATCCGGAGGACGCAGACGAAGGGGGAGCACCTGCATCACGTGTATGAAGGAGTGCTGAGGAAGGCAGGAATGCAGGCATGAAGTACGGAGAGATAGTGCAGTTAGGGCGGCACAGGCTTATGTGCGGGGATGCGACGAGCTATGAGGACGTGGAGGCGTTGATTGACGGCAGGCAGGTGAACTTGGTGCTGACTGACCCGCCGTACGGAATTAACATTGTCAACCGCAAGACTGGGCGGATAGGAGCGCACGGCAGGCAATACGCGCCCGTAATCGGGGACACGAACGCTGACATGTTCACGGAGCACTACCGGATAATTCGTCTTCTGAGCAACAAGTTAATCATCTGGGGAGGTCAGAACTTCACGAGGATACTTCCGCCGTCATGCGGGTGGCTGTTCTGGGATAAGCTCAAGAATACTGATAAATTATCTTTCGGAGACGGGGAACTTGCGTGGACGAACTGTGCCACCAGAATCCGCAAATACTCTCTCATGTGGAACGGCAACGCTGGCAGGAATTACAGCCTCAACCCCGCGCTGCACCCCACGCAGAAACCCGTCGAACTCCACATGCGCATTCTCGAGGACTTCTCCAACCCCGGAGACGTGATACTGGACTGCTTCGGAGGCAGCGGCACTACCCTCATTGCCGCAGAACTCACAGGCCGGACGTGTTACATGATGGAGATTTCGCCCGATTACTGCGGCGTGATTATTGAGCGGTATAGCCGATTAACTGAAGGAAGCCTGATGCTAGAATAAAGCCTCATTCTCAATAAGGAGGCTGATTTTATGCCCGTAATATCTATGTTCTACGGCATTATCATTTATATGAACTGGAATGACCATATGCCGCCCCATTTTCACGCAAAATATCACGAGTTCAGGGGAATATTCACCCTCACAGGAGAACTCTTGGAAGGCAATATCCCCGCGCGCCAGATGCGGCAGATTAAAGTCTGGGCAGAACTTCACTATGACGAACTCGAGGCCGACTGGGAAGTCTCGAGGCAAGATGAACCGCTTTACAGGATTGACCCGCTGAAGTAATCATCATGTCTATTCCTGATTGGTGCGTCCTTAATGTCGAAGTCATACCGCCTTATACCCTCAAATTATGGTTTCAGGACGGCAGCATTAAACTCTATGACTTCACACCGAATTTCAAGTACAAAGTTTTTGCCAGACTCAAGAACCCGGGCTTCTTCAAGCACGCTCATGTTTCAGGCGACTCTGTAGCCTGGAACGACGACATCGACATTGCCCCCGAAGAACTTTACGAAAACGGCATCCCAGTGAACTAGTTCATTATTAACATCATTAACTCAGCGTTCAGGCTTCTCATTGCCCGGACGCTTCATTTTTTCTCAAAGGAGGAATCATTCATGGCTTTTCGTCATGGCGTTTACAAGTCTGAAGTTCCGACCTCAATTATCGCCCCTGCTCAGGGAGAGGCCGGACTTCCGGTAATAATAGGCACTGCCCCCGTATACATGGGAGATAGTGAATGCGTCAACATTCCTAAGCTCGTGTATACATACGAGGAGGCAGTAAAAATTTTTGGGTATTCTGATGATTGGCCAAATTATACCTTATCTGAGTTCATTTATTCTCAGTTCGCATTATTCGGACAAGCTCCCTGCGTACTCATTAACGTGTTCGACCCCGCAAAGCACAAGCAGGTAATCACGAACAGCGGGGACGGCGAGACCTATCTTGCAGCAGACGGCAGAGTGAATCTCGGCAAGGACATAATCAGCGCGGACAATTACGAGCTGCTTTATGACGACGAGGGGAACGCTTACGTCTCAACCAGTGAGGCAAGCATCAAGGTCAAGACTCTCACGAAGGCCAAGCCCGGGGACGTTACGCCTGCAGAGGTAATAGGCGGAGTAAATGCCCAGACAGGCAAGTACTCAGGGCTCGAGCTCGTCAACTCTGTGTTCCCAAAATTCCGCCTCGTACCCGGACTCATAGGCTGCCCTAAGTTCAGCGAAAATTCAGGCGTCGCAGCAGTCATGAGAGCTAAGGCAGATAACATTTCAGGCGTCTTTACCGGAGTCTGCGTCGTCGACATTCCCAGTGATTCATCAGGGGCTGCAGTCTACACAGACGTTCCGGAGTGGAAGAACCGCAATAACTACGTCGCTGAAAGAATGATTGCTTGCTGGCCGAAAATCGCACTCGACGGCAAAGTCTTTCACATGTCGACACAGCTAATAGGCCTCATGAATAAGACTGACAGGGCGCACAGAGATTTACCCTTCAAGTCGCCGAGCAATGAGCTTCTGCAGATGGATTCCTGCGTGAATGCAGCGGGCGAAGAAATCATGCTTACCCTCGAGCAAGCGAACTATCTTAACAGTCAGGGCATAGTAACCGCGCTTAACTGGATAGGAGGCTGGAGGGCATGGGGAAACAGAACAGGGAGCTACCCCGCCAACACGGACGCTAAGGACTGCTTTATCCCGGTGAGGAGAATGTTTGATTATCTGGGCAATCAGTTCATCCTCACTTTCTGGCAGAAGGTAGATCAGCCCATCACTCCCCGCCTTATACGCACTATCGTCAACTCATTCAACATGTACCTGAACAGCTTAGTTGCAGTTGAGGCCTTGCTTGGCGGAAGGGTAGAGTTCAGGGAGGACGAGAATGCTTACACAGACATTCTGAACGGGATAATCAAGTTCCACATCTTCATCACGCCTCCCGTGCCTGCAGAAGTCATTGAAGGCATCTTAGAGTATGACCCTGATTATCTGTCAGTGCTTTATGACGCAGTAAGCTAGAATGTTACCTGCCTTGATGATGAGGCTTTATAGTCTTCCAGCCTGTCCCGAAGGTCGCCTATCAGCCCCGCAATATTCTCTTTGTCCGCCTCGTATACGTTCCTTGCGCACATAATCTTCATTCATGAAGCTACCTCATGACCATAGCCGCAAGAAGGAGATAAATAGCAGCGAAGACGCCTAAAGCGGCAAAGAGAGTATTTTTCATGAGGCGGTACATTCTGGCATCATTCTCTGCTCTGCGTATATCGCGTTCGGCCTGAAGAACTGACAATTTATCACGAATACTCATCAATCATCACCTCAAAGAATGAATTATTAAGGAGGTAATAATTATGCCAAATTTAGTTCCTGAAAAAATCACAAAATTTAACGTATACACGGATGGAGACCGCCAGCTCGGGGTAGCTGAAATCACATTGCCGCCTCTTGAGTTCATGACTACCGAAATCAAGGGAGCAGGTGTCGCGGGAACTATGGACTCTCCCGGCGGAGGACAATTCGCATCTCTCGTGTGCACACTGAACTGGAGAATCACCACTGAAGATGTCTTTACCCTGCTAGAACCCAGAGGCCACGAACTCGACCTTTACGGCGAGCAATTGGAGTGGGACGCAGGCAACGGAGAATACGTCTCTCACAGATTCCACCTGTACATCAGGGCACTCACAAAGAAGCTCGACCTCGGCAAGTTCGGCACTATGGAGACTCAGGACGGCAGCAGCGAGCACGAACTGTATTACCTGAAGATCGACATTGACGGCACGGAGCAGGTGGAGATAGACAAAATGAACTATATCTTCAAGGTACAGGGGTACGACTGGCTTGCGAACACGAGACGCAATATAGGCATGATGTAAAGGAGGAAAAATCATGAAGATCACACTATCATCACCATTGAAGTATAAGAATACCGAACTCTCAGAGCTTGACCTCGACCTCGAGCACCTCACGGGTCAGGACTTAATTGACCTCGAGTCGTCATTCACAGCGCGCGGGCAGTCAGTGCAGATGTTCTCTCAGGGGTATTTTGCTGCCATTGCCGCAAAGTCAGCCCACCTTCCCGCAGAAGTCATCAAGTCCCTTCCCGTCAAAGACTTCATGAAGCTCACTAATCAGGTGATGCTTTTTTTGGCAGATACGGTCTCAGGAATATCACTGCCCGCGAACTCAGAAGCATAGTCTTATCCTTAAGCATGGGAGAGAGCAATACTCCCATCAATTACTGGCTTTCCCTGCCAGTCTGCGAACTTCACGAGTGGTTAAGCGTCATGAATGAGTATTATGAACGACAGGCGGAAGCACTAAGGAAGCGGCACTAGGGGGCATTCAGGAAGTCATTAATGCGGGGCGTTCTCGTTGACGGATATTTCGTCCGGCAGCCTGAAATTCCCCCGCAAAGCTATTTCACTTTCCGGCGGGGCGTTCACATTGACGGAGTTATCCTGCCAGCTTCTCAAAGAAGGCCTGAATCACGAAGAAAGCTAATAGCCCCAGAAAGCCCAGTGCAATAATCACCGCAATCACAGTGAAAAGCTGATTTATCCCCCTGAATATCCGCGCCATTGTTCCCAGACTCTCAGGCACTCCAGCTTTCTCGGCCAAGTCCGGACGCCCTAACAGTCGGTAGCAGCGGCGTATTGTCTCTAATGTTTTCTCGTTCTCAGCCTCGCGCTCCAGATTGCGCAGCTCATCTATCACGGATTCTTTGGAGTCATGCGAACGCAGCATTTTCATCACTCCCCTTTTTTTGGGGCAAATCTTACTCTGCAAAAGGAGGCTTAACAACAGCTAATAAAAATCTATAAATTATTGTAAATGTATTGTTGTATTTATAAGTTATCTCCTGTATAATTTATGAGGAGGTGCTTATATGGCTAAGTTTTATTCAATACATGCCTTTTCGAAGATTTTAGGAGTTACACCACAAACTCTTAGAAATTGGGATAGGGCAGGTAAACTCAAACCACATCACACTGCTGCAAATGGACATCGCTATTACTCTCAAGAGCAGCTAGAAAGTATAACTGATGCGCAGAAAGAAAAACGAATAACTATCGGCTATTGCAGAGTATCAAGCCACAAGCAGAAGGATGACCTCAACAGACAGTGCGAAAACATGCGGGCTTATTTGTTAGCTCAAGGCAGACCTTTCAAAATTATTCAGGATATAGGCAGCGGAATAAATTACCGTAACAAAGGTCTCATAGAACTTATAAAGCTGATAAACGATAACCGTGCTGATAAGGTTGTAATTCTCTATAAAGACAGGCTGTTACGTTTTGGAGCTGAACTTGTGGAAGAATTTGCTAGTCTCCATAACTGCGAGATAGAAATTATCGACCATGAAGAAAAAACAGAACAGCAGGAGCTTGTAGAAGACCTTATCCAGATAATCACAGTCTTTAGCTGTAAATTGCAAGGTAAACACGCACATAAGGCTAAAAAGCTGATACAGGAATTAGCAAGTAACGGTGATGACGATGATTAAGACACTCCGAGTGATGCTAATCCCTAACAAGAAGCAGAATACACGGTTGTTTCAGTTCGCAGGCAGTGCAAGGTTCGCCTTCAATTGGGCATTGGCGCAAGAAAAGAAAAACTTTGACGAAGGCGGTAAGTTCATCTCGGACTACGAGCTGCGCAGGCTGTTCACGCAGTTCAAGCAGCAGACAGGCAATGAATGGCTGTACACGATAAGCAACAACGTATGCAAGCAGGCCATCAAGGACGCAGTGATAGCGTATCAGAAGTTTTTCAAAGGACTTGCCCAGCATCCGAAGTTCAAAAGCCGGAAGCGCAATAAGCCTGGATTTTATGCAGACCCCGTAAAGATAAAGTTTTCGAGCACGCATGTGAAGCTAGAGAACATAGCGCAGAGCAAGAAGAAGAACCGCCAAAGTGCAAACTGGTTCAGGCTTGCAGAGCATAACCGTATACCGACTGAATGTAGCTATTCCAACCCGCATATAACGTTCGACGGGCTGAATTGGTTTCTGACAGTAGGGATTGAGTGTGAAGCTCCGAAGCCAGCAGCAGGGGCAGACGGTATAGGAATAGACGTAGGCGTTAAGGACTTGGCGATATGCAGCACTGGCCACGTCTACAAGAACATTAACAAGACGAGCCGAGTGAGACGGCTGAAGAAAAAAGCCCGTAGGTTACAGCGGAAGCTCTCACGAAAATATATCAAGAACAAGAAAGGAGAAAGTTACAGGAAGACACGTAACATTATAAAGAGTGAGAAGCAACTTTTAAGACGAACACACCGATTAACGAACATCCGGACGAACCACATACATCAGGTAACGACAGAGATAGTGAAACGAGAGCCAAGTTTCATAGTCATGGAAGATCTGAATGTATCGGGAATGATGAAGAACAGGTATCTGGCGCGGGCAGTACAGGAACAAAAACTAGCAGAATTCTACAGAATAATGCAGTACAAAAGCGACTGGAACGGCATAAGGTTAATCACAGCAGACAGGTTTTATGCGTCGAGCAAATTGTGTTCAGTATGCGGACACAAGAAGAAAGACCTAAAACTGAAAGACCGTATATATCGCTGTCCAGAGTGTGGAACGGTAATAGACCGAGACCTAAACGCCAGCCTTAATCTATACCACTATGGAAAATCAATATTAACTCACTAAGACGAGAATATTGATATGTACCGATACGTTAGTCGGGAGTTTAAGCCTCCGGAGCGTTACACCAAACGTTATTAGCGAGTACCAGCAGCGAAAGCGGACGCGAAGAACGAGGAAGGGAGCAGGAAAGTTAGTCTTTCACGAAAAGTTACCAACTTTTTATAAGTCTTCTGTAACGGTGTAAGCATTGGCAGAAGTACTTAATTTCCTGTTCCAGATGGACGTAGCTATGTCAAACAATTTCAGCCAGCCCATGAGAGTCATGAACTCTGAAATGTCGAAGCTTCAGACAGCCGCCCAAAAATTAAGCTCGGCATTGGGCAACACTGAAAATTATTCACGCCTGAATGAATCCCTCAAGGCACAGGCAACCCGTCTGGAGTCCCTGAAGGCGAATTACCGGACGGCCAGTGAAGGGACAGAGCGCATGAGGCAGAAGACGGCGCAGTTAGCCCTTCAGCATGAACAGGCGAAACAGAGGGTGCAGCAGTATTCTGCGACGCTGCCCAAGAACTCAATGCTCCTCATGTTCGCAAAAAAGCGTGAACAGGAACTTGCGCAGGCATACCGTGAGAGCCAGAAAGATACTCAGCGTCTCACAGCCGAACGGGATAAACTTTACCGCCAGATAGGCACGGCAGAAGACAAGTTATCAGGCGAAAAACAGCAGCTTCAGGAAATGGGAGATGCTTTGCGTTCAGCGGGTGTAAACACCGACAATCTGCGTGAACAGCAGGAGAGATTACGGAGTTCATTGGAGCGGGTAACGAATGCGCAGAACAAGTTATCAGCCATCAGGGAAAAACTGACATGGGGCAACATTAAGGGAGATATTCTGAAGTCTGCAGCGGCCATTAAGACCTTTGAAGTGCCCATACGCGTAAACATGGACTTTGAGCAGGCAATGGCGCAGGTCAGGGCAGTGCTCAATCCGACGCGTGAAGAGTTCCTTATTCTGGAAAATCAGGCTAAGGAGCTTGGCCGGACTACTCAGTTCTCAGCTACACAGGCTGCTAACTCTCAGGAGAATTTAGCGAGAGCGGGCTTCACTGTCGACAAAATTATTGCCATGATGCCAGAAGTCCTTAACGTCGCTGCGGCTGACGGAATGGAGCTTGCACAGGCGGCAGACATAGTAGGAGGCACTCTCAGGGGCTTTAACCTTAAAGCGGACGAGGCAAAGCGCATCACAGATATTCTTGCTTACACTTCCAGCAACAGCGCGACTAACGTAACGATGGCGGGAGCAGCGATGCAGGGATTTTCGGGAACTGCGGCACTGCAGAACATTACCCCCGAGAGAGCAGCGGCATACATAGGAGTGCTGGCACAAAAAACTACTCTTCAGGGGCAGGAAGCATCTACCCTCCTTGAGCGTGCATTGACGGCACTGGCTATGCGCAAGGGAGACACTGGAAAAGTTCTAGACCAGTACGGTATAGCTACGAAGTCTAAGGGCGGCAGAATGAGGACGCTTGAGAGTGTTGCTCTGGAACTGTACGAAAAATCCATGAAGCGCGGGGATACCCAGAATGCATTCATGAGGGTATTCGGCAAGGCATACGGCGGAGACATGCTGAAGTTTGTTGCGGGTGTCAGAGAGGGGCAGCTTGATAATCTCATGACCGGCCTAGAGTCTAAGAAGGACGGAGCAGCGGCCAAGATGACCCTTTCACGCAATGACACACTGAAAGGCGACCTTACTTCGCTTAGTTCTGCATGGGAAGGCCTCATGATTAAGATAGGCGAAGCATTGACACCCATTAACAGATTCTTTGTCCAGACACTCACAACCGGCATTCAGAAATTCACTGCTTTCTTGACGCAGAACAGAGAATTATGCGACTGGGCTATAAGAATTGGCTATGCATTAGCTGGCTGGATGGTTATCAGCAAAGTGTTCAAGTACGGAAAATTAATTTTTCAGCTAATCGGAGCATGGGGAGAAGTGGCGAATGCTACGAAGGCAGCCGGTGAAGCAATAGGCTTTATACCCTCACTTATCGGCAAAATCACTGCAGCTTTCTCATGGTTAGGAAGCGTCATCATGGCTCACCCATTATTGGCTCTAGCTGCCCTCGTGTCCGCAGTTGTCGTCGCAGTCATCATGAACTGGGACAAAGTGAAAGCATGGTGGAATGAATGGGTACTGCCTAATATCTGGGAGCCGATAAAGAATTTTGCGTCTGAGACAGTAGAAGTTCTGAAGCAGACATGGGAGGACTTCAAGACATGGCTTCTTGATAAGTTCGCTAATCTCAATCCGTTTAACTGGGAATTACCCTCATGGTTAGGCGGAGGGACTGTCGGCACAAACAAGCAGCAGGTTCATAATGCTGAAGCTGCGTTATCTGGTTATCAGCCTCCGGCAATACGCGCGCAGGGAGGAATAATTACCCGTCCTGAAATAGCGTTAATCGGCGAGGCAGGGCAGGAAGCAGTTATCCCTCTGACGAAACGCACGCGGGGCTTGGAAGTTCTGAGCATGGCGGCAGAAACTTTAGGCGCGTCAATAACTCCTCATGCAGAAGGCGGAATACTTACCCGTCCGCATATGGGGCTAGTTGCAGAAGCAGGAGCAGAGGCAGTTATCCCCTTAACAGACAAGGGAAAGGGAATACCTTTGCTTATGCAGGCAGCTCATATGTTAGGCCTTCAGGGTGTATCATCATCAATATCATCACAAACATCATCATTAAGCCTTAAGGAGTTAGCGGGGAATGTCAGGAATTATTCAGTTAATCAAGGGAGTGCTAACAGCATCAATAATTATGCTTCTTCTTCATGGCCGCAAGTAAATCTTACAGTTAATGTAGACGGCAGAAATTCAGACGAAGAAGGATTAGCCGAGAGGATAGCGGCGAAAGTGAGAGAAGTATTAGGAGAAATCATGAGCCTTGAGGAGCGGGTAAGCTATGCATAAGGAGATAGAGAAAACATGAAGCATTACAGGACAGTGCAGGGGGATACTTGGGACTTGATAGCGTATAAGCATTACCCGAGGAAGGGGAGGGAATTAATCACGAGCATACTTATACAGGCGAACACAGAGTTCATTAACACGGTAATTTTCCCTGCAGGGTGCATTATCAATCTGCCAGACATTCCGGCCAAGACCTCAAAATCCCTTCCCCCGTGGATAAATTAACTTAAGGAGGAATAATCATCATGAACGACACAAAGAATTTCAAGGCAAGTGAATTTGCTTGTCATTGCGGGTGCGGCTATAACGTCATAGACCAGAGAGTCATCAATATGTCTCAGATTATCAGAGACGCAATAGGCTGTCCGGTGCA
>JAFSUD010000004.1 GCA_017445405.1 Synergistaceae bacterium
ATCAGCGTGCGTTATCCCGTAAGCAGAAGGGAAGCAATAACAGGCTCAAAGCCAGACGCAAAGTGCAGAAGATACACGGCAGACTAAGACGCATAAGGCATAACTACATACATCAGACGACGCGGGCAATAGTGAATATGAGGCCGAAAGCTATAGTGCTTGAAGACCTGAACATTGCAGGAATGATGAAGAATAAGCACTTGGCCAAGTCCATAGCAGAACAGAACCTGTACTTGTTCCGTAAACTGCTGGAACGCAAAGCCGTAAACGCGGGGATAAGAGTCATATATGCAGACAGGTTTTATCCCGGCAGCAAAACATGTTCACAATGCGGACACGTGAAGGCAAGGCTGCTTTTGTCTGAAAGAGTGTACGAGTGCCACGAATGCGGACTAGTTATAGACAGGGATTTTAACGCAGCCCGGAATCTGGAGAAGCTGGCTTGTTGAGCACGCTTTCTTCAAGGGTATCTGACTTACCCGTAATGACTGCGGAGAACCATAAATTACGAATCATTGCAGAACATCGCATAGGTTCGGGTTCAATGAAACAGTAAGAGAAAATATATTCTGCATCAATATTTTCAACATGTCAGAAACAACAACAGCGGTATCACCGTGCGGAGGAAGTGCTCCTTCAGCAACGGGTGGTGCAGGCGGAGAGGCAGGAGCAGCCCAGCAGGGAGGCCTTATGGGAATGCTCTTCCCTCTTGCTATATTCGTGCTTATCTTCTACTTCTTCATTATCCGCCCGCAGAGAAAGCGCGATAAACAGCAGAAAAATATGATTGACAGCATCGCAAGGGGCGACCAGATTATCACCATCGGCGGCTTCTACGGCACAGTCCGCGAAGTCCGTGATGACTCGTTCCAGATTGAGATAGCTGAAGGAGTGCGCGTAACGATTCTGAAGTCAGCAGTTCAGGGCAAACGTGCAGTGAAGACGGAGGCATCAGCTTAATGAACCGTGCGGATAGATTTCGCTTCTGGCTGGTGATTCTAGTAGTCATCGGAGCAGCGTGCTTTGCGTATTTCCAGAGGGACGGCCTCAACTTAGGCCTTGACCTCAAAGGAGGAGCGCACATAGTCCTTCAGGCAAAGGATACCCCCGAGAATCCAGTTCGTGATGACAGCATCGACAGACTCCTCGCAGTACTCCGCAACAGAATCGACCAGTACGGAGTCGCCGAGCCTATAATCCAGAAGTCAGGGACAGACAGAATCATTGTTGACCTTCCCGGCATTCAGAATCCCGAAGCAGCCCGTGAACTCATCGGCAAGACTGCACAGATGGATTTCCGCGAGGTCATCGAGGCAACAGGCGCAACTCCTCCTCCCGCTCCTGTACGCAGCAATTACGACAGCGATATTCAGTTCGTGAATGCTCAGGAAAGATGGAGACAGGCCGTCGAGCAGATAAGCAACGCGAGCGCAGACCTTCAGGCCAAAGTTCCGGCTAATCCCGGCTCAATCGTTGCCCCCGCAGAAGAGGCAGGAAGATATTACCTTCTCGGGCCTGTGCTACTTTCGGGTAAAGACCTCGTGAACGCAGAAGTACAGCCTGACAGCTTGGGACGCATGGGCGTATCTCTGGAGTTCAGCTCTGAGGGGGCGAGACTCTTCGAGAATGCGACTGCCCGTCTCATCGGCAAGCAGTTAGCTATCGTTCTCGATAACGTAGTAATTTCCGCACCTGTAGTTCAGGACAGAATTTCCGGAGGACGTGCACAGATAACCGGACGCTTCACGACAGATGAGGCAGCAAGGTTAGCAATAATGCTCAAGGCTGGAGCGTTGCCTGTGGCTGTCGATATAGCTGAAGAGAGAACAGTCGGGCCGAGCTTGGGAGCGGACTCCGTAAAGCAGGGACTCGAGGCAGGACTCTTCGGTGCTGCAATGGTGCTCGTGTTCATGCTGCTCTACTACCAGTTCAGGGGACTCGCGGCAGACGTGGCACTCGCTGTTACGGTGCTGTTAATCTTCGCAGGGCTGATTGCATTTAACGCGACTCTGACTCTTCCCGGCATTGCAGGAATCATTCTGACTCTGGGAATGGCTGTAGACGGCAACGTGTTAATCTACGAGCGCATCCGTGAGGAACGCAACGCAGGAAAGACTCCGATGGCAGCTCTGGACTCGGGATTCCGCAAGGCACTTGTTACGATTCTGGACTCCAACATCACGACACTGATTGCGGCTCTGGTGCTGTTCTACTTCGGCTCGGGGTCAGTAAGGGGCTTCGGAGTAACTTTGTCGGTCGGACTTGTGGCGAGCGTGTTCGCTAACGTTGTGGTAACGAGGGCAATACTTCAGTTGTTCATCAAGAGAGGAGAGGGGCTGAGGAAATGAGCGCGCTGAACTTAAACTTTGACTTCATGAAACACCGTAAACTTGCTATGACTATCAGCCTAGTGCTCGTTATCGCAAGCATTATTCTGCTCCTCACACGCGGCCTCAATCTCGGAATAGACTTCACAGGCGGCAACGTGATTCAGGCGGAGTTCACAGAGAGGCCGGACATCACGAACGTGAGGCAGGTAATTTCGGGAGTAGTGGCTCGTGAGGCGATGATTCAGAACTTCGGCGACAAGGGAATAATCATCCGCACCAATGAGGACACTGAAGAGAGCAGAGAAAATGTCGTGAAGGCTCTTGCAGCTAATTACCCAGACATGAAGGTTACAGGCTTTGAGAAGGTCGGCCCTGTAGTCGGCGGAGAACTCAGGAGACAGGCAATCATCGGCGTGAGTATTGCTCTCGTGGCGATATTGATCTACATCACACTGCGCTTCCAGTTCAGATTTGCTGTCGTGAGCGTTGTGCCTCTTGTGCATGACGTGATTATTGCTCTGGGATTCTTCAGCGTAAGCCAGATGGAAATCTCTTCGTCATTCATTGCGGCTATCTTGACGATCGTTGGCTATTCTCTGAACAACACGATAATCATTCTTGACCGTGTGCGCGAGAATTGGGGGACGCTTTCACGCGAGGGCATAGTGAACCTCGTGAACAAATCCCTGAATCAGACGCTCGGCAGGACGATTAACACTACGCTTACTACGCTTTTCCCTGTGATAGCCTTGTGCGTATGGGGAGGGCCGGTGTTAATGGCCTTCAGCTATGCAATGTTAGTAGGCATTATTGCGGGAACGTGGAGTTCAATGTTTGTAGCTACGGGCTTGCTGTGTGAGTGGCAGGACAAAAAGTAGCTGATAATAATTTTGCCGGGAGTCCAGCACAAATGGGCTTCCGGCTTTTTTGTAAGGAGTGTGAACAGTGATATATGCGTAATACTTCAAGCCTTCTTCAGCAGAATGATATTAGAGAGATTAATTCCCGCTTCAGGCTGCATGATTACCCAAGCAGAAACAGGCTGCTTTCTGACGTGATGATAAGCCTACGCAGGCAGCGCAGACTCATTCCTCATGATTATGTTTATTCGCTTACTTACATAGGCGATATTGTACAGCTCTGGCTTCAGTCTCCCCCGTGCAGATTCAGCGAAGCGGGGTCATGTACCATGTGCAACTACTGGAAGGGCCGAAGGATACCTGACATTGCCGGAAAAGTTACAGCATCAGCAAAAATTGAGGGGAATCCTCACAGCATACTCATCAACACTTGCGGAAGTGTCCTCGATGACTATGAACTTGCAGCAGCAGAAAGAGAGCAGCTTTTTTCTTGGGTCAATGAGCTTGATATTCCTGAAGTAATCCTTGAGACGCACATATCTACTCTTACCCAAGATTGTATTGATATGACTGCAGAGATATTCTCAGGCAAAACAGTATATTTTGAGGCAGGGATAGAATCCGTGAGCAATGACGTACTATTTTACTGCCTGAACAAGCCACGCATAAATTATGATTACAGCGGAATTCTGGCAGCCATTCACAGGCACAAGAATCTTAAGGCTATTGCTAATGTCATATTAGGTGCTCCTTTCCTGACGAGAGAGGAACAGGAAGCCGATGCACTTAACAGCATTATCTTTCTGCTTGATAACGGCTTTGATTATGCAGTGCTCTTCCCTGTGAACATAAAGCCTTTAACGCTGCCTGAACTGCTCATGAAGCACGGACTATACAGCCGGATTCAGGGAGACAGCCTGATAAATGTGCTGTCAAGTCTGCCTGATGAGATGCTGCCTCTGGTGAATACTGCATGGTTCGGCAACAGAAGCGAAGACGGAGTGATACCTCCTGAGTATGACGAAGATACGCGGGAAGAGAAACTGCGTCTGCTTGAGATGTATAACGTTTCACCTTCGGTTTCAGAGCGCAGAAGGATTATCAATAGACTTTTGTGCCTAACTAATGAGACAGCAACTGATTCTTCAGAGGCATTCAGGACTAGGTTAGAACACGCATATTCACTTATTGAAGACAATATGCTGTAGTGCTATGATTTCATATTATCCTACAAAGAAAATACAATCTATATAAGAGGCTCAGCAACGAGAGAGGCTCAGCAACGAGAGAGGCTCAGCAACGAGAGAGGCTCAGCAACGAGAGAGGCTCAGCAACGAGAGAGGCTCAGCAACGAGAGAGGCTCAGCAACGAGAGAGGCTCAGCAACGAG
>JAFSUD010000027.1 GCA_017445405.1 Synergistaceae bacterium
AGACACCCACACCACGTGTTTTACTCACCACTAAAAAAATCTCCCCCCGTTTTTCACGAGAGGAGACACGTTTTCTGCCGACGTTTACGCAGACTTCTCAACTACATATTTCTCGCCCTGCTTTATGCACTTCGCCGGACACACCTTCGCGCATATCCCGCACTTCACGCACTTGCTCTGGTCTATCACGGCCAAGTCGTTATCCATAGTGATAGCCTGTTTCGGGCACTTCTTCTCACAAAGAGTACAGCCTATGCATCCGGCACTGCACACTTTCTTCACTGCCGGGCCTTTCCAGTGAGACGCACACGCCACTATCACATCAGCAGTTACAGGCACGAGCGTAAATAATCCCTTCGGGCAGTTCTCGACGCACGCTCCGCACCCTACGCACTTGCTCACGTCAACTTTCGGGAGTCCGTCCTCGCCCATCGACAGCGCACCGAACTGGCAGACCTTAATGCATGTCCCCATTCCGACGCACCCGAACGGGCACTCATTGGGAGAGCCTCCGGGAATCATCACCGCACTTCTGCAGTCATCTATTCCGTCATAGTTCAGCTTGCGGGGTGAAGCCTCGCACGTCCCCTTGCACCTCAAGAACGCACGAACAGGCACGCTCGCTCCTGCATCTACGCCCATGATTGCCGCAATCGCAGCAGCTACCTTCGCACCTCCGGGAGCGCACTTGTTGACCGGTGCACCAGACTCTACGACTCCTGAAGCGTAGCCGTCGCAGCCAGGATAACCGCAGCCTCCGCAGTTTGCCCCGGGAAGAGCCGCACGCACTAAGCCGATCCGTTCGTCCTGATGAACTCGGAAGACTATTGACGCGATCGCGAGCAGAACTCCGAACACTCCGCCCATAATTCCCATTAACGCAAGGGGAGCTATCATTGCATGTCCTACATCCATAATTACACCCTCCTTACTTGATTATGCCGGTGAAGCCCATGAAGGCTATTGACATTAAGCCCGCCGTGATTAACGCCATCGGAAGCCCCCTCAATGCATCAGGGATTCCCTCGTTGGTCTCTATGCGCTCGCGGATTCCTGCCATGAGTGATATTGCCAGCAGGAAGCCCAGAGATGACCCGAGAGCGTTCACGAGTGCCGCTGCGAGTCCGTAGCCCTCGTTCATGTTGAGGACGGCGACTCCGAGAACTGCACAGTTAGTCGTGATGAGGGGCAGGAAGATTCCCAGCGACTTATAGAGCACAGGGTTGAGCTTCTTCAGCGCAAGATCCACGAACTGAACGAGTGCCGCAATCACCAGAATGAACGACAGCGTGTAGAGATACTCGAGGTGCAGAGGCACAAGCAGGTAGTTGTAGGTGAGCCACGTCATGAGCGACGCGAGCACTATAACGAACACGACAGCAGCTCCCATTCCCTGAGCAGTCTTGAGCTTCGAGCTGACTCCCATGAACGGACAGCATCCCAAGAATCTCGAGAGCAGGATATTGTGTACGAATATTGAGCTGATGAACAGCAAGAGTAATTCAGTCATTGACATAGCTACTTCGCCTCCCCGCATTCTTCTGCGTCTCTGTTGCAGAACTTGGCCATCAGGCACGAACCGCACCCTGCAGGTCTCGCCTCAGCAGGAGTCGCTCCGAGTCCCTTCATCTTTGCGGCCTTAGCCTGAATCGCGCGGAAGATTCCCATGCTGCACCCGAGAATGATGAACCCGCCGGGAGCTAACACTATCAGCATTGCGGGGTCAAAGCTCACGACAGGAGTCCCCATCCATGTACCAGCACCGAGAATCTCACGCACCGACCCGAGAAGAGTCAGCGCACACGTGAAGCCCAAGCCCATACCTATACCGTCGAGGGCGGAGTCAAACACTCCGTTCTTTGACGCGAAGGCCTCAGCTCGTGCCAGGATGATGCAGTTGACCACGATTAAGGGTATGAATATTCCGAGCGACTTGTTGAGTTCGGGCGTAAATCCCTTCATCAGGAACTCAATCACCGTAACGAATCCCGCAATGACCACTATAAATATTGGTATGCGTATCTCGTCAGGAACTATCTTGCGCAGTATCGAGATAACTATGTTTGACGCAGTGAGAACGAACGTCGCAGCTATGCCCATGCCGATACCGTTTGCGACGCTGGTAGTTGTCGCGAGCGTAGGACAAAGCCCGATGCACTGCACGAACGTCGGGTTGTCGGTAAGTATTCCGTTAGTAATAATCTTCAGCTTGCTCTGGCTCATGGAGTCTAGTTGCCCCCCTTCAGATTCTTGCTCCAGTAGTTCACAGCAGCATTCACGCCGTCGGTTACTGCTGTTGAGGTTATCGTTGCTCCGGAGATTGCGGCTATCTCGTCAGCATTGCTCGCGCCGTTCTTCACGACCTTTAACGGAAGAGTCGTCCTGTCCGTGAACTGCCCGTAGAACTCCGGCTCAGTTGCCCTTGCTCCGAGTCCCGGGGTGTCCGAGTGGCTCAGGATGTTGATTGCCTTCACGGTGCCGTCCTTCGTGATGCCCGCGATGAACTGCAGAGGCCCGCCGTAACTCTTCGTCTCTACGGTCATGCACCAGCCCACGACGTTATCGCCGTCCTTTGCTGACACGATGTCTATCACGAAATCGTCCTCTGCCTTGTCTGCTGCCTCGAAAGTCTGAGCTATGGGCATGACGTTCTTGAAGGCCTCATTTTTCGCAGCTAACTCTACCTGCTTGATGGCCTGGCTCGTGTAGTGCTCGACGACTCCGAGAATTATTCCGGTTACTGCGGTAACAGCAAGCAACGTCCCGCCTAAGTGTATTGCTTTCTTCATGTAGTCAGCAAATGTTACGTTATCGTTAGTCATGACTATTTGCCTCCTGTTCTCTTGAAGTAGCCGTTCTTGGGTGCTCCGAAGACTCTCGGCTCGGTGTACTTGTCGATTAACGGCACAGCAACATTCATGATGAGGATTGAGAACGACACGCCCTCAGGGTATCCTCCCCACGTCCTGATTAGTGATGTCAATAACGCACAGCCCGCAGCGTAAATGTACTGCCCTTTCTCGCTCATGGGTGATGTCGTGTAGTCTGTCGCCATGAAGAACGCACCAATCAATAACCCTCCCGTGAGCATCTCATGAATCGGGAACATTCCTCCGCCGTGGTTGAACAGCGCAGAGAGAATAGCTGTGCTCAGAATGTAGGTGAGGGGTATGCGTGCAGAGATTACGCCCTCCCACACGAGATAAGCTCCTCCCATGATGAGAAGCAGTGATGATGTCTCGCCTATGCACCCGGACATGTTGCCCATCAATAAATCGCAAATTGAGGGCATACCCGCCACGCTTCCGGCCTTCATTGCCGCAAGAGGAGTCGCGCCTGAAATTCCGTTAATCGTCCACGTGGTCATTGCTGTAGGCCAGGAGATGAGCATCATTGCGCGTGCAGCGAGAGCGGGATTTACGATGTTGCAGCCGATTCCGCCGTAGAACTGCTTGACGATGATTATTGCGAAGATTCCTCCCACTGCTGCCATCCAGAACGGTATCGTCGGAGGAAGGTTATACGCGAGCAAGAGTCCCGTAACTGCTGCCGACAGGTCATTAATTGTTGTCTTGGTGTTCATGATGAACTTCTGCCAGACATACTCACTCAGCACACAGGCCAGCACACACGTAACTATTACTCCGAGCGAGCGGAGGCCGAGAAAATACGTTCCCATGATTCCCGCAGGTATCAGAGCAAAAATCACCATGCCCATAATTGCGCGGGTAGTGAACTCTGAATGCACATGCGGTGAAGTTGATACAGTCAATTTTGTGTCCATGATAATTATTCGCCTCCGTCCGTCTAGCTTGCCTTAGCCGCCGCTGCTGCCTTCTTGCGGGCTGCCTGAACCGCTGCCTTGCCTTCCTTGTAGCTCTGGACTAAGTGCCGTGATGCCGGGCAGGTGTACGCACAGCTTCCGCACTCTATGCAGTTCATGCCTCCGTGTGCCTCAAAGTCCGAGTATTCCCTTCTGCGGACGAAGTGGTCGAGTGTCGTCGGCTCGAGGTGCATCGGGCAGACCTCTACGCACTTTCCGCACCTGATACACGCGCTTTCTTCGGCGAGATAGGCGGACTTCTTAGTGAGGGCTAATATTCCTGATGTTCCCTTGACGACGGGGGTATCGAGGTTACGCATAGCAATTCCCATCATCGGCCCTCCTGAGATTACCTTCACCGGCTCTTCAGTGAACCCTCCGCACGCATGAATCAGCTCGAGGAAGCTCAAGCCCAGCGGCACAAGCAAATTCTTCGGTTCAACGATTGCGTCTCCTGTTACGGTGATGATTCTTTCGTGGACAGGAAGCCCCTTCTCGATAGCTGCCCATATCTGCCAAGCTGTGCGTGTGTTGAGGACTATGCAGCCGACATCAGCAGGAAGCGCGGGGACTGTGGGAACTTCTTTGCCTGTTACCGAATAGATGAGCATCTTTTCAGCACCTTGCGGGTACTTGACTGTGAGAGGCTGGATTCTGATTCTGGGGTTCTTGTTGCGCTCGGTCATGATGCGGATAGCTTCGGGCTTGTTGTTCTCGATAGCCACGACTCCCTCTGCCTCCGGGAAAACTTCCAGCACATACCCTAAACCTTTAAGCACCTGCTCGGGCTCCTCAATCATGAGCCTGTTGTCGCAGTTCAGGTAAGGCTCGCACTCCGCAGAGTTGATGATGATGTGCTTGATGGGCTTATCCTTCGGCGGTGAGAGCTTGACGTGAGTCGGGAAACATGCTCCTCCGCTCCCGACGAGTCCGGCCTCGCGAATCAGCTTCACATACTCTGACGGCTGGGGCTTGTGGCCGAGTGCCTCATGAAGAGACGGTGCAGGAGTATATTTGCCGTCACTCTCGACAACGACGCACAGCTCCATTGCTCCGGTGTAGACCATGCGGGGTTCTACGGCCTTGACAGTTCCTGAGACAGCCGAATACTTGGGAGCAGAGACGAACGCATCAGAGTCAGCGATCTTCTGTCCTGCGAGCACGGTATCTCCTTTCTTGACGATGGGAACGCATGGTGCGCCGAGATGAAGTCCCATAGGGTAAACGAACTCACGGACATCTGTGGGCTTGAGGATTTCGATGGGCTTGTTTTCCGTGAGAGCTTTGCCTTCGGGCGGGTGTACTCCGCCTAAAAACGTAGGCAGGTTCATAGTGATATAGCACTCCCCTCAAATATAAATTGTTTGCAAAATTTATGAATACTCGTATTATATCGTAATTGGCGCAAAAATTTCTGCAAGGTAATATTCAGTCAATCCGTTAATTTTCCGCGTAAAAATTATTCACGGTTTAGGCTATAATTGAACAATCCTTATACTCATTCCAACAGGGAGGTAAATTAATTCATGTGGCTTTTCTTGGTATTCATCACATTAGTGTTTGGTTTGCTGGCGGGCTATTATGCCTGGACAGTTTACCAGAAGCTAGAAGAGAGTCAGATCGGTCATCCCCGGGTAGCTGAACTCTCAAGCATTATTCATCAGGGCGCAATGGCTTTCCTCAAGAAGGAATATTCTTGGCTTGCTCCCTTCGTCGGCGTTGTAGCTATTCTCCTCGTCTCGGCATTGGGACTCGGGGCAGCGTTCGCATTCATTCTCGGAGCAGCGTGCAGTGCCACCGCAGGATGGATCGGCATGTACGTAGCGACCAACTCCAACGGCAGGACGACCTACGCAGCCCTCAAAGGCATTGAGGACGCAGAAGCAGGAGTCGATCTCGGGAAGTCTGACGCTCCCGCAGTAGAGAAGCACACCGCAGCAGGTGATGCACTCGAGGTAGCGTTCTCGGGCGGAAGCATTGTCGGAATGGTCGTCGTCGGACTCGGACTCGCGGGACTCTCGCTGGCCTATCTGTTCCTCAATGACGTAACGGCACTTACAGCTTTCGGCATGGGCGCAAGCAGCATCGCACTGTTCGCACGTGTGGGCGGAGGCATCTACACGAAGGCTGCAGACGTAGGAGCTGACCTCGTGGGCAAAGTCGAGGCCGGAATCCCTGAAGACGACCCGCGCAACCCCGCAACGATCGCCGATAACGTGGGCGACAACGTAGGAGACATTGCGGGCATGGGGGCGGACCTGTTCGAGAGCTACGTGAACTCGATACTTGCAGCTATGGCCATCGGTGCGACATATGCATTCACTCAGGGCGGAGAGGTTCTTGGACTCTGGGGAATAGGCTTCCCGATGTTCCTTGCAGCTTGGGGAGTGTTCGCGTCAATCATCGGCTGCATGATGATCTCTCAGAAAGCTCCGTTTGCGTCAGCAGTGCGTTCAATCACGAAGAAGCTGCCGGGTATGGCCGGAGTAGTTCAGCGCATCGAGGACGGAGACGCGGCATTTGCTCTCAGGACGGGAACGTTCGTAGCCGGAGGACTCATGATTGCAGGTACTTTCGTGCTGAGTATCCTGTTCTTCTTCTCGAACTCAATGAGCGTGTTCCTGTCAGTTACGTCTGGAGTGCTTGCGGGAATCATCATCGGCATAGTTACAGAGATCTACACTTCTGGAGATTACAGGTTCGTGCAGAATGTGGCTGCATCATCTGACACAGGCTCGGCAACAGTCATTCTCTCGGGTATATCTCTCGGCATGATGTCAACCGGAATCCCTGTGCTGTTAATCTGCCTCGCAACAATCATCAGCTACTACTTGGCCGGAATGTTCGGCGTGGCTGTCTCTGCTGTAGGTATGCTCTCGATTACGGGAATCTCTCTGAGCGTTGACGCATACGGCCCTATCGCAGACAACGCGGGCGGAATTGCAGAGATGAGCGAGCTTCCTGAAGGCGTGAGGAAGATTACTGACCACCTCGACGCAATCGGCAACACGACGGCGGCAATGGGCAAGGGATTAGCTATAGGTTCTGCGGCACTTACTGCACTTGCGCTTTTCGTTGCGTACTCACAGGCGGCCAAGATCGACAAGATCGACATCATGAACCCTTACGTCATCGTCGGACTGTTAATCGGAGGAATGCTCCCGTTCATCTTCTGCTCGCTCTCAATTGACGCAGTGAGCAAAGCAGCAGGCTCAATGATTGAGGAAGTCAGAAGGCAGTTCAGGGAGATTGCGGGCATCATGGAGGGCAAGGGCAAGCCTGACTATGAACGCTGCGTGTCTATCTCGACTCATGCTGCACTGACTCAGATGATTATCCCCGGCGTTATGGCTATTGCTGTGCCGGTCATTGTGGGATTCGTGCTCGGCAAAGAGGCTCTGGGAGGACTTCTCGGCGGATCAATAGTTACGGGCGTTATGATGGCACTGTTCATGTCGAACTCCGGCGGTGCATGGGACAACGCGAAGAAGTACATTGAGGAAGGGCACTTTAACGGCAAAGGCTCTCCGAACCATGCAGCAGCAGTTGTGGGCGACACAGTGGGCGACCCGTTCAAGGATACTGCAGGCCCGGCATTGAACATCCTCATCAAGTTAATGACGGTTGTAGCGTTGGTGTTAGCTCCGTTATTCTAGGAAATGAATTAATCTCGCGAAAAGGTTAGCGGGAGGTGCTTTTGCTAAGGGCATCTCCCGTTTTTATGTGTCTTAGTCCCATAGCATTGCTATTCCTTCATCTTCAAGTTCGTGCCCGCAGTTAGGGCATACTTTAGCAGCATCATCTGAAACTATCTGCATATCTCCTCCGCAGGCTTCGCATTTGTGAGGATATTCCGCATACTTTGTGTAACTCACCTTAATTTCGTCCGGGGACACGTAATCTAGTCCTTCATGAGGCATAGCTGTAGACCAAATGCCTTCAGGGACTTCATGAGCATAGCCCTCTTTCAGAACATACATAGTAAGTGCTTTGCGGCAGTCGTATTCCCCGCACCCTGCGCACTTCATCATCACTAGTTCGCAGCTCACTGCACCGTCGGGATGTTCTGCAAAGAATTTCTGCGCTTCTTCCCCAAGTTCGCCGTGCTTCATTGCGCTGACCGTTTCCCTGTAGACGTAGGGAAACCTCATGCCGATTCCTAACATTGCCGTGAATGAATATCCGCACTCTGGACAGATATAGCCTTTGCCTTCGCCCATAATTGCACACTCCTCATTAATGAAAGCTGCCGATATTATAGTGTAGTGTATAATCTCAAAGCAAAAACGGAGAGATAAGCATTATGGGAAAAGTATTTATAGCACGCCAGAATAGTTATGAACAATCACAAATAGATTCCGCAGTACGAAGAGTATTTGACAGCTTCGGAGGCATAAGTAATTTTGTGAAGAAGGGTGAACGAGTCCTCCTGAAAGTTAATCTCGTCTCGGGGCACGACATCTCTCGCAGAATAACTACAGATCCCGCAATCGTGAAAGCTGCTGCCCGTCTCGTGCTCGCTGAGGGAGCGACTCCCTTCATCGCCGACAGTCCCGGCATCGACAGCTTCACCAAAGCTGCAGAGAAGGCCGGATTCATGCAAGTAGCCCGCGAACTCGGGATAGAGTGCCGTGAACTCACTGACCCTGTGGATTTACCCCCAAGTGATAATGCAGAGTTCAAGCATATTCAGGTGAGCAGACAGGTCATTGAAGCGGATAAAGTAATCAGTCTGGCCAAGTTCAAGACACACGGCCAGATGTATCTGACTATGGGCGTAAAGAACTTGTTCGGCTGCATTCCCGGCAGACTCAAAGCAGGCTGGCACTATAACGTAGGACTTAACAGGGAGAGATTCGCGGGACTCTTGCTGGACATCTACGCAGGAGTCAAACCATGCTTCACGCTTCTTGACGGAGTGATCGGCATGGACGGAGACGGCCCGACTTCCGGGAATCCTTACGAGTTCGGGATAATCGCAGGGACTCAGGATGCCCTCACTATGGATTTCTGGCTCTGCAGGATGCTCGGCGCAAAGCTCGACGACTACCCTCTCTACCTGGCCGCAAAGAAACGCGGAATGAAGCAGTGCACTCTTGACCCTGCTGACGTTGAGGGAGATGTTCCGAGTGATTATGTCTTTCCGAACGTCAATCTTCCCAAGACACGGAGCATGAGGCTTATTCCGATTCCCTTCATTGAGCGGTTAATGACTTCAAGGCCGGTGCATATTCCTGAACTGTGCATAGGGTGCGGGAGGTGTGCTGCTGTTTGTGCTGCAGGGGCGTTGAGGCATGAGAACAAGCACTTGTACTTTGATTACGGAAAGTGCATCAGGTGTTATTGCTGTCATGAGATGTGCCCGGTGAAGGCGATAAAGTTTCAGGAGAGCTGGTTAGTGAAGCTGGTGAACTTGTGGAGATGAGCAGGTTAGATGAATTAATTGCGGTGACGGTGCGGAGTTCATAAGACGTGAAGATGCTGCTGATTACGTCCTATTAACCTTTCAGGAAAAGACATTGTGATATTATGTCATGCAACAACTTCACAGGAGGCAGTAATTCATGAATGACATCAAGCACACAGCAATTATACGCGTGAGATACTCAGAGACCGACAAAATGGGAGTGGCATATCACGGCCGCTATCTTGACTGGTTCGAGGTAGGCAGGAACGAATACTGCAGACTCTCAGGAAAAAGCTATCTCGAATGGGAGGCTGAAGGCATAATGTTACCTGTCGTTGAAGCTCACTGCAGGTACAAGTCATCATTGCGCTATGACGACGAGGCGGAGATCGAGACGAGAGTCAGCAAGTTGACTCGTGTAAGCGTTGAGTTCTCATACAGAATACTCAACAAGGCAACCGGAAAACTCGCTGCAGAAGGCTACACCAAACATGCATTCGTTGACCTCGGGGGCAAGCTCCTGAAAAGCGGCTGTGCTCTGGAAGAATACCTGCGCAAAATCACCGAAGGCTAGCAAAAATCCCTCCGGCCAGGACGACCAGAGGGACAACAATAATTACTCACTACTTCACAGGCTCAAGAAGGCCGTAGCTGTTCTCTCCGCGCTTATAGATTACGTTAATATCTCCAGTCCCCGCATTCTGGAACATGAAGAACTCGTGCCCTACAAGCTCCATCTGCATCGCTGCCTCGACAGGATCCATCGGGTGAACTTCTACCTTCTTGACCTTGTCGATCACAGGAGCTTCATTCTCTGCCTGAGCCTCTTCCTCAATGCTGAACGAGAAGGCTTCTGCTGTGCCGAGCTGTGCCCTGTCCTTGAGGTATGAGTTGTACTTCTTGATTCTGCGCTCAAGATTCTTGAGGGACTGGTCAAATGCCGTCCTCATATCTGTCGCGTCTTCTTCTGCCCTGAGGATTACGCCGTTAGCATTTGCAGTAGTCTCCACGTTGAAGCTGCCCTTGTGATGCGTTACGACTATCTGACAGTTCAGTATCTTGCGGAAGAACTTCTCAAGCCGGGATATTTTCTTCTCCATGTATTCCCTGAGCTTGTCGTCAACATTTGCGCCGCGCTGTACAAACCGAACTTCCATAATGCGCACCTCCTGAATAAGTTGAAAAGTTGATACGTGTATTATACTAGATTTCCTCTCTCCATGCCCGCGCAATAATAATTACCTGCTCATCCCAAGAGAAATAATACTCTCCAGCTCCTCAGCTTTCACATGTTTCACCTCACACCTGCCTATCTCACATGGCACTATCATATCTATAATCCTGCCTCCTGATTTTACGGCCGTCTTGGCAATCTCTGAGGCCTTAAATTCAGTGCAGACACACGGAAGGTTATTGCGTTCCAGCGTGTTAATTATTCTCTGTGATGTCTCTTCACTGCACCACTTCATCTTGGCCGAAGCCCTCGCAGTTATCCCTATCCCCTGCGCAGTCGCCAAGCCATGCTGAATCCCGTAACCGCTCAGAGCACCGATCGCACTTCCTACAACGCAGCCCAGCTTCAGCCCCTTCATTCTCGCCTCGTTGTCCGCAATCTCAGCACGGAACTTTATGCACTCCTCGATTACGCGCTCTATGTTCTCTGAGGCAGTGCCGCGCTCAAATATTCTGAACATTTCCTCTCCGCTCACTACTGCAGTCTTGAGAGCTTCTGCGAGTCCGCTCCTGTACTCGTCATCAGGAAGAGTCCTCAGGCACTCAGTGTCGCACAGGACGAGCGACGGGGCGTAAGGCATTCCGGCCAAGTTCTCGCCTGCAGAGAGATTCACGCGCGCGAGGTTGCCCGCAGAGGCCTTCACCATTGCCGCGAGAGTCGTCGGGACGAGCACGAGTCTGACTCCGCCCATGTAGACAGCAGCAGCAAAGCCCGCAGCATCACAGACTACACCTCCGCCGAGAGCTACGACGACGCAGTTTTTCGAGAGTCCGAGCGAGGCCATGTCCTCGAGGAGCTTGGCTATCGTCCCGAAGTTCTTCGAGTCCTCGTGAGACTTGATCAGCAGCTCGCATATCCGTAACTTTGTGCCTTCGGGCTTGGGGCATTCTTTCACATTCATTATCACCTGCTGAAGATAAAGGCCGGATACTTTCTCGTCCGTGATTAATGCAATTTCGTGATATTCCTCTTCGCTGAGACGAAGTATCTCAAGTCCTAATCTCGCTACTAAACCTTTGCGTATCTTGATGCTGTAACCTGTGCTTGCTTTCACGTTTGCGGGCATTTGCTTATTCCTCCCCATAAATAAAGCACCCTCCGAACTCTTAGCTGTCCGAAAGGTGCTTGATGTGTCCTGTGTGTATTGTTGTGCTGTAAGACCTGCCTCACGTCAGCCAAGATGAATCTACCCTCTGGAAGTTATACCAGAAGTTAAAGCTAAATCCGTAATAATTTGCTGATGTGAGATTGATACTATGCACTGTGAAATAACTGCTCCGTTCATGAAAAAATTATGATTGATGAATGATTGCACATAAGGCCTTAAATGTCAAGCCTGTACTATAATTATGCGCGAGGTGATGCACAGCTTGAGAATATATTTAGAGACGACGGTATTCAACTGGTACTTTGATGCAGAGCGTGAGGGACATGAAGACGTTGTGAGGCTGTTCGGAGCAATCAAGGCCGGAGCGCATGAAGGCTATACGTCTGATTATGTTACTGACGAGCTGAAGCGGTGTGAAGAGCCTAAACAAAGCATGATGCTGGATCTTATTGACTCATGCGGCATAAAATCGTTCGAGGTAAATGATACTGCTAAACGTCTTGCAGAAATGTACATAGACAGCAAGGTTATTCCGGCATCAAAGTTCTATGACAGCGTTCACATAGCGGCTGCTTCGGTGTTCAAGATGGATGCAATCGTGTCGTATAATTTTGCACATATCAACCGTCGTAAAACAAAATTACTTACTGCTGGCATCAATAGCGAATATGGCTATGGCAGCATAATGATATGCACAGCAAAGGAGGTGTTAGAGTATGGGAAAGTACGCGACGTTTGAGGAGGAGCTAGACGCAATCCGGGATGCAATGTACGAGGAGACAAAGCACATGACCACAGCGGAGCATGTAGCCTATTTCAGAGCGCGAGGCGAGGCAATCAGGAAGGAATACAACATCAAGCGCAGCGACCTGAAACCTTTAGAGCCTATAAAGCCTTTTCCGCAGCAAAGGAAGTGTTAGAGTATGGGGAAGTACGCGACGTTTGAGGAGGAGCTAGACGCAATCCGCGATGCCCTTTACGAGAAGACAAAGCACATGACCACAGCAGAGCATGTAGCCTATATCAGGGCGGAGGCAGCAGAAGTTATGAAGGAGTTCAACCTCAAGTACAGCGACCTGAACCCGATTCTACCTTTCTCTAACGGCAGAAGGGAAGAATAAGTACGCCTAGAGTCCCTGCAGACCTTTCACCACTTCACACATCATTAACGCACAAGAAAACACCCCGCCAGATTTTCTCTGACAGGGTGTCCTGTTTACTACTTACTTGTTGCTCCTAACTTTCAGGAGAACTATTTTCCTGCCTCAACTGCAATCACAGGCTGATACACTACATCTGCCCTGAGCCAAGGAGCTGCCACTATTGCCTTTCCTGCAGGTACTTCCTCAATTGCTGCCCCTGCTTCATCGTAGAAGTCAACAATGCTGTCGTCCTCTGTCTCTTCGACATCCTGCGGGAACGGAATGTAGATCATCTTTTCGCCTTCAGGAGCGTCCTCGTCCAGCTCGACCTCGAAGTCCTGCTGTCCGTCAGCTGTCGCCGAAATCTCCGGAAGCACTGCAATCACTGTGTAGCCCTTCGCCTCAAGGAATGCCTTCTGAGCTGCTGTCAGGTCTGCAGCTGTCCTCGGTGCTCCGACGGTTACGACTGCTTCCTCTGCGTTCTCGCCGAGTTCCTCAGCCTTGCCCTCATCGCCGTAAGCTGCGTAATCACTGCCTGCTCCGCCGCCCTTGCCGTTGCGTGCTGCCTTGTCGGCCTTGACGGATACGGTGTTGCGTGCGCTGGCCTGCTTCAATGAGGAGTTGGTCTCAGAGATTACGACGGTCAATTTGCCCTTGCCCTCTGCGCCGATGTTCGTGAGTGCGAGGTCGAGCTTCACGCCCTTGCCGTTTGCCTCCATCTTTGTGGGGTCAACTATCCTGATGATGCCGTAGTTCCTGTAGGCCTCGTTGCCGGTTACTTTAACGTTGCCGTACTCAACCTTCAGCTTGCCTTCATAGTCGCCGTCTTCATCGTCTGCGTACGCTACTGCGTCCATCGAAGTAGCTGCGTCATCGGTGAATACACGGTTGCCACTGTCATCTACTGTAGTCCAAACGCTCGTATCGAGTTTTGTCGTGAGGTCTGAGCTGTAGAGGACAAAGTCCGCTGACTCGAGGTCGCCGCTCTCAAAAATGGTATCAGTCTCTCCGAACCACTTATCCTTGCTGGCCATCTTGTCCATGCTCTCCCAAGACACCAGCTCGAGACCCATCTCTGACAGGTCGTACTCAGTCGTGGCCTTGACGTTCGCGGCTGTGTATGAAGGAGATGCGGGCTTCTGCTTTCCGGCGTTCAGCTTGAAGGTCTTGAACGTCTTCGTGTTGAACGGATCGTCCGCATACTTGATGTAGTCTCCGCTCACCTGGTCGCTCTTGGCGAAGGTTACTGACTTGTCAGCTACTGAGGGCTTCGCTCCGGTTATTCCGATGAGTGCTCTTGCAACGTCTGCTCCGTCCTCGCCGAGATACTCTATGCCGTTATAGGCGTACACAAGAATATCAGCGGGTGAGAAATTGCCGTCGTCGTCAACTGTCGGAACTACCTTATCCTTCGTGCTCAGAGCTATGATCTTGCCCTTCTTCGCGTCGAACGAGAGTCCGGCTGCCGTGAGTTCATCTTCTCCATATTCAACCGTGTAGGCTATCGTCTTTGAGCCTTTCGCCTTGAACGATACGCTCGGGACTTTCCCTGCCTCGACGTTCTTGGTGTTCACGACTGTGCCGTAAGCACCCTTATCATAGTCGTCCGTGTAGTCAGCTGCGTCAGGTGCATCAACAAACTTGCTCTTGTCGAACGTCGCAGGAACTTTGCCGATTACGTTAATTTTCACGCTGCCCTTCTTCTTGGTCGAGGGGTTGGTCGCCGTGATGGTTACGCCGGTCTTGGATTCCTTCGTCGTGTTCTCGAGCTTGCCGCCTATCACTACATAGCCTTCTTCGATAATGTTGCCCATGCTGTCGTACTGAGGCTGATGAATCTCTGCCTCTACTCCGTTCTTCTCGCTCGGGCCTTTGACCGTGATAACGTAGGGCAGGATTGCGTCGCCGCTGATGTAGAACTCTCTGGGATCATTTGTCAGATCAACATCGCCGACTTCATCCTCGGTTTCTGCTGTCAGAGGCACTGCGATATCCCAGTCCTGCTTCGGCTTGGCCTTCTTGTTGTAGGCTACAAGCTGAGGTGCAGTGTAGGTGTACGTGTAGTACGCTGCCAAATTTGCATCTCCGCTGGCTATGACCTCGTCGCCGGAAGTGTACGTGTCTCCGCTGATCTTCGTGAACGTGAATGTAGTGTAGCCGCTGCCATAGACATCGCTCACAAGCGCATGAAGGCTTCCGTCGCCGTAGTCCTTGCTGGTGATTGTTTTTCCGTCTGAAGCCACCGTGCCGAGAATATCTCCGCTCGTTACGTCAAGGCTTACTTCAGCAGTCGTGGACTCTACGTCCTCATAGCGGTAAATTCCTGGCTCGTTGGTGTTCGGCGTAACGTTGATCTTGATTGCCTTAGCTGCGGCCTTGCTCATCTCACCGTTCGTAACAGAGAAGGTGAGCGGGAAGCCCTTATAGGCAAACTTCGCTCCGTTGAACGCGAGAGTCAGCTTTGTCGTCATGCTCTTTGCTGTAGACTTGTCCTTCGCGAAGGCTGTCTTGTCGCTCTTCTCTGCACCGGTGAGCTTGTTCAGGTTGCCGCTGTCGTCGAACTCGGTGATCCGGAAGGGGATGCTGTAGGTCTTGATGTTCGCCTTCGTGAGACGGATGGGATCGCCTGACTTGTCCACTGAATCGGGCCAGAGCTTTGCTGCGTCTTTGGCTGCGATGTACACGTCGACTTCTGTTACAGGGCCGGTGATCTCGATCTTGGCTGTTCCCTTTGTGCCGGCCTTGAAGTCGGAGATCTTGGTGGTCTTCAGCTTGGCCTTGCCCTTCACGTTGGAGTTGGTGCCAGGATCTGAGGTGAAGATGGGGTCGAGGCCGTCCCAGAACTCGTTATCGGGGTCTGCCTTCATGTCGTCGGTCGCTGTGATGACATCAGTGATAGGCAGTCCGCTTTCACCATCAACTAGAAAACTGCCGTTAGCTACTTCCGTTCCATCTTCTGGTGTGAAGCTTACCTCGCAGTATTTTGACGTTTCTAGATTATTTGCTACAGTAAGCGCACTACCGTCTGACTTCAGCATTGTAGCTGTGACTCTGACAACACCTGCCGTGTCGCCTGAGATAGTACCAGTGAGCTTTGCTTCTATATAGCCATTTTCAGCAACATTGCTAATGTCATCACTGGAAGGGCTTATTGCTAAGTCACCAGATATAGCATTATTCGTATCTTGAGACACTGTGAAGGCTAACTTGGCTGCATCAGAATATCCACCAGTTGGTGAAGTGTTAGTGTTTACATATGCCCGTACCCTTATCTCGAAAGAGAGATTTTTTCTTGACGTAATCTTATAAATCGTTTCGTACTCCGCTTCAACTCTGCCGAAGTTATAATAAATATCATCAGCCCAAGCGAACGAGCATACCGATAGCAGAACTCCCACGACGAGAGCCAGCGCAAAAATACGCTTCTTCATGTTTACTTAACCTCCTTGTTCTGTCCTCCCGTTGCCTGAGAGGATTTATCATCATTAATTTTCCTTGAGCACCCCAATTTCTGATGCCCTCCTTCTTCCGCGCACATTAATTCCATCACTAGCGCACGCCTCACCTCCTGATTGATGCTCTATGAATTTGCATATTCACCCTCTGAACTTTCACTGCTTCGCCTCCTCCTGAAGAATCCCGCAGCTAACCTCAAAGAGTGCCTGCATACCCCAAAACTTCAGCGGCCTGTTGCCTGACCCCTCCCGGCCTCCCCTTATCATTGGGAGGTGCGAGCTTCCATAAGTCCCTCCATGTCTCAAGTGGGATTTAGGGGGGGAATCTCATTGCCTCATATTCTGTTGTCAATTAACTTGCTGCTTGCTTCTTCTTGCTGACCTGCACAGGGGGTTGAAGGATTGCTGCTTCCCTGTGCTGTCAGTCTCCAATTACCCGAATCGTTTCAGCCTGCATCTGCTCACACAGGCAATGCATCACACGCTTGCGTCCGGCCTAGACGGGCGGAGTGATGGCAGATTCTCGCAAAGCACGCAGAAATATTCCGCGCGCACCGTTATAATCCCGGTCTAATGTCTCTCTTCCGTCGCTGATGAACTTTCCCGGCTCTCTGACTTCTCCGCTCCATGAACATACCTGTGATGTCCACTCTTCATCCTGCGGAATTATCTTCGTGCCGTATTCCTCAGCCTTTGCCCTCAGGTACTCTCCAAATCCTGAATGCGCACTCCCCAAAATTTCCCTCAGTGATGCTGACTTCATGCCGTCCGCAAAATCTGCCCTAAGTTCTGGCAGGGCTATAACGTCGAAGTTCCTCACCAAGAATAACGCTGTCTTGTGCTGCATCTCTTCTACTAAGTTCCTGATTCTCCAGCGTAACCTGTCGGCTGCCTTCTTCATCCTGTACCTCTGCCTGTGGTTCGTCTGGCTCATCCTCGCTTCGAGGCCGTCAAGATAACTGCACAGGCTGTAGATTCTGGAGAAAGCTCCCTCGCCAAGTTTTCCGCATGAGTCCAAGCTGTAGAACGTCAGAAAGCTCCTGATTCCCGGGTCAAGAGATACTGTCCTTCCGTAATGCTCAGAAAGTCTCTGCACTTTGACCGGCACGCTCACAAACCATCTCCCGCAGTCATAAATCACTCTGCAGTCCCCTTCAGGCTCGGGCATATCTTCCGCGAAATCCATTCTGCCCAAGAATCTCGTGTATACGCCCCTTTTTGTGGCCGATGCCTTCGGGACAAAGATTGTCTGTTTTGCGCTGTGTCTGGCTCGGAATATTGCTGTGCCTTCTGTCTTGGCCGCATTCTTTGAGTTTATGCACGCATCACGTACTGCTATTGCTTTGACCTGATACGGCGTGCTCTCTGTCCATGACGGCAGGTCTTTAATCAGCCAGCTTTTGATTGCGAGCCAGTCCGCTTTATTGCCCTGCGATATATATTCCGCTGCTTCATTGTACACGTAGCGTGCTGTTCTCATCCAGTGCCTCAGAATCTCTCTCTGCTTTGCGTCAGGGTAAATGCGAATCTTCCGTGAACGCAATGCTTCAGACTTCGGAGCGTGGATGCCGTTATTATGGTGTGAGCTGTAGGGTAATGAATAGGTCTGCGAATCAAACCACGTATCATTGAGGAGGTGTGAACTCTCAAGATTAGCGGCGGATTGAGGCATATCATCAAGTACTCTTTTTGCTGGCAGCCATAAGAACGATGATAATACTTCACAGCGTTTGTCCCAGTAGCCTTTGCGTGTGTCCTGAGTATGTGTCTTCATGATGCTAATGCACCTCCGGACGTAAAGGCCTTATGAAACTTTCTGTGTATGAATATGAATGCGGAATAACGGGGGCAATAAATCTCCCTATGACTATTATTAACTTTCTCTGCCGGAATTTTTGAGCATAAGTCTGCTCTGCTCTGCTCTGCTCTGCTCT
>JAFSUD010000028.1 GCA_017445405.1 Synergistaceae bacterium
CAAGGCGGAAGGTCTTGCAGAAGCTGGCGAGAATATTGCTATAAACCTCATCAGAGACGGATTAGTCGCTTTGGAGATAATAGCAAAAAGCTGCGGCCTGACACTTCAGCGCGTGCAGGAACTTGCAGCACTCAACAGGACATAATAAGGCAGGTGTCAACATGAACGGCCGGGTAAATAACGTCTGGGTAGAGAAGTTAGTTGCTGAACGCTGCAAATTACCCGTTGAATTTGTGAAGGACATAGCCTCACAGTTCGCACAGCTTCACAATCACTGATACACCTTCCCGGAAGGTCAGGAACTCACTCCCGGCCTTCCGCCTTTTCTCCGCCGACCCTCGCTAACTTCTCTCCGCCTATCACTGAAAACTGCTCCTCCAGCAAGTCGATGAAGTACCTGCAGTGATGATTCAGATAACGCTTCTTGCTGTAGATTACGTAGAGCTTCAGAGTAACAGGCTCGCCCCGGTAACTCAGCGGAAAGATATTCACGTCATCATTCATTTGATAGTGCCACCTAGCAAGATTCATGTGCGACGTAAAGCATCCCGCCAGCCCTGCATTGCACAGCGGAGCCATTATCGTAGTGTACCCGGCCTTCAGGTAAACATCAGGTTCATACCCTGCATAGCTGAAACACTGCGCTATTCTCTTGCCCATCCTTCCGAGCGGAGACACTATCAGGAACGGCAGACGCGAAAAGTCCTTCAGGTCAGCTCCCTCACAAAAAGCCTTCTCCTTCAGAGCAGAAATATCTCCACCGTAATGCTTGCGCAGCAGCTTATCCGACACGCAGAAATACACCGGATCGTCATACGTTGCCCGGACGTTCACCCTGAGCTTCTGGGCTTCAGTGTCTACGGTTACCGCAAAGTCCACCTGATTCTTCTGGACGAGCATCTCCGAGTCGTCGCTTGTCCTGTCTATGAGATCAATCATCACGTTCGGGTACTTGGCCGAGAATTTCTCGAGCACGTCAGGCAGGTAGTAGTTGAAGCGCGGAGAACTCGCAGAGAGCGTAATTTCTCCTGTGTCGCTCTGCAGAGTATCAGCAAGAATCGCTTTCAGGTTAGTCTCTTCCTGGTGTACCTGCCTCGCAAACTTCAGCACTTCTTTTCCCGTACTCGTGAGCTGCAGCGCAGGATACCTGTAGAACAATTTAGCTCCGTAGTAATCCTCAAGCCTCATGATGTGGTTGCTGAGTGTCTGCTGTGAAATGTGAAGCCTCTGCGCCGTCCGTGTGATGTGTAAGTCCCTCGCTGTCTCTGCGAAATAGTACAGGCTCTCAATGTCCATAAATGTACCCCCTGAGAAAGTTATAGTGTAATTATAACAAGCAGCATTTGTAAAAACGACAAGTATTAACGATTTTATATTGTGAATGAGTGAATGATATAATCTTCATAATTTCACAATCCCCGCAAAAATTTATCATCATGAAGGGAGAATATCTCTAAATGTCGTTCTCGTTAGGATTTATCGGATTCGGAGAGGCAGCCTACAACATGGGAAAAGGCCTCCGCAATGAAGGACTGGCAGACATCAAGGCTTACGATGTCGTGATGGACAAAGAAGGCCCGATGAGGGATACAGTCCTTAACCGCTGCAAGGACGCAGACATCAAAGCAGTGTTCTCGTCAAAGGAACTTGTTGAAGGCAGCGACATAGTAGTAATCGCAGTGCCCGCAAGATTCACTGCATCGACGGCTGACGGACTGAGACAGTTTGCGCGTGCAGGGCAGCTATTCGCAGACGTTACGACAGCATTACCCCCTGTCAAGGAAGCTCAGGCAAAGGCTTATGCAGAAGTCGGCGCGGAATACATCGACTCGGCAATGCTCGGCTCGTTAATGGCACTCGGCCACAAAGTCCCCATTCTCGCATCAGGCAAGGGCTGCAAGAAGTGGCACGACCTCATGACTCCGTTCAACATGAAGATTTCTCTGGTCAACCCTGACGACCCCGACAACACCAAAGCCGGAGAGGCCTCAAAGATTAAGTTAGTGCGTTCCGTGTTCATGAAGGGCATAGAGGGCCTCATCGTCGAGACTCTGTTATTCGCCCGAAAGTGCGGAGTCGAGGACTACATACTCTCCTCAATCTCCAACTCAATGAACCGCGACAAGTTCGAGGATATTGCGCTGAGGATGGCGGGTGCGGATCTCATTCACTCAGAACGTCGGAGCTTTGAGGTCGGCGAGTCAATGGAACTCATGAAGGAAGTCGGAGTCGAGCCGTTAATGGCGATGGGCACGAAAGAAAGATTAGCCCGCACAGCAGCACTCGGCCTCAATCAGGAGCTGCACGGAGAAGTACCCAGAGAGTTCGGGAAAATCTACTCGCTCTGGGAAGAGAAACAGTACAGCTAGAAAGTTTGCGCCAGTATGGCAGGGGCAGACTTGGCTCACAGAGAAAATATAGCTCAGAGCGTCGGAGCTTCGAGGTCGGCGGGTCAATGGAACTCATGAAGGAAGTCGGAGTCGAGCCGTTAATGGCGATGGGCACGAAAGAAAGATTAGCCCGCACAGCAGCACTCGGCCTTAATCAGGAGCTTCACGGCATAGTTCCCAAAGAGTTTGAGAAAATTTATGCTCTGTGGGATGAGAAGAAATACAGTTAAGGAGGAATTATCATGAAGAAAGTATTAGCAGGTCTTATTGTTGCAGTAATGGTTATGGGCATTGCAGGAGCAGCATTTTCTGCAGAGTGGCCCGCAAAAACAGTTAATGTAGTTCTGCCTTACGGAGCAGGCGGAGACACAGATACGTATTGCCGTCAGCTTTTCCAGAGAGTCAGCAAGATAACCGGCCAGACGTTCGTAGTAATCAACCTTCAGGGAGGCTCAGGCATAGTTGCAGCAATGGACGTGATGAACAAGCCCAAAGACGGCTACACCCTTCTCTTCAACCACACGGGAGCATCACTCGTTCAGGAAGCTACGGGAATGGTTGATTTCTCTTACACAAAGGACTTCGAGAACTGCTGCACGGTCGCTATCGATGAGACATACTCGCTCGTTGCGATAGCTCCAGACGGAGAGTACAAGCAGTACAGCAAGGGCTGGAAGACATTAGCCGACATGATAGCTTACGCAAAGGAGAACCCCGGCAAAGTGCGCTACTCTACAGTTTTCGGCTCAACGACTGAGTACGTCGGGACAATGCTCGAGCGTCAGGCTGGAGTCGAGTTCGACAACATCAACGTCGGCACGTCAGGCGGTGAGAGAATGGCGGCAATGCTCGGCGGACAGGTGGACATCCTCGCAGCGAACTACATGCAGGTGAAGGACTACATCGAGAAGGGAGATCTTGTGTGCCTCGCGGTAATGTCGAAGCAGAGAGTCCCCGGAATAGACTACCCGACGTTTGCGGAGCTTGGCTACGATAAGGTCGTAACGGCCAAGAAGTACGAGGTCAAGTTCCCGAAGGGCACGGATAAGGCCATCGTTGAGAAGCTCGCCGGTATCTGCAAGGATATAGTCCTCAATGATGCGAGCTACGCCGACGTGCTGAAGGTGTACTACGCACAGCCGCTTTACCGTGATGCAGAGCAGATGAACAGGGAAGACCCTGAAGAGGTCAAGGAACTCGAGGCAGGGTTAGCAGCAGACTAGCAGAGGAAGAGTAATCCGCTTGTGCTTTAGGGTGCAGGCGGATATTTATTAACTAACACAGGGAGGTAAACAATTCATGACCAACAAGACGCGCGATATTTTGTGCTCAATAATCGTTCTTGCATTCGGCGCAGCGGTTATTTACTTCGTCAAGGACGTGCGCAGAGTCATCCGTTCAGACGTAGGCTCTGCATTCGTGCCCACGCTCATAGGCTGGTGCATCGTCGCCACAGGTGCAGCCAAGCTCCTCTACTCAGTCTTCACCGGCCTCAAGGAAGAGAACAAGAAAATAGTCTTTGATCAGGACTTCTTCGGCGGCATCGGAACAATAGTATTGATGGTGCTCTACATGCTGGCCTTTGAGCCTGTAGGCTTCGTAGTTGCAAGCGCAGTGTATCTCTTCCTGCAGATGCTCCTCCTCAGCGACCGCACTAACCGCAAAGTTCTTCTCTTCGCTGTCGTGGCGGTGCTCCTGCCTCTCGCTGTCGATGCTCTGTTCGTGTTCGTGATAAAGATGCCCCTGCCTGTGGGCGTGTTCGGATTCTAGGGAGGAGTGATTAATCATGATAACTGCTGCATTAGCTAACGTGTTCAACCCAATGTGCTTACTGTTAATCTGGGTAGGTACGGTAATCGGAATAATCTTCGGCTCAGTTCCCGGACTCTCGGCAACTATGGCGGTCGTCCTGTTCCTGCCGATGACGTTTTCTCTTGAGGCTACCCGCGGAATAGCCCTGCTCGTCGGACTCTACATGGGCGGTATCTCAGGCGGACTCATTTCTGCAATCCTCCTCAAGATTCCCGGCACTCCTTCATCAATCTCTACAGTGTTTGACGGAGGCCCGATGGCTGAGAAAGGCGAGGCAGGACGCGCATTAGGCGTAGGTATTCTCTACTCATTCATCGGCTCAATCATGGGAATACTGGCCTTAATGTTCATCAGCCCCATGCTCGCAAAAGTGTGCCTGCTCTTCGGGCCTGCAGAGTACTTCTCCGTCGCGGTGTTCTCGCTCACGATCATTGCTGCTCTCTCAGGAAAGGATCTGCTCAACGGACTCATTGCCGGCCTTACAGGAATAGCCTTAAAGATGGTCGGCATGGCACCCATTGACACAAAGATTCGCTACACATTCGGGAATTATCAGCTCCTTAACGGCTTTGACATCACGGTATTGTTAATCGGAGTGTTCGCAGTAACAGATATTATCTTGGCCGGATTCGGACGCAGGACATTATCTCAGCGTCTCGAGCAGAAGAAGTATCAGCTCAAGGGTTACGGAATAAGCATGATGGAGTTCATCCAGCAGATACCGAACGCGATAATCTCGTCCATCATCGGAATCATCATCGGCATATTGCCCGGCATCGGAGGATCTACTGCGGGCTTGCTTGCGTACACGGCGGAGAAGTCGCGCTCAAAGTATCCCGAGAAGTTCGGCACAGGAATAATTGACGGCGTTATTGCTTCCGAGACATCGAATAATGCAGTCATCGGAGGCTCGCTCGTTCCGCTGCTCTGCATGGGCATTCCCGGCAACACAGTAGCTGCGGTGTTCTTGGGCGGACTCTTGGTTCACGGCATCAACCCCGGGCCATTAATCTTTGACAAGAGCGGTGTGTATGTCTACGGAATATACTTTGCGTTAATCGTGGCTAGCGTGTTCATGCTCATCTTTGAGAGAATGGGGCTGCGTATTTTTGCGAAGCTGCTCGACATTCCCAAGCACATTTTGCTTCCCATCATCATGATCATGTGCTGCGTAGGTGCATACTCCAGCAACAGCAGAGTGTTTGATGTACAGTGCGTACTGTTCTTTGCGCTGTTAGGTCTGCTGTTCAAGTGCTTCAGGATTCCGAGCACACCGTTAATCATTGGGTTCATACTCGGCTCAATGTTTGAGGAGAACTTGCGCATGGCACTTCAGGCATCGCATGGAAACTGGATGATATTTATCACGCGTCCGATCTCGTGCACGTTCCTGATTATCGCTGTGGTGTTCTGCACGTACACAGTAATCAGCAACCTTAGAGGCCGGAAGAAGGCTGAAGAGGAAGGCAAGGAGTACCACGAGGCAGAAGAAGGCGAGCTGTAGAATTTCTGCAGATTAATTCACGAGGCTCTGCGTCAGATTGTAGTCTGCAACCTGAACGAGGAGCCTTTTTTGTAGTTGTTAAAGTAGTTGGTAAAATTCTCTTGGGATACATTTTTCATGAAGGAGTGATGATATTGTACCAGATACTCATTAAGGGCGGAACAGTCTTAGACCCTGCAAATAATATCCGTGAAGTGCTTGATGTCGCTGTTGACGGAGGGAGGATTGCGGCTCTTGCGCCAGAAATCGATGCTCCTGCGGTGAACGAAATAGACGCTACGGGCTGCCTTGTTGTGCCCGGGCTGATTGACCATCACGCACACATCTGGCCGCTCGCAAAAATCGGGATTCCTGAGAGCGTATGTTTTGCGTCAGGAGTAACAACAGTTGTTGATGCAGGGAGCACCGGAGTCCAGACCTACAGGAAGCACAAGGACTTCATCAGGACGAGCAAGCTCACCGTGAAGGCCTACGTTAATGTGTGCCCGACGGGACTCGACTCGCTGCCCGAACACATGGAGGACATTACGCCCGAGCACTACGACGAGGGAGCATTGCGTGAACTGTTCGCTGAGTACGGAGCTGACCTGTTAGGCCTGAAGCTGAGGACGAGCAGGGAAATTGTGGGAGCGTTGGGGTATGAGCCTCTGCGCCAGACGGTGAAGCTGGCGGAGAAACTGGGAGTCTCTGTGATGGTGCACTGCACGAATCCCCCCGGAGAGATGAGCGAGCTTCTGGAGTGCCTGAGAGAGGGCGACGTGATTACGCACATGTACATGAATAAGGGGAGCACGATACTCACGGCATCTGGGCAGGTGATTCAGGCGGCGCGTGAGGCAAGGGAGAGGGGAGTAATCTTTGAGGCAGCTGATGCGAGGGCGCATTTCTCTCTTGACGTGAGCAGCAAGGCAATACGCGAGGGATTTTTGCCGGACATTATAGCTACGGACTTGACAAAACTCAGCATGTATTTGCGTCCGACGGCGTTCAGCATGGCTAACCAGCTCGCGAAGTATGCGATGCTCGGCATTCCGGAGGATGAACTCTTCAGGCTCTGCACAATCAACCCGGCACGGCACATGAAGATTGACGACAGCGCAGGAAGCCTTACGCTCGGACACCCTGCAGATATTTCAGTGTTCAGGAAGGAGGAATGCGTGACTCAGTTTGGGGACAGGCCGTATTCTGATCCGTCAGTGAGCCTGAGGTTCGGAGAGTATATCTATCGTCCTATGATGACTGTGAAGAATGGTGAAGTAGTTTTCAGAGATATTGCATTCTAATGATAAAGTCTTCTATCTTTCCGAAGATGCGGCAGGTCATTTTGTTTGAGGCCTGCCTTTATTGTCGTTCAGTCTGCTGAAAGTGTGAGCGTTACGTCAGATTTCCCGAGAAGGTCAGCAAGCTCTGAAGCAGTCTTACCGGTTATCTTACCGAGCTTCGTGTATGCCCACGTGTTGCTGCCGTAGAATACTACTATCTGATTCCCGGAGTACAGCACAATATCTCCTGCTGAAGCTGTGATGCGCTTATCATTTCTGGGAAGACTCCGGCCAAGTTCCCCCACCTGCTCAAAGCCTCCGTACATGTGCATCTTTACGCTAAGAGGCAGACTCTCCGCAAGTGCCGTCACGCTCTCGTTATCCTTCCACTCAACAGCCACAGGGACATCATTAATCTTCATGAGCATCACTGAATCTGCTTCTGCATAACTCACGAACGCCAGCATCAACGCTATAACTGCTGCAATTCTCATCATGATTAATCACCTCACAGCAAGAATAAAGCCTCCCGCCGGAATCAGCAAGAGGCTCGTGAATTTATTTGCTGTCTTACGCGTCATATACCTCGTCGAAAACCTCGAAGCCCTTTTCCTCGAGAGTCTTCTGCACCCACGCACGGTTAATCTCTCCTCTGCGGGTCTTGTCGAGCTTGATAACGTCTGCCGCCTGGAACTTCCTCGCGTCCTCGAGAACCTTCGGAGCATCCTTTCTCGGGATAACGATAACGCCGTCCGGGTCAGCAAGAATAATATCGCCGGGGTTGACGCTGATTCCTCCGCAGGAAATAGGGACGTTCACTTCGCCGGGGCCTTCTTTGTAGGGTCCGCCGGGAGTCGTGCCTGTGCAGTAGACCGGGAAATCCCACTTGCCTATCTCGTCGATGTCGCGGATCGGGCCGTCGAGAACGATTCCTGCGACCTTTTTCTGCAGGTAGAGATACGCCATCATGATTTCGCCCATGAGCGAGCGGGTCGAGTCTTCCTCGTTCGACACTACGAGAACATCACCCTCGCTGCAATAATTCAGTGCTGCATGAAGAGTGAGGTTGTCTCCTGCTCTGCACTTAACTGTGAAAGCCGGGCCGGCCATCATCTGGGCTTTCGGGCTGCTCACAAGATGGATGCGGGGATTCATTGCACAGGAACGCCCCATAACGTCCGCTGTGTTGGAGGCGGGTATCTCCTTGAAGGCTTCTACGATTGCGGGATCAGGCATGTTGCGCTTGAGGAATATTCTCTTTCCGACTGACATAATATCTTCTCCTTTGTGTATTGAATTATCGTGTGGATGAATGAATATTACCGCATAACCTTCACTAACACAAACACGCATAATTTTATCAGCGGACAATAATTTTTTGTGTAGTCATGACATGAAAGCTGATATTGATGTGATAATATATTTAACCGCACGACGCATCTATAATTACGTTAAAGGAGGGATGACACCACGAAAAACAGCCTCATAATTATTACAAGGGATGCATCACGCCTTGCTCGGCGGGTGGTTTGTGCTGCCAAAATCTCCTAACACGTAAACTCTCCTCCCTATCCAGAAAACACAGCTACAGAGACCTTCGCCCTCCATAATTACGTACTGACACAAAACGCAATATCACTTTTCCGTCAGCACCACAGGCAAATTCATTACAGGAGGACAATCACAATGACACGTAAAATTTCGGCGGTATTAATCATGCTGTTATGTGCATCAGGAGCATGGGCAGCATACTATGACGAAGGGCATTCCGGCACAGAGCAAGATCCGTACATCATCAGGAGTGCAGGAGACCTTCAGGAACTCAGCACCAGAGTCAACAGCGGCACAGAACCCGGCGGCAGATATTACCGTCTCACAGCATCACTCAGCATCGAGGGAACAGAAACATGGAATCCCATCGGAGCAGAGCCTCACGCCTTCACGGGGCACTTTGACGGCAGCAATCATACAATCACCATGAACATAAGCAACCCGGCATACAGGGCATCACTTTTCGGGCTGATAGGGACATCTTCAGGTTATGCAGTGAAGAACCTCAAGGTAACCGGTACAATCAGCGGCAAGTTTGCAGCAGCTATAGCCTCAGTGATTGACTACGGAACTAGTGCATCAATAGAGGGGTGCGAGTTTTCGGGGACAATTCGTGCAGAGTATCAGCGCAACCCTGACGACAGCGCATCAGACAACCACACCAGCGCAGGAGGGATCATCGAGGTAATTCAGTCCGGCACTGTGAAGAACTGCACGGTGAAGGATGCAGTGATTACGGCGAATCAGAATCGTGCTGATGTGTCGGCATACGCAGGAGGAATAGCTGCAGCGATGGGAGGCGGAGTAATCGAGTCGTGCACAGTGAACGCAGAGATAGGCTCGAAAGGCACGGACAGCTACTCGGGCGGAATCGTCGGCGACAGCAACTACGGAACAGTAACCGTGAATCGTTTTAACGGCAGCGTGAACAGTGAAGGGTATTCCGGCGGAGTCGCGGGAAGAATGGACAACGGCAGCCGTGATGTAGGTGATGTCAATGTTGATAGTAATGTTGTTGCGGCATCGCTTGCGTCATCAGACATAACCGGCGGCAAAACATGGGGTGCTTTAGTAGGGCATATCATGGACAGCATCGGAGAAATTGTCTCTAACAGCGCAGATATAACAATTGAGGGGACAGAGGACATGACGAACGAAGCAATAGAGCAGCTAATTGCCCCGTTATTAAGCGGTGTAGGAAAAATTGAGGATCTCACAGGCCTTCCCGGCAATCTGTACATCAGCGGCAATAACATAAACGTTATTATCCCTGAGCGGATAGAGTTAGATGGAAATGTTGATATTGGCAGCAGCGGATGTAACTCCTTCTTCGGTCTCTCAGTTATCGCAGCACTAGCATTCCTCCGCAGAAAGTAGGCACAAAAAACAGGCTCGCACTCTTCACACGAGCCTGCATCTTCTCTCTCTTCACTCACACCATCGCCAGCACTAACGACAGCATCACCGCTCCCACAGCATGAACTAACCAAAAGCGTAAAGTTACCGCCGACTCGTCATAGCCCTTCATCTGGTAGTGATGGTGCAACGGTGCCATCAGAAACACTTTCTTGTTCAGCTTCCGAATCGTGAATATCTGCACCGCCGAACTCAGCATCTCCAGAATGAACATGAACCCCGCAGGTATTATTGCCAGCGTCCTGTAGTTCATCACGCACAGCGCAGCTAATGCTCCTCCCAGAAAGTGCGAGCCTGTATCTCCCATGAAGGTCTTGGCCGGACGGTGATTCCAGAACATGAAGCCCGCAACCATGAAGAACAGCTCAATCATGATCTCTGTGTTCTCCGTGCTCATCGGAAGAAGCATCTGCAGAACGCCGAGCGAGATCAGGAAGCAGCCTCCTGCGAGTCCGTCGAGTCCGTCCGTAATGTTCACCGCGTTAATCGTCCCTGCAGTCATCAGGAACGCTAGAGGAATACTCAGCCACCAAGCACCGTCAAACACTCCCGGCCAGAGTCCGAGTCGCCCGGACATGTACACGCCTATCACCCACACTCCGCAGAGCAAGAGCTGCACCTTCAGCTTCGAGAGACTCCGAAATCCCTCGCTAGTATGACTCCGGAACTTCAGCCAGTCGTCAGCGAAGCCGATTAGTCCGCTCAAGACCGGCAGACTCCAGAACATCAGCGAGTCCCACTTGTGATTGATTGCGCACGCCAGCACTCCCAGCACGAGAAAGATTACTCCTCCCATTGATGGAGTCTTCTCCTTAATCTCTGTGTCAATCTTCACTCCGTACCATTTCTGCTGCTGGGTTATGTGTTCGCGACGCTGATACTTTATCCACACGTACTGAAGGCACACGCTCAACGTGAAGAAGGCTATTGCGATAAAGAAACTCATGCTGTCAGTTCCTTCACGACGTTTTCGAGGCCGATGCTGTGAGACCCCTTCACGAGCACTCCCTGAATCTCCCTCGTTCCTGCAATTTCACGCACAGCCTTCAACGCTTCCTGCCAGTCCTTCACGAACACGTAGCTGTCTTTCTCAGAGAGTGCCTCGCGCCACACATCACCGACAAGAATCACCGCGTCTATTCCCTCAAACAGCGGCTCTAACTCTGCGTGATACTTGGCCGAGTCCTCCCCGAGTTCCCGCATTTCCCCGAGCACAGCAATTTTCCCTGCGCAAATTACCTTGCTGAACGTCTCGAGCGATGCCCTCATCGATGCAGGGTTGGCGTTGTAGGCATCATCAACTAGGAACTTATGGCCATTGTCAAGTATGAAGACTCTTCCGCGTCCCTCGAGTGCCTGAAAATCTGCAAGTGCCTCCGCTGATTCCTGCAGGTCTATTCCGAGTTCATGGCCGACTGATGCGGCGAGAGCTAAGGGCATTGCGTTATGCTTTCCCCAGATGTTGGCGGTGAAGCGGGCGATCTCCTGAGACTCCCTGTGAGCGAGAACGAACGACAGCGCAGGGAGCGAGTACTCCGACCGGTCAACGGCGAGCACGAAATCCGAGTCCCTCCATTCGCCGACACCCATAGACTTCACTACGTACCTGAACGCTTCGGCCAAGTAAGGGTTATCGTGGTTGTAGATTATCTTGCTGATGCTTGTTGTGTGCGTAATCTCCAGCTTCTCATTGAGGACTCCCTCGACGCTGCCGAATCCCTCGAGATGCACAGGAGCTACCGCAGTGAGAACAGCTATGCTCGGCGGGAAATACTCCGTGAGTTCCTTAATCTCGCCTGGCTTGTTCGCACCGAACTCCAGAATCACTATCTCTGTCTCGAGCGGCATTGCCATAATGGTAGCCGTGCACCCAATCAATGTGTTGAAGCTGCGTTCAGGAGCATGAAGGGTGAAGTGCGGTGATAACACCTTCTGAAGTGCTGCACGTGTAGTAGTCTTGCCGACGCTGCCGGTTATGGCGATGATGTCGTGAAGTTCGTGTGCTTTGAGCTTGCGCGAGGCTATATCTGCTAAATCACGTTCAGGATTCTCAAGCTCAATCACGGGAATGTTTACGCCTTCGGGAGCTTTGCCCTTCCTGACGATAATGAGTCCAGCACCGTTCTCTATTGCCTGCGGAATATACTTGTGGCCGTCAGTCTTCTCGCCCTCAAGCGCGACGAACGCTCCGCCCTTCATCACATCCCTGCTGTCAGTCGCAAGGTGTGAGGGGAACTCCATATCGCTATTTATGCCCTCGAACAGCTCACACAGCTTCATATTGCTCATTGCTTATCCCTCCATTCTTTGACGGCTTCGGCATCGTTAAAGGGTATCTTCTGATTCTTGATGGTGATGAACTTCTCCGGGCCTTTCCCTGTAATCACGAGAATATCTCCGGATTTAAGACTCTCGAGTCCTGTCCTGACTGCTTCGGGCCTGTCAGTGATGATTCTGTGGGGAATGCTTGCTCCTCCTGCGATGGCTTCAGCGATTGCCTGAGGCTCTTCGTCGCGCGCGTTGTCTGACGTAATGATTATCTCGTCCGCAAACTCCGACGCTGCTTTTCCGAGTTCCGGCCTGTTCTGCTGATAGCGTCCTCCTCCATGACCGAACATTGAGATTATTCGTGCGTCCTTGCCCGAGAGTCTCCTGATTGTCCCGAGCACGCTCCTCAACGCTGAAGGTGTGTGTGCGAAGTCGACGAAGACACATGCGCCGTTCGGGAGGTCAATGCGTTCAAGCCGTCCGGGAACCTGCGGGACGTTAGCAGCTCCCTTAGCGATTGCGTTATCATCAACTCGTCCGGTCATTGCGGTAACTGCGCACAAGGTGTTCATGATGTTGAAGTCCCCGACAAGAGGAGTGTGAAGCATCAATGTGCCGAATCCCTCACGGGCAATCACTAACTCCGTACCGTTGAGGCTCGTGTGAGAGTCAATCACC
>JAFSUD010000029.1 GCA_017445405.1 Synergistaceae bacterium
CAGAAGATATTTCACCTTGCGGATGATTGGCCAGCCTGTTTTTCACGAAGTTATCAACGCTACCATATGTTCAGTAATTCACGATTGCTCTGCGTGAGTTCATGGCCCTCAACAGGAAGCCAAATGCTGGGACTGGGTAATTAACGTTTTTCTAGGTTAATCACTGTGCGGATTTCTGCGAGAGACCTTTTGCTCTTCCGCACAGCCTTCATCACCCTCATGAAAGGCATCAAGGGAAGCAGATATTTATGCTTATAGAAGAAGAGGTAATTGTCCTTAATCTCAGTCATAGGCAGAAAGATTCTAGACAGAAGGTATTTCACTTTGCTCTGCGGACGTTTGGCGAACCTGTTCTTTACGAGGTTGTCAATGTTTCCATAAGTCCCTGATTTCAGGATATAGTCCAGCATCTCAAGATTGCTCTGCGTGAGTTCACGCCCCTCAAAGAGACTCATTGCAAGCCCGCGGTTAGCTGCCTCGAAATCAGAGAGTCCTGCGCTCTCAAGCTCCCGCGACACATATTCACAGTCAATGACATTCCCGAACTTCTTCAGGAACACGTACACATCAAGCAGTGATCTCAAGCCTGTTCCGCCTCCTCTGTAATGGTTATACTCGTGAGCCGTCATGTAGACGTAGAAATCTTCAGTGCTGAAGTGCCAGCCGTAATTATTGCCCTCGTCCTTGAGAAGTCTGCTTTTGGTGTCAGAGTAGTACGCGTAGAGCTTGGCCTCGCGTGAGTCACGGAAGAGCTTGCGGTGCATCTCGAAGCTGCTGACCGGAGGACGGAAATACACATCGTGATGAAACGTCCCGAACTCCTCGACCCTGAAGCCGAGACTCTGCATTATCTTCCTCACGTCATCTGCTCTTGCCGGATCAATGAGTATGTCGCAGTCCGACGACTCGCGCATCCCAAGAGCCGGGTAATAGTCCTTCAGGATTGCGCCTTTAAGCGGCATGTACCACACATGATTTGCCTCAAGCTCACTAATCACTTTCTCCCTGTCCATGCTTAACAGCAATACTTTCCTGATTGCCCGGCCTTTAGCCTTCATGAATGCCTCATCATGAATACCTGCGTGTTCCAGAGCAAAGGCTGTTATTCCCAGCAGAGAATGCCTGTCTGCAAGTGCGTATAATTCCTTCAGGTCAAGCCCGGCTAATATTTCTGCTTCCGGCTGTGTGCCATTAAGCAGACACGAGACGAGAGAGACTAAAACGTTTGCGGACATGATTAATCACCTTCTTCACAAAAATTCTGAGTACTGCTGTCCTCATCCATACATACACGTAGAGCCTGTAGAGCTTATTATTTACGCTGTATTCTCTGCCTCCGCGGATAAAGCCTGTCATGATGCCCAGAATGTCAGCATCAGTTATGCCGGTCTCATAGCTCACGCAGTTATCGCCAAGAATCACATAATCATTGCTCCTCACTTCAACGATTCTGTGAAGTACGTAATCCCTGCCTCTCCTGAAGAGGACTACATCGCCGGTGCTGCATCTGCCGTGAGTCTTCTTAGTGATGATGAACATATCTTTTCCTTCACGCAGCAGCGGGAGCATACTTCTTCCCTTGTTTGTGTAGATGAATTTTCCGTTTTCGGCTAGGTACTGCTCAATGTTCATCAAGTGCATTTGCCTCACGCAGAATTGATAATGCTTTCTTCACGTCATGAGCTATCTTTTCTTCCGGAGCGTCGTATTTGCTGCTAAGGATATTCACTATTTCCTGTTCTGCCGTGTCATTCTTGAGAATGTCTATTATGTCTCCGAAGGTCTTATTTCCCCTCACTAGTCCGGAAAAGTCTGCTCCTTCTGCCGGAATAACAAATGCTTCTTCACCGTTCCTGTGTGTCAGAAATTCATTGCGTAACTTCATGTTTGCTGTCTCCTTCTCTGAAATATAGCGGGCAGGCCATCACAGAATCACATCCCCTGCCTCAATATTAACTTTTTCATCATAGTATTATAAGCTAACTCCGCAGCCTCAATATTCATGCTGCCCCCTAACCTGCAGACATGCCCTATCCTGACTGAAGCTCGAGCGTCCGTGTAAATGTTGCCCTGTCTCCCGGCCTGTAAGTCTTATGCTTCACGCTAGGCTGTCTCCTTCATCGCAGTGTAAGCTAACTCTGCAGCCTCAAGATTCATGTTGCACCCTAACCTATAGAACTTCACGATCTG
>JAFSUD010000030.1 GCA_017445405.1 Synergistaceae bacterium
CCTTTACACAGGCGCAGCACTTGAGTTCTTCCCGAGCAACGTAATGGGCGAGCCTGATACGAACGCAAGGTTCTTCAAGGAGAGCAACGGCAGCCTTACAGCCCTCACAGCGGCTGAGGTATTCGGAGCAAGCTCACGCTACACGCAGGGCTATGTGGCATTCCAGCTTTCAGCAGCGGCAACGAAGCCTGCAATCGCGACAGATGTCAAGAAGGCCTCGTCAAACAGCGGCAATGGCGGCAACACCGGCGGCAACACCGGCGGAGATACCCCGACTCCGACCCCGACTGACAGCGATCCCGGCAGTTCAGGCGGCGGATGCTCAGCAGGTTTCTCAGCATTAGCACTTGCAGTATTAGGCGGATTTATCGCAGCACGCAAGAAGTAATACACAACAAGAACTAACACGCAGTCCCTTCTGTTCGAGAGTGAGCAGGGGGGATATTTTTATGCGCTATAATTTTGCTCACACAAACATTTTCACGGAGGTATCACGAACTTGAATCACTATCTATGTTTCGACGCAGGGACTCAGAGCGTCAAGGTCGCCGTGTATGACGAACTCGGCACTCAGGCAGCCGTCGAGGTCAACCCGACAACGCTTTATTATCCCAATCCCGGCTGGGTGCAGATGAATGTACATGAATACTACGAGCTTGCATTGAAGGGTATGAAGTCATGTGCTGAACAGCTCAGGGAAAAGGGCATTGACCCTCACACGATACGCGCTGTCATGGGCGACGGGATAATCTGCGGAATAGCCGGCATCAACGAAGACGGAATCGCAGTTACGCCATACATCAACTATCTAGACTCGCGCACGCAGGAGGACGCAGACGAGTTAGCCTCCCGCAATCTCGGCATCTGGGCACGCGAGACCGGCAACCCCGAACCGCTGTGCCTCTTCCCCGCAATGTTCGCCCGCTGGCTTCTCAGGAACGATCCCAAGATTCACGAAGTCCGCAAGTTCGTCCACAACGCACCCTACATCTTAATGCGACTCGCAGGCCTCAGAGCAGATGATGCCTTCATAGACTGGGGCGCAATGTCCGGCTGGGGACTCGGCTATGACGTTGTGCGCAAAGAGTGGTCGGACGAGCAGCTCGCAATTCTCGGCATCGACAAGTCATTAATGCCCCGCATAGTGAAGCCGTGGGACATTGTAGGGAGACTCTCTCCCGAGAACGCAGAGTACACCGGACTTCCTGAGGGCATCCCGATTTGCGCGGGAGCAGGAGACACGATGCAGTCTCTTCTTGCGTGCGGAGTCTACGAGCCGGGACACGCGGTCGACGTTGCAGGGACGTGCTCGATGTTCTGCCTCTCGACGGGCGGAATCGTTCCCGGCCTCAGCAGGAAGGGCAGCGGCTTAATCTTCAACTCCGGAACTTTGCCCGGCACATACTTTTACTGGGGCTTCGTCAGGACGGGGGGCTTGGCCTTGCGGTGGTTCAGGGATAACGTCTGCAACAAACCGGGCGATGACTCGTACTATGACTTCCTGAGCGATGGCGCAGAGAATGTTCCTGCAGGGTGCGGAGGAGTGCGCTTCCTTCCGTGGCTGACCGGAGGGCCGGAAGGTTACCGCGATGTTCACGGATGCTTTATCAACATGGGCATGAACACGGATCAGTTCACATTGTGGCGTGCAGTTCTCGAGGCGATTGCGGGGGAGTACTCGGAGATTGCGCAGAGAGCCAGAGATGCCGGGACTCCTGTAGACCGAATAATCATCACGGAGGGCGGGAGCAGAAGTAAGCTGTGGAATCAGATTAAGGCGGACATGATTCAGGCGGAGGCGTTGACGCTCAGGACAGGCGGGGCGTTAGCTCTCAATGCGTTAATCGGTGCTCATGCTGTGGGAGATGTCGAGGACGTTCACGCGAAACTTCGTGAGGGACTGACCGAGACGGGGCATTACCTGCCCGGCAAGAAGCTGACATTGCCGGAGATACCGTTTGACGTAAAGTAGCCTGTGAAGCCTCCTCGCGATTTGAGGGGGCTTGTATTTTCTGCGTGAATGCTGTAACCTAGCAGCCATCACACTTTTTAATGAAAGGAATGCATATTTATGCGCAAAATTGTTGTTGGCGCGTTCGTCTTGGCTCTGCTGATGTCGTGTCAGGCTTGGGCGGACGTAAGAATCACGGAGGAGAATTTTCCGGATGAGAACTTCAGGGATTATGTCAGCGGGGAATTTGACTCTGACGGCGACGGAGTCCTCAGTGATTCGGAGATAGCTTCTGTGTCGTCAATCAACGTTAGGTCTCTGGGAATAGGAAGCATGAGAGGGATTGAGTACTTCACGGAGCTTAAGGAGCTTGACTGCAGCAATAACTTTCTAGCCGGGCTTGAGGTTCCTGACTCTGTGGTGAGTGCATCACTAAACCCTCAAACGGTATACTATGGAGGCTATACACCTTCCTTCCTCGCAGATTATCCTTACCGGTTCGATCTAGGCAGAATAATTACATCTACGTCATCAGCTACGAACATCAACGCGTGGAATGAGTCAGGAAATCAGATACGTATTACTACGGGGGGGGTATAGTATATTTTGCGTATAAGCCTTTCACTCTGACCTATGACTACGCAGTGAAAAGCGGCCTCACGTCAATGAGCGTAACAGTATACATGAAAGCTGCACCAGAGATTAACACGGCAGCAATTGCTCCCGGCAAAATGGGAAGAGAATACAAAGTACAGATTGATGCTTCCGGAGATATTCCTATTTATGTAAGTGCAGACGGACTCCCCGCAGGTTTGGAGGTCAGAGAGTTATGGCATCAGCTTCCAAATAGCGTTGAAGAAAATCCTGGCCTCTCAATATATAGCCCTCCGTTAATAAGGTACTACGTCCCCAGCATATTAATAGCAGGCATCCCTGAAGAATCAGGCTCATTTGACATTGTGGTTTCTGTACGCAATGAATGGGGAGACTCGGCAGATAGGACGCTCACTCTTTACATTGCGCCTCCGGATGATCCGATAGCTATTGACATTGCGCATTTCCCCGACGAAGTGTTCAGGGATTACATATTGTATAACTACGACACCAACCATGACGGAATGCTCGGCTGGCAGGAGATCGCAGCAATTCAGACTTTCCCCGCGGATTTCTCCTACACTGCAGATCCGGAAAACGGCCTCGTCATGACCAGCCCCAACACTCTGGCAATCACTGACCTCACGGGCATAGAGTACTTCACGAATCTCAAGACGGTATGTCTTCCCCAAGGAGTGAAGAATGTTGACTTGACCGGGAACACATCGCTTGAAGCATTATTCCTGAACGAAGCCGAAGTAGAATCGTTGGACATCAGCGGAGACACGGAATTACGGATTATAGGAGGCTGGATTAGTGCAGATATACCGCAGCCGTTTTATTGCCCTCCTCCTCGTCAGTGGCCGGAAACATTTAAATATATAGAGTACCTTGAACTGCCGCCCGGCGACATCACGCAGCTAGACCTTGAGGACAACACGGAGCTGAAGCGTGCAGAAATTCCTCCGCAAAATGCATCCGGCGACCTGATCTCAGACGACAGCGCGGAATATCCTTACAGCTTCGACTTCAGGACTATAATCTCTGAGGACAACCTCCCCAAGATAGACGGGGACTCCATTCAGGTACTTGACGAGAACGGCGGAACAATGCAGTACGTGTTTGATAATTATGTGCTGAGATTCAGGACACCTCCTCACGTCATCAAGTACAAGTACGACACCGGCGCGCTCAATCTAAAGATGGACGTAACTATCACAATCAAGCAGGAGTATCTTGTTGTCAGGCCTGAATTCACGTTTGCTTCTGATGATGTCCCCGAAGGCAGGGAAGGCGAGACCTACAGTTTTGATATAACTGTTCGGGGCACAGGGCCTTTCAGATGGGTAATCACGGACGGCAGACTCCCTGACGGCCTAACGCTTGACGAGAACACCGGCAGAATCTCCGGCATTCCCACAGGACAAGGCAATTTCAGAGTAATGATCACTGTCTCAAACTCGCAATATTCTGTCTCAATCACCATCATAATAATCATCAGAGGCAGGACAGGAGGCGGTATCGAGTTCACCGTCAGCCCTGATGATGTCCCTGAAGGCAGGGAAGGCGAGAGCTACAGTTTTGATATAACTGTTCGGGGCACAGGGCCATTCAGATGGGTAATCACGGACGGCAGACTTCCCGGCGGCCTCACTCTTGACGAGAACACCGGCAGAATCTCCGGCATTCCGACAGCGCATAACAGCTTCAGAGTTACTATCACTGTCTCGGACTCGTCCGGCTACTCTGTCTCGATCACAATAACAATCATCATCCGTGAAGCAGTTGCGAAACCGTCAATCACTGTTACGACTCCGAATACCGGCACAGTCGGGCAGAGCTACACGTTCAGAATCACCGTCTCGGGCACAGCTCCCTTCACGTGGTCTGTAACGTCGGGCAGCCTTCCTCCCGGCCTCATCCTGAATCAGGACGGCACAATCACCGGCACTCCTACACGTGCTGACACGTTCACCTTCACAATCACTGTGAGCAACTCTGCAGGTTCAGTGTCTCAGGAGTTCACGATAATCATTCGTGCAGGCGGAGGCAGTTCATCAGGCTTGAGCATCACGACGGCGAGCATAACCTCCGGGACAATCAACGTATCCTACACGTTCACGCTCATAGCATCCGGGAGCACGAGCATAACGTGGCGGATAATCAGTGGCTCGCTTCCTGCAGGGCTGACTCTCAGCACCGCGGGCATAATTTCCGGCACTCCCACAGAACGCGGGACGTTCAGGTTCACAGTTCAGGCATCGGGAGGAGGAAGGACAGTTACGCGCGAGTTCACCATAACAATAAATGGAGAGGACACAGCAGACATAACAGCTCCGCGAATAACGACCAGCTCGCTCATCAGCGGAGTACTGAGAATCTCTTACTCGTTCAGGCTCACAGCTTCAGGGACTTCACCGGTTACGTGGTCTGTCTCAAAAGGGACTCTGCCTCCGGGATTAAGCCTCATGGCTTCAGGAGAGATTCGCGGCACGCCGACGGCTGCGGGGACGTTCACGTTCACGGTAAGTGTGCGCAACACTGCGGGAGAGGACAGCAGGGAGTTCACTCTGATAATCCGTGCATCTGGTGATGTGAGTCCTGACATAGGCGACGGAGTCAAGCCCGACATCACGGCAATGTTCATCCTGAAGGACGGCTACATCGGCATCTGGTACAGCGTTAATCTCTACGCAGAAGGTACACGCGCAATAAGCTGGCGCATCACTGAAGGCAGACTCCCGGCGGGCCTCACGCTCAACGCAAACGGGACGATCTCCGGGACTCCGACGACGGCGGGAGAATACGTCTTCACTGTTGAGGCTGTGAACAATTGGGGTACGGACTTGGCCGTGTTCGTGATTAATGTATACGCGGACTCAGGGCAGAGCACCACCGGGCAGACAGGCGGAGGCACAGGGACAGGGATAATCTATGAGTACAGGCGGACGATCACATCGCTTACGGAATACGAGCTGGGATTTCTGCCGGGAGATATATACATCATTGCGTGCGTGCTGCCAAGATTCAGAGTCCTTACTGCCGGGACGTACAGGTTCACCGTGAACATCTACGAGACTGTGCAGACGGGATTAACGCTTGTGTGGTTTCCGTTCGCAGAGAGCGGCTCGGGAGGAGGGACGGCTGCGTTCATGGACTACCGCGGCTCACAGATTACCGTTGTTCCGGGCAACAGGAGAGTGATTGTGTCGGCGTACTTAGATGCAGGGACTTACGCGCCGGTGATTGCAGCTCTGCGTCCTGACGAGCCGGAGTCTCAGGATGAGCAGCCTTCTTCAGGCGGAGGCGGAGGAGGGGGAGGATGCAGTTCTGGATTTGGTGTGATGATGCTCGCTGTTCTCGCAGGAATGCCCTTATGTTTGCGAAAAGAGAATCAGCCTCTTTGATGTAAGACAGCAGCAAAAATATCTATGAATGCCCGGACGGCCTTAGAGGTATATTCCCGTCTGGGCAGCACCGCATAAAACAGTCTTTCCGTCAGCGGTGATTCTATTCTGTAGAAGCATAAAGCCTCTTCGCCCTCACTAATCATTCTGTCGCTGATGAATGACGCAGCAAAATTTGCTCTGGCAAGGTGATATGACGTTGCAAGCTGTGAGATTTCGAGCTTTATTCTCGGCTTTATCCCGGTCTCTGAGAATATCTGCAGTGCACGGTCATGCAGATTGTTTCCCTCAGACAGAATCACATACTCAAGCTCACTCATCGCCTCAGAAGGTATCGCAGGACAATCTGGGGCTAAATGTCTGCCGTTAATTACATCATATGCTGACAATGCGCACGGCAGATTCAGCCTGTCAGGTGAGACAGCAAGAAGTATGTGATCTTGGAAAGCCTAAAAGTGTTCAAAGTTTGCGATTATGTTGTTGTTGCAGGAGAAGGTCAGATCGATTAGCCTCTCACTCAGCATGTCTGCAAGTAATGCGAAGCTTGCCTCGACGAGTTCGAGCTTTATTCCCGGGTATGATGCGCTGAATCTGGTCATAGCTTCAGGGAGGATATACGCGTTTATGTAATGAGAACCTCCGACGCACAAGTTACCGGTTCTGAGTTCGTGGATGTCGTGAATCTGATTCTTCATGTCCTCATCAAGAGCCATCATCTTCTCTATACCTTCAACATAGATTTTCCCTGCTTCCGTGAGCTGCAGAGGGCGCGACGATCTGTCAAAGAGTGCCATTCCTATAGACGACTCTATCTTCCTGACAGACATACTTAACGCGGGCTGTGTAATGTACAAGTTTTCCGCTGCCTTCGAAAAACTCCCTGCCTTGTAGATAGCATAGATATACTCTAACTCTGTCTGCATTATAAATCTCGCTGATTAATGAATAAATTATGATAATTGGAATTTATGACGCGTATATATTAACATACTTTCATCCACAAACAAACCACACAAATAATGACGAAGGGGTCAATTCATGAAGATTAATGCGCTCCTGATTGATGACATCGATAACGTTGTTACGTGTGTCACGGAAGTGCCTGCAGGGTATGATGTTTATTACCGCAAAGGCGACGAAATATTGAGCCTGAAAGCTGAGGAGGATATTCCTTACTGCCACAAGATAGCCCTGAAGGATTTTGCGAAGGACGACGAGGTCATCAAGTACGGCGAGATGCTCGGCAGGACAGCAGAAGCAGTAGCGAAAGGCCATTGGCTTTGGGACAAAAACATGTACAGTGTCCCGAGGGACTACGACAGCGAATTTGTGAGTACAGGAGGTAAAGAGTGATGGAGTTCTGGGGATATAAGAGAAGTGAAGGCCGTGCAGGCATCAGGAATCACGTGCTTATTCTTCCGACGTGCGTGTGCGGAAGCGAGTCGGCAAGGATAGCAGCGAGTCAGGTACGCGGTGCAGTAAACATTGTGTTCAACACCGGCTGCTCCGACGTTCAGGCAAATACCGACATGAGCCAGAAAGTCCTAACAGGCTTTGCGTGCAACCCGAATGTCTACGGGGTCGTGATTATCGGTTTGGGCTGTGAGACGGTAGGACACAAGCAGTTGCGGGAGAAGATTCAGGCCATGACGAAGAAGCCCGTTGTGTCGTTCGGGATTCAGGAGGAAGGCGGGACTCTCAAGACGATAGAGAAGGCTGTACGTGCTGCCCGCGGGATGGCTGCTGAGGCAGGACTTCAGCAGAAAGAGTTATGCGACATCTCAGAATTGCTTCTAGGTATCGAGTGCGGAGGCAGTGATGCAACATCAGGTATCGCCAGCAATCCAGCAGTGCTTGCGCGTGCTTTGCGACAGGTGAATTGAGCGATCTGCTTGTAGACATGGGAGCGTCAACGATGATGAGCGAGTCCATCGAGTGGATAGGCGGAGAGCATGTGCTCGCGAAATGTGCTGCGACTCCTGAGATACACAACCAGATTATCTAGGTCTGCAAGGACTACGAGGCACACCTGAAGGCAGCAGGGCAGGATTGCCGAGCAGGTCAGCCTACCCCGGGCAACAAGGCAGGAGGACTCTCGACGCTCGACGAGAAGAGTCTCGGGTGTATCCGCAAGGGAGGCACAAGACCCATTGTTGAGGTTCTCGAGCAGGCAGCAAGGCCGACGAAGAAGGGTGCGGTCGTCATGGACACGGCGGGGTTCGGGGCAACGCCGCCGTAAGGCTCATCTCGTCAATCACCTCAATGGTTGCAGGAGGGTGTAACGCAGTAATCTTCACGACAGGACGCGGGACTCCCACCAGTAACGCGATAGTCCCTGTGCTGAAAGTTACGGCCAACGCGAAGACGTATCATGCTATGGAGGACAACATGGACGTAGACCTGAGCGCAATTATCTCCGGCGAGAAGACGTATAAGGATATGGGACGTGAACTAGTTGATGTCATTCACGATGTCTGCAACGGAAAGCTCACGAAGGCAGAGGCATACGGTTTCAGCGACGTAGCAGTAGACCACGTGTGCAGGTTCGTATAAAGGAGAAATAGGTTATGGGATATATATTCAAGCCGTGTAGAAATTGGAGTCTGTTCACAAGAATAATGATAGGGTTCGTGCTGGGAATAGCCGTCGGTCTGTTCTGGGGGCCGGGCGCAAAAGCTCTTAACCCTCTGGGGACTATACTTACCCGTCTGCTCACAATGGTAGTCGCACCTCTCGTTCTGTGCCTGCTGGTGTGCGCTGCTGCTGACGTAGGCGACGGAAAGAAGCGAAAATCGCCCTAACGGGTCGGACGCATGGGCGTGAAGACGGTGGTGTGCTTCCTGCTCAGTACGGCAATAGCTATCGTACTTGGCCTCGTTACGTCAAACATCATCGGCGTTGGGACAGGCGTAACCATCCAGCAGACGACACAGTCAGTCTCGGCAGCAAAAGAGGTGTCAATGCTCGATACACTCATCAACATTATCCCCAACAATCCGTTCGAGGCACTCTCGAAACAGAATTTGCTGCAGATAATCTTCTTCGCGCTGATACTGGGCTTCTCGCTCATGAAGATTGGTGAACCGGCCAAGCCACTGCTCGATATGTTCAGGGCAGGTCAGGAGGCCATGAAGGAGATAACCAACATCGTGCTCGAGTTCACGCCTTACGGAGTTAAGCTGCGCGTGCTTCGCGACCGGTTTCATAGCTAACGTCGCGGGAAGCAACGGCCCGGAGATTCTGATACCGTACATCAAGGCCATTGCGGCAATGTACATCGCGGGAGCAATCTACGTGATAGTGGTGCAGGCGGGCATCATGGCTGGAGTCATCGGGCGCATCAACCCGTTCAAGTTCCTGCGGACAATGAAGGAAGCGATGGCATTCGTGTTCGCGACATGCTCGAGTGTTGCGACGATACCCCTCAATCTAGAGTGCACGAAGAGGCTCGGGGTTGATGATGAGACAGCGAACTTCGTGATACCCTTCGGAGCGGTGATGAACATGAACGGTACGGCGATATATGAGGCGGTGGCTGTGGTGTTCACAGCGCAGATTTTCGGCATAGACTTAGGGTTCACGCAGCAGGTGATGGTGCGCAGCAAAGCAATTATGCTGACGGCGACTCTCGCGTCAATCGGTACGACGGGGATACCTGGCTCGGGGCTGGTGATGCTGACGATAGTGCTCTCATCCGTGAACCTTCCGATGGAGGCGATGCTAACGCGTGCTGCGCGACAGGACTCCTTGCGGGTATAGATCGTATCCTGAACATGGGCAGGGTCATTCCCAACATAGTTGGTGATGCAGCTTCGGCGGTAATAGTTTCGCGCACGGAAGGGACGTTCAAAGACTAGCAGTAATAGCAGCCTCCTCATTGACGGGGAGGCATTATTGATTAGTCCTTCTTAGGGTGGAGAGCCGCCATCGCAGCAGCCATATCTATCTCCATGTCGTCAGCTACATCCTTCAGCAGGTCTGCAATCTTGAGGTGCTGAGGACATACCTTCTCGCACTTCCTGCACTTCACGCACGAGCTCGCTTTTCCGTAACCGTCGCGCTCATAGTCCGCATAGTACATCCTCTCTATCGCGAAACCTCCGGGCATACTCTCGGGGCTTCTCTGCTTGTAGGCGTTGTACAGCGCAAAGTAATTCGGTATCGGGATATTGCGCGGGCACTTGTTCGTCTCGACACAGTAACGGCAAGCCGTACACGGGACAGCGTACCAGTTCCTGATGATGTCTGCTGCCTTGTGGAGAGCGTCAAACTCTGCCTCACTCATCGGCGCAAAGCCCTTCATCGCGTCAACGTTCGCCTTGAGCTGCTCGAACGTGCTCATCCCCGAAAGCACTACCTGAACTTCAGGAAGACTCGCTGCTGCCTTTATCGCCCACTCAGCAGGAGACCACTCGGGGTGCACTGCCCTCAACACTGCCTCTGCCTCGTCGGGAATCTTCGCGAGAGTCCCGCCCTTCACCGGCTCCATCACAGTAACCTTCAGGCCGTGAGCTTTAGCAGTCTCGTAGCACGCATGGCTCTGTATGCCGGGGTTCTCCCAGTCCATGTAGTTAATCTGGAGCTGGACGAACTCGAAGCAGTCCCTCTCAGCAAGAATCTTCCCGAGGTTCTCTGCGCTGTCGTGGCAGCTAAAGCCCAAGTGCCGAATCTGTCCGGCAGCCTGTCTCTCCTGCAGAAACTCTATCGTCCCCCACTTCTTGGCCTTGAGGTACTGCTCATATGTCATGTTGTGAAGCAGGTAGTAGTCGATGAAGTCAACGCCGAGATTCTGGAGCTGCTTGCTGAAGATCGACTCCTGTTCATCGCCCGAACGCATCAACGCTAACGGCATCTTTGTTGCGACTGTGAACTTGTCCCTTGCGTGGCGTTCAACAACTGCCTGCCTCAGTGCTGACTCGCTCGTGTAGTCGTGGTACATGTAGGCCGTGTCGAAGTACGTGAACCCGCTGCCTATGAAGTAATCCGCCATGCGCTTGACCTGCTCAATGTCCACCGTAGTCATGTCTTCGGGGTTGAACACAGGAAGCCTCATGAAGCCAAAGCCTAACTTGTGCATAATTTTTCCCTCCTCAAAAATAGTTTGGGAATTATAGCCCTGAACCATACTTCATAAGCAATAAGTATCTTCACGCAGTCTACAGGATGACTGACACCACGTAGTTGAACGCTGCACACAGAAGCACGCTCAC
>JAFSUD010000031.1 GCA_017445405.1 Synergistaceae bacterium
ATTTTACGACGCAAAGATTGCAAGCACGGACGGCCCTGTTTCTCTTGATGTCGTTATCGTGAACAACTCGGCGTACACACTTCCTGACACTGAGCTTAAAGCAGTGTATGTTGATGAAGCATTGTGGGAGAGCGACGAGGAAATACCGTCAGCAGTATTCGGCCACTCGTTCACGATGTTCCCTTATGAGACGTACAGGATAAGAGCAGTGATTGATGATGATCTTGCTGATAATATGCGCAGAGTCGGCAAGGATAGCACGTTCTGCCATTACACGATGTTCTGGCTCGATGACCTGCTCGAGGAGGCGGGAATTGTCCTGTCTGCAGATGAGAACCCGGAGCTTGAAGTTCTCAGCGGAGACGTTGAGAGTGCAGATGACGGGATAGCTTACTGCACGGCGACAATCACGAGGACGTTCACCCTCTCAAGTGATACGCCCGTGTTCTGGAGAGTCAACGGAGTAGCGCAGGTTATCGACAGTTCGGAGAGCAACAGCAACGACGTATACATCTCACCTGTGAATCCGACAGAAGAAGACTTTGCGGTAACGTGGAATCCGTCGGCCGTCAAGACAGAGAGCATCGAACTCACCATAAGCACGATTCCGGGGACTACACCTTTGGGCAATTACGGCTTCAGAGTGGAGACATCGGAGGACGGCGAGAACTGGGAGGCAAGAGACTTCCTAACGATTGAGGCAGGGAGCATCAGCACTAACAGTTTCAGCGGCTCATCAGGCGGAGGATGTGATGCGGGATTCTCTGTGCTGGGGCTTGCGGTGGTGTTGCTCCTCAGACGCAGAACAAGATAACTCCTTTACCGAATGCAGCTCGTCTCAGAAGGCGGGCTGTTATTTTTCTCCACAAAAAAACGGCCTCCCCCTCATTGAGGCAGAAGACCGCTGTAAAGTTCATCCTATCTCAGCCAGCCCATCGACTTAATAAGTCCCGTCCAGTAAGGAAGGCTCAGAGAGATTTGCGGAATGTACGTTACGAGGAACAGGGAAATCACCATCGTGATGAATATCGGCACTATGTATCGCGTAACTCCCTCAATCTTGACGTTCGCAACTCCGCACCCAACAAACAGGCACGACCCCACAGGAGGCGTAACTGACCCTATGCCCAAGTTCAGAATCAGCATCAGGCCGAAATGTACATCGCTCATACCGATTCTGCGTGCTATCGGCAGGAAGATAGGCACAAAGATTAGCACTGCAGGCGTAAGGTCGAGGAACATTCCCATAACAAGCAGGAACACATTCATGATGAGAAGGATAACGTACTTGTTGTTGGACACTCCCATAATCATACGCGATATTACGTTCGGGATTCCTGTTCTCGCCATGACGTAGGCCATAATTGACGACGCAGCTATCAGGAAAAGTATTGTTGCAGAACTCTTCATCGTGTCAGCAAGAAGGTTGTAGAGAGTCTTCAAGTCCATCTCGCGGTAGAAGGCAGCCAAGAGTCCGCAGTACAGGCACATCACGACTCCGGCCTCTGTCGCGGTGAAGATTCCCCACAGTATTCCGCCCATGACGATAATAACGGCCAAGAGCGAGGGTATCGCATCAATCCAGATTTTCAGTGCCGAGTCCTGCTCCTGAACTTCCGACTTCTTGTAGCCGAGCCTCACAGCAAGGAATATCGCCATCACAGCAACGCAAATTCCCAGCAATGCGCCGACGAAGTACCCGCCCATGAACAGCGCAGCAACGCTTACTCCGCCCGCAGTTATCGAGTAGAGAATCAGCGGCCCTGAAGGAGGAATGAGTATACCTGTCGGTGCAGAGCAGATGTTGACCGCCGCAGAGTAGTCGGGATCGTAGCCTTCATCCTTCTCGAGCGGTGAGAGGATCGACCCCATCGCCGACGTTGCCGCAACTGACGAGCCGGAGACAGCTCCGAAGAACATGTTAGCGAGGACGTTCGTAGCTGCGAGGTAGCCGGGGATTCCGCCGACGAGGAGACGTGCGAGACGGACGAGTCTTCGTGCGATGCCTCCCTTGTTCATGATGTTGCCCCCGAGTGAGAAGAAGGGCAGTGCGAGGAGGGAGAACGAGTCGAGTCCCGAGAAGCATTTCTGCGCTGCTGTGAACGCAAAGCCCTCAAGGGTAGTTACTCCGCTTGTGCACGCAGCTATTACTGATGCTATGCCTATTCCTGCTGAGATGGGCACTCCGGCAAACAGCATCACGAAGAACGATATGAATAACACTACAACTGCTGTAATCATTTATGCTTCCTCCTCCTTCTTTGAGAACGCCTGAAGGTATCTTAACACTCGCGCTATCACTATCAGCACTCCGCAGAACGGCTCTATCAGGTAAAGCGTCTTCATCGGTATGCGCATTACTGATGACACGTTCGTTGCTGTGGCAGAAAGTTTCCAGCCTCCGTAGATGAACACGTAAATCACGAAGAACAGGATGCACGCCTCGATAAACACATTCAGGATGACCTTGAAGAAACCCTTTGCTCGGTCGGTGATGAGAGTCAGGGCGAGGTGCTCATCACGGTAGAAGCAGTACGCCGAGCCTATCATGCCTGAGATTATGAGGACGTAACGCAATAATTCGTCGGTGAAGGTAGAGGGGTCTTTCAGAACCCAGCGCGAGAAAATCTGCCATGTTCCGAAAGCTACGAGAATGAACATTGAGAACGCCATCAAGAAACGCATGACGGCATCAAGTATTTTTTCCAGAGACTTCACGAATAATCACTCCTTCTTGAGACAAAACAGCGGCCTCACACCGTTATGATGTCAAGCCGCATAATTCACTAATCACTTCACTAACAATTACTGTGCTGCCTGTATGCGCTCAACGAATGAGTATGTTGCAGGTTCGGCAGTCTTCAGCTTCTCGTAAAGCGGTGCTACTGCGTTCTGGAATGCAGGCTTGTCTACGTCAGTTACGTACTCTACCTTGCCCTCAACCTGAGCCTTCACGTCCTCCTCAAACTTTGCCCACAGTCCGCGATAATTCGTTACCATGTCCGCAGCCGTCTTCAGCATCACGTCTTTCTGTGCGTCGCTCATGTCCGCCCAGACTTTCGAGCTGATTACGATAACGTCGGGAATCATCGTGTGCTCGTCGTAGCAGTAGTACTTCGTTACGTCGGCGTGGTCTCTAAGTGCCGTGATGTTGTTCTCTGCTCCGTCGATGACTCCCTGCTGCATTCCGGTGTAGATGTCGCTGTAGCCCATGACTGTAGCACTTCCTCCGAAAGCGTTCATCATGTCAATAGCCATCTGCGAATCCATTGTGCGGATCTTCAGGCCCTTGAGGTCTGCAGGCGTGCGTACTGCCTTGTTCGCAGTGTAGAAGCATCTCGTCCCCGACTCGAGCCACGCTATGCCGATGAAGCCGTCCTTCTCGGTGAGGCTGTAGAGGTCTCTTCCTATCTCGCCGTTCATGACGTTATAGAGGTGGTCTTTGTCCCTGAAAACGTAGGGCACTGATACGCAGTTCCATGCTCCGGCAAAGTTCGCGAGAGTTCCGGCGGAGACTTTGGTCATCTCGAGCTGTGAGGCCTGAATCTGAGACACGCAGTCCGCTTCTGAGCCGAGCTGTCCGTTCGGGATGATGTTAATGCTGATTGAGCCGTTGGAGGCAGCATTTACGGCTTCTGCCCACTCGGTCATGGCGATATGTACGGCGTGGTCTTCAGCGAGGTTGTGGGCGAGAGTGAGGAAGAAACTTTTTTCTGCGGCCATGCTTACGGACGCTGCGAGCATAACCAGACAAAGCGATAATGCGAGAATTTTTCTCATGTTACAGAGATTCCTCCTTAAGATATGAATTATGTGATTTGGGTGATGTGAGTATAGCAGACTCGGATTCAGAATGCATAGTTAGAATTACGAGATAGCACGTATCACCCTGCACGGAACTCCTGCCGCAAAACTGTTAGCCGGGATGTCGCGCGTTACTACACTTCCTGCTCCGATTACGCACCCGTCGCCGATTGTTACTCCGCCGGTTACTGTTACGCTGCCTGCAAGCCAGCAGTTATTGCCGATAGTTATGGGCTTGGCCGCCTCGAGCATCTCAGCCTCTCCGTCAGCGTTGATGTGCGGATTCCTGTCCTGCCAGCGCATGGGGTGAGTCGGAGTCAGCAGTGATACATTTGTGCCTATCAGGACATTATCGCCAATCCTCACAGGACACACATCAAGAACAGTGAAGTTGAAATTTGCGTAAAAGCCTTTGCCGATGTACGTGTTCACCCCGTAGTCGAAATATACCGGCCCCTGAAGGTAAAGGTAGTCATCAAATGTTGCGTTGGGCAGAAGCTCATGCAGTATCCTGTAACGTGCTTCCTCGTCCGTGTCGTACAGCTTGTTGTAGTCCGCGCAGAGCCTGTGTGCCTTCGTCCTGAGAGCATAAAGTTCATCATCTGCAGGGTTGTATAGTTCACCGCGTATCATCTTCTCAAATTCACTCATTAATTCTTCACGCGCCTTTCATTTGTGGATAAGGTATAATTCTACACACTAAGTATCCATTCACACAAGCATTAATAAAGGAGGAAATTTTTGCAATGGTTCAAGGCCCAATGTTAGTACTTATTCTTGTAGCCGCAATTATACTCATGGTGCTGCTCATCTCTAAGATGAAGTTTCACCCGTTCGTCGCCCTGTTCGCTGTCGCTCTGGCAATGGGACTCGCGGTCAGAATGTCCCCGGCTAAAGTCCTCGATACCATCCTCAATGGTTTCGGCGGAACATGCAGAGGCATCGGCATAGTTATTCTTCTCGGCACAATCATCGGCGCAATGCTCGAGAAGTCCGGAGCTGCCCTCACAATGGCTGATTCAGTCCTAAAGGTCGTCGGCGAAAAACGTCCCGCCCTCGCAATGAGCCTCATCGGCTGGGTAGTCTCTATCCCTGTGTTCTGCGACTCGGGATTCGTCATCCTGTCCTCGCTCAACAAGTCATTAGCACGCAGAAGCAAAGTCAGGCTCTCCGTCATGGCTATTGCGTTATCCACAGGACTTTACGCTACACACACTCTCGTTCCTCCGACACCCGGCCCCATCGCTGCAGCTAATGAGCTTCATGCAGATCTCGGAATGGTCATCATGTGGGGAATAGGCGTGTCCATCGTGTCAGTTCTTGCAGGGTACATCTATGCATTAATCGCAGGCCCGCATCTTCCTGTACCGTTCGACGACAACCAGGCAGCAGGAGAATCCTATGAAGACCTCAAGGCCAAGTACGGCAAGCTCCCGAGCGCGTTCAAGTCGTTTGCTCCGATTCTGATACCGTTAATCTTAATCGCGTTCAGTTCGTTCATCAGCTACCCGTCAACTCTCGCAAAGATAGGCGGAAAAGAATCTACGCTCTATGTTGTCTCGACATTCTTGGGCAACCCGGTAATCGCTCTGTCAATAGGCGTAGTGCTGTGCTTCTTCCTTGCCCCGTTCACTGAGGAAGTAACCAACGGCTGGATCGGCGAGGGCGTGAAGGACGGCGCAAACATCATCATGATCACTGCTGCAGGAGGCGGACTCGGAGCAGTCATCGCTGCCTCTGGAGTCGGAAATTACATCGGCGAGGCGTTATCGAGCTACAACTTCGGAATCTTCCTGCCGTTCATCATTGCTGCAGCACTCAAGACAGCTCAAGGCTCATCAACTGTAGCTATCGTTACGACAGCGCAGATTATTGCTCCGATGCTCGGCTCTCTGGGACTCGGTGCTCCTATGGGGGCAGTCCTCGCGACTCTGGCTATCGGCTCGGGCGCAATGGTCGTGTCTCACGCAAACGACTCGTATTTCTGGGTAGTTACTCAGTTCTCGGATATGGATCTCAACACGGCGTATAAGGCTCAGACAATGGCGACACTGATTCAGGGAGTTGTGGCGGTCTTGGCCATCTACGGAATTTCCCTGTACATGCTGTAAGGCTGCTGCTGGTAACCGGCGGGTAGTGGACGTAATGATTCACTGCCCGCTTTTTCTGCTGAAAGGATGGAGAATATAAATCATGAACAAGAATATATTTCGCGAATACGACATACGTGGCAATGCAGAACATGACCTCACGGACGAGACAGTCCGGCTCATTGGGAAGGCTTATGCTTCGTGGCTGATACGCAATGACGTAACTTCAGGAGTAACCATCGGAGGCGATGCAAGACTCTCAACTCCGCGCATAAAGTCCGCAATGATTGAGGGCATACTATCTACAGGCCTCAGCGTTATTGACGTGGGACTCGTTACGACACCGATGCTTTACTGGAGCCTGATTCGCTTCGGACTCGACGGCGGAGTCATGATCACCGGCTCGCACAATCCTTCCGACATGAACGGCCTCAAGCTCTGCTACCAGCACGGGACTCTATGGGGCGACGAGGTCAGGCTGATTCACCAGATAGCGGAAGCCGGAAATTTTGAGTCAGGGCAGGGGAAACTCACTCACGCACACATTGATGATGAATACCTGAAAATGTTAGTCTCACACTTCATCCTTCCGTTCAACAAACGCTTCAAGATAGTGTGCGACTCCGGCAACGGCGCGGCAGGCCCGACAGCACGCAAATACTTTGAGATGCTCGGCTGTGAAGTAATCTCGCTCTTCGACGAACCAGACGGACATTTTCCGAATCATCACCCCGACCCTCAGAAGCGCGAGAACCTCACCGCGTTAATCGACAGAGTCATGGCAGAGAAGGCAGATGTCGGCTTTGCGTTCGACGGAGACGCTGACAGACTCGGAGTCGTTGATGACGCAGGGAACGTGATAGCCGGAGACAGATTAATGGCGTTGTACTGGGCTGACATTCTGAGAGACCATCAGGGAGCAGAGGTAATCGTCGAGCCGAAATGCAGCATGGTTCTTCCTGAGACGGCAGAGAAGCTTGGGGGCAAGCCGTTTTTCTGGAAGTCCGGCCACTCTGTCATCAAGGCAAAGATGCGCGAGATGGGAGCACTCTTCGCAGGGGAATACTCGGGGCACATGTTCTTTGCCGATGAATTTTTCGGACATGATGATGCGTTCTACTCTGCAGGAAGATTACTGCGCATACTCTCAGACAGGCAGCACCCGTTATCAAGGCTCATGCTTGCGTTCCCTGTTTACCCGTCAACTGAGGAGATACGCATTCCGTGTGATGATGATGTGAAGTTCCAGACTGTGGAGAGAATCACAGCTAAGGCAATGGCAGAGCATGAAGTGAGCGACCTCGACGGAGCACGGATAATCTACCCTGACGGCTGGGGACTCATCCGGGCATCGAACACTCAGCCGGTGATAGTCCTGCGCTGTGAAGGCCGAAATCAGCAGGCACTCGAGGCAATCATGAATGACGTGAAGGCTCGGGTCTTGGCAGAAGGACTCCCGGATTTCGCATGGACATTCTAGACGCGACGGTCAGAGCAAAGCCGCAGTACGGAGTTATCCTCACGAGGCCGGGACTTCCGCTCAAGACTCCCGAACGCTCGCAGCTCGAGATCGGCTTCGGCAACGGAGAGTACACAGTCCAGTACGCAGAGGCTCACCCGGACGTGATGCTCTACGGAGTCGAGATTTCGGGAGCGTGCGTCCTGAAGTGTGCGAGGCGTGCAGCGGGACTCGGCAACCTCCGAATCATCAACACTGACGCGAGATACATGCTGCGTGAATTATTCCGTGATGAGTCTCTGGAGCGTATATTCATGCAGTTTCCTTGTCCGTGGTCAAAGAATGCTGATGCTCACAGGCGCGTTACTGCTAAGGACTTTGCGGACGGCCTCGCTGCTGTGCTGAAAGTTGGGGGAACGTTCGAGATGCTGACTGATGACGAGCTTTATTCTCAGGAGGTGCGTAACGTTCTCGGAAGTCATGAGGCACTGACACTCTCAGGCTACGAGGTCAGCCCCAAGCGTGAAATCACGACGAAATACGAGCGGAAGTGGCTTGATGAGGGCAAGAATATTTACCGTGTGTCATTCACGAAGACGCGGGCGTTTAGCGCAGAGAGGAGGACAGAGCAGGAGATGCACATAAAGATAGATAATCCGGTGAACGGCCAAGAGCTGGACTCATTGCGGAACATTGAGGGCAGGGACGAGAGGCATAATGCGTTCTGGAAGTTCGGGAGGGCGTTTAGTGATGGGGATAGCTATTTGCTGGAGACACTCACGAGCGACGATGAATTTATGCAGGAGTTCTACATCATGATACTTCCCAGAGACGGAGGATCGCTCTTGAGGCTCGACAAGACGGCATCAGCTTTCCTGACTCCGGCGGTGAGGTCGGCAATCTCTGACGCTGCGGAGAGACTCTCACATGAAGGACGTTAGGCCGACTTCGGGTCGTGTAGTCTCTGCACTGTTCAGCATACTAGGCGGTAAAGTCGGGGGAGCGAGGTTTCTTGACCTTTTCGCAGGAACGGGACGCGTGGGACTCGAGGCTCTGAGGCGCGGAGCAGAGTCCTGCGTGTTCGTTGAGAGCGTGAAATCACGTGCGGAAGAGATCCGGAAGTCTGCAGGAGAGTCTCTCGTCCTGAGTCTCGAGGTAAGGCGGGCTGTCTCATGGCTCGTGAAGCGTAACATGACGTTCGACGTGATATTTGCAGATCCGCCTTACTGCTCGGGATGGTGCGAGACTCTCCCGTCTCTCCCGAACTTGGCCGGACTCTTCGCTCCTGATGCTGTGATGGTGATTGAGCACTCTTCACGCGAACCTCTGGCTCTCTCTGACAACCCGAACTCGTTAATGATTGATTCTGTGAGGGATTACGGCGAGACATGCCTGACGTTCCTGAAACAGGCTCAAGAATGAAGTGTTTAGTTACTCTCTTGTACTCCTTTATCTGTGCGGGGAGCTTGCGTTTTCGTGTGATTAATACTCCGTCGTCGTCCAGCCTGCCCAGATAACGCTGCTTATTTCTGGGCCTGCCTTTCTTGTTCCGGTAACTTCTGCCCTCGTAAATGTAGATTGCCTTCTTCACTTGACGGCGTATAATATAGCTCATAAATAACACCTTCTTCATTAATTTACGTCATATATTAGCACAGAGAGTTCATAAATTACAACTACATCTGCAACTACAAATAAGCCTCATGATTATTGATGCAGCAAGGGAAAAGAGCTTGTGCATACGGTGATAATATACTGTAAAATTACAGCGAGCATTAAGACAAGAGAGGCATCATAAATTATGAAGAATTATCCGTACTATGTGTGGATAGCGAGCGTTTTCGGACTTGGATTTATCCCTTCAGGAATGCCCGGCACAGTGAGTTCTGCATTTGCGTGTGTAGTGAGCGCGTTTGTTGATGTGCCTATGTGGGCAATAATCCTTGTGTCAGCAATCGGCGTGTATGTAACCGGCAAGTCAGAGACGTACTTTAACCGCAAAGACCCGAGCTTTCTGAACATTGATGAAGTGCCCGGAATGTGGCTGACAATATACATGCTTCCGAAAGGATTCATCATTCCCGGATTTTTCCTGTTCAGGATAATAGACATCTTGAAGCCCTGGCCCGTCTCTGCAATGGAGAAATTACCCAGCGGCTGGGGAATAATGGCGGATGATATTTTGGGAGGCATATTTGCGAACGTGATACTTCAGGCGATAAATGCGTATGTGCATCATGCGGGCTGGGTGTATGAGCTGATAGGAGGTCTGCTGTGATGAATAACGCTGTGCTTGCGCGTGCTTTGCGGTCGGCGGTAAATTATTATCAGGTGCATTGACAGGGAGGCTGTTATCAATGAAGAATGCTGTGCTTGAGCGTGCTTTGCGGTCGGCGGTAAATTATTATCAGGTGCATTGACAGGGAGGCTGTTGCAGATGAAGAATGCTGTGCTTGAGCGTGCTTTGCGGTCGGCGGTAAATTATTATCAGGTGCATTGACAGGGAGGCTGTTGCAGATGAAGAATGCTGTGATTGAGCGTGCTTTGCGGTCGGCGATAAATTATTATCAGGTGCATTGACAGGGAGGCTGTTGCAGATGAAGAATGCTGTGCTTGAGCGTGCTTTGCGGTCGGCGGTAAATTATTATCAGGTGCATTGACAGGGAGGCTGTTATCAATGAAGAATGCTGTGCTTACGCGTGCTTTGCGATGGGCGGTAAATTATTATCAGGTGCATTGACAAGGAGGCTGTTATCAATGAAGAATGCTGTGTTAGCCGCTATTGGTGATGAATTGCTTTCAGGAGCGAGGGCAGAGAAAAACGCGCTGTTCATGGCGGGGCATCTTCACAATAAGGGAGTGAATGTCCTGCGCATCGAGGAAATATCGGACGAAGAGGAAGAGATATTGTCTTTGCTTTCCCGCTGGGTCGGGAAGACTGACCTTCTCGTACTCTCTGGAGGACTCGGACCGACACACGACGACAGGACTCGTTACGCAATCGCCAAGTACCTTAACTGCGGACTCTCGCCCAGCAATGCAATGTATGACCGGGTCGTTGACAGGGTGCGCAATGACGCTTACCGTCTCGCCTACACGGAGAGGTGCAGAGATCCTCAGGCAATGATTCCCGACTCTGCAGAGGCCGTGTATAACCCTGCAGGCTTTGCGCTCGGGATTCGCTTTGAGCGTGAAGGCACGACAGTAATTGCACTGCCCGGCGTTCCTATGGAGTACGAGGCCATGACGAGGCAGGAACTCCCCGAAGTTTTCGCGCCGGATGTTGAGCATTGCTGGGCCTCAGTAATAATTCTCGGGATTCCTGAGATGACGATAGCCGAACGTATACCTGAAGTGATAAATAATCCTGCGCTTCACGTGTCTATCCTTCCTGCGTTCCCTCAAGTTGAGCTGATAATCAGGGGGGATGCAAAGACTGTTGCGTCGGCTGAGAGATTAATCCGGTCGCGTTTCGGATCTGACGTTCTGCCGCAGGGGTGTATGTCTCTCGCTGAGGCTGTGCTCTATGAGGCGAGACTCCGGGGCGTGAAGGTTGCGTGTGCTGAATCGTGCACCGGCGGGAAAATCGGTGCGGCTCTCACGGACATAGCGGGAAGCTCGGACGTGTTCTCTGGAAGTGCGGTAACGTACAGCAACGAGGCCAAGAGAAATATTCTCGGCGTGAAGGATGAGACTCTGCGTGAACATGGTGCAGTTAGTGAAGAATGTGCGCGTGAGATGGCGGAGGGTGCGCTGAGGATTTACGGAGCGGATTTTGCGGTGAGCGTTACGGGAATTGCCGGGCCTGACGGAGGGAGCGAGGCCAAGCCTGTAGGGACGGTGTGGTTCGGTTTTGCGTCTGACATGGAGACTCGGGCGGTGATGAAGAGGCTGCCGGGCAACCGTGAGGAGATAAGAACTAGGACGGTAAGATTTGCGCTTGCTGAACTATGGCGGATGCTTCATAACGGATAACGGGCAAACAAAAACCCTCTGCCATTGATGACAGGGGGAATTATTTTATCGGCGTATGATATAATTCACCCGTTCTAAATCATTAATATGGAGGTAGACAAACGTGCTGAATTCGGTTAAACTATCGAGCCACGAGCCACGAGCCACGAGTATCTTTTGTTATCCCGTATTTCGGTCGCCTTCCTGATTATTTCCCGCTGTGGCTGAAAACTTGCGGAACTAATAGCTCAATAGACTTCATTATATTTACCAATGACAGAACAACATATACTTACCCGCCTAATGTGAAGCTGCATTATATAGAATTCCATGAAATGCGTGAAATGTTTCAGGCAAATTTCGATTTCCGCATTGCTCTGGATAGGCCTTACAAGTTGTGCGATTTCAAGCCAGCATACGGAGAAATGTTTCAGGAATACTTAAAAGATTATGATTTCTGGGGACATTGCGACATTGATTTAATGTGGGGCAATCTCAGGAAATTTTTTACGGATGGCATCTTAAATAGTTATGATCGTATATATAGTGCCGGCCACTGCTCGCTTTACAGGAACACGCCTGATGTAAATTCATGGTACAGAACTCTAAATTCTGGAGAATATCAAAATTGGCATGACGTGTTTGCATCTGATAAATCTTTTGCCTTCGATGAATGGGCAGGCCATTGCGGCGGCGGAATGTCTTTTATAATACAGGCCAACGGGAAAAAATTTTATACAGAACGTGAAGTTGCTGACATTAATCCAGAAAAACATGTTGATTTTGTTGTAACGAGCAGGCAAGAACTAAAAGCGAAGAAAAATGTATATTTTTTATGGGAATGCGGCAGTCTATATGCTTGCAGCGGAGGTAAAAAGTTATGTGAAGTGCCGTATCTTCACTGGCATAATAACAGGAAAATATTTATCGACGACATGCCCAAATTATGGGAAGCTAATAAATTTTTCTTCATACCGCCTGGTATAGCAACATGTGATGAACAAAAGGCCTCGGTTTCGCATATCAGGCTTAACAAGATATTATTCGCAATTTACTTTGCGCCGAAGATAGTAGTAATTATTGTGAAAAGATTGTTTCCCAAACGGTTGAAGAAGATCATCAAAAGCCTTATTGGCAGGGAGTGAACTGCAGCTACTTACAGAACAGGACACACCGATTGCTGCATCGGAAAACAATTCCGGCGGCTCTGGAGGAGGCAGATGTTCTTCAGGACTCCCTCTTGCGGGACTCGGACTCATCACATTGCTACTGTTCCTGAAGAAACGCTAGACACAGAAAATCCCCCTGCCTCTTCGTGAGACCGGGGGACTCGTTTTTTGCTGCACGTATCATAGTCCGTAAATTTTCAGCCTGTCATCTGCTTTATCGTATACTTCTTCATCTTCACGCACGCCGATTATGATAACTAGCATTTCTGTTTCTGTGCGTATCAGCTTGTAGATTGCCCTCAGACCTTCACCGCGCAGCTTGATTTCTAAGCAGCCTGTGAGATTTGCTCCGCCTTTGTGCCCGAGTTCGATCCCGTAGCCTCCCTCGCTTCTGGGAAGGGGATTCTTCAGTGTCTTGTCTATAGCCTTAATCACACGCTGCCTCTGGCTTCCGTCAAGATTACGCAGGTCTTTGCGTGCTTCCGGCAAAAATTCCAGATTCCAAGTCATTCCAGCTCCACGTCCTCCCAGCCTTCGATGTCTTCGTCAGTAATTCCGAATTCCTTGTAAAGTTCCTCAGCAGAAATCAGCCGTGAAGGGTCAAAATGCTTCAGCCTATCCTCAGCAATGGCCAGCAATCTGATATTATCGTGGTCGTCTGACATCTTCATATACTCTTCAGGTGTCATAACGATGCCTATTGCTCTGTCGTCATCATCAACTACCAGCTTAGTTCCTGAACGCTTTACTTCCGCAAAAATCTCGCCTGCACTGCCATTCCCGAACGATGACAGCGGAATTATAGTTTTGTCTGCACTCATAACAGGAGACATTGATACTCACCTCATAAGAAAAATTATTGATGATGAAATTATAGCAGTCCGCATAATAAAACCGGGACTCATTCTCTGAATCCCGGCCGGTTTGCTGTTTAGTGTCTGCTACTTGTCGCTGAACTCCGCATCTACTGTGTCGCTGTCGTTAGCGTGAGTTGTCTGCTGTCCTCCCTGAGCTGCTCCCGGATTCGCCCCTGCATTCTGGTACAGCCTCGCTCCGAACTCCTGCATCGTCCTGTTCAGGTCATCCTTCGCCGACTTCATCGCTGCCGTGTCGCTGGACTCTATGGCCTTCTTGAGTGCGTCGAGCTTGCTGTTCACTCGTCCCTTCTCTTCTGGAGTCATCTTGTCTCCGAGATCTCCCATGAGCTTCTCCGCACCGAACACTGCCGCATCAGCCTCATTCTTGGCCTCTGCATCACTGCGCCTCTTCTCGTCCTCGTCAGCGTGTGCCTCTGCGTCCCTCTTCATGCGGTCGATGTCTTCCTTGCTCAGGTTCGACGACTGAATCGTAATCTTCTGCTCCTTGCCCGTGCCCTTGTCCTTTGCGCTCACGTTCAGGATGCCGTTCGTGTCGATGTTGAACGTTACCTCGATCTGCGGAATGCCTCTCGGAGCGGGAGCTATGCCGTCAAGCGTGAAGTGCCCGAGCTCGACGTTATCGCGTGCCATCTTGCGCTCGCCCTGATAGACTGCAATCTCGACCTGCGGCTGATTGTCGGCTGCTGTCGTGAACACCTGGCTCTGCTGTGCGGGAATGGCTGTGTTGCGCTCGATCATCGTCGTCATGACTCCGCCCAAAGTCTCAATGCCGAGAGTAAGCGGCGTAACGTCAACGAGGACTATATCCTTGTGATCGCCCTTCATGATAGCTCCCTGAATCGCGGCTCCTGCAGCAACGCACTCATCGGGGTTAATTCCCTTCGTGGGTTCTTTGCCGAGCAGCGCAACTATCTTCTTCTGCACCATAGGCATACGCGTAGAGCCTCCGACGAGCAGAATCTTATCTACTTCTGATGCGCTGAGTCCGGAGTCCTCGAGTGCCCTCTGAGTCGGCTTGATGGTGCGGTCAAGAAGGTCTGCCGTCATTTCCTCGAACCTTGCGCGGGTGAGCTTCATCTCTAAGTGCTTCGGCCCGGTCTGGTTAGCCGTGATGAACGGTAACGATATGCTCGTCTCGGTCATGTTGGACAGCTCGATTTTCGCCTTCTCTGCTGCCTCGCGGAGTCTCTGCATCGCCATGCTGTCATTCTTGAGGTCGATACCTTCCTGCTTCTTGAACTCTGCGACTATCCACTCAACTATCCTGTTATCCCAGTCATCTCCGCCGAGCCTGTTATCTCCTGCTGTGGCCAAGACCTCGAACACTCCCTCGCCTACATCAAGAATAGACACGTCAAATGTTCCTCCGCCCAAGTCGAACACTAGAATCTTGTGCTCTTCCTTCTTGTTCTCGCCGTATGCCAAGCAAGCTGCTGTAGGCTCATTGATGATTCTCAGCACCTCAAGGCCTGCTATTGTTCCTGCGTCCTTTGTGGCCTGACGCTGGGCATCAGTGAAGTATGCCGGTACTGTGATTACTGCCTGAGTTACGGGTTCGCCTAAGTAGTCCTCTGCGTCCCTCTTGAGCTTCTGGAGAATCATTGCGCTGATTTCCTGAGGAGTGTACTTTTTGCCGTCAATGTTCACTCTGTAATCTGTGCCCATTTCGCGCTTGATTGACATTATCGTTCTGTCGGCATTGACGATTGCCTGACGCTTGGCTAACTGCCCTACTAGTCTTTCTCCGTCCTTCGTGAACGCCACTACTGACGGGGTAGTTCTTGCTCCTTCGTTATTAGCAATTATTGTTGTCTGGTCGCCCTCCTGCACTGCTATGCATGAGTTCGTTGTTCCTAAATCTATACCTACTACTTTTGCCATAATATTTATGTCTCCTTTATGTGTAATGTGCTATTTCTTGCCTGCTATTACCTGAGCAGGACGCAAAACTCTTTCCTTTGTGCGATACCCCTTCAGGTATTCAGCTATTACCTTGCCGTCAAGCGATGAATCTTCAACTTTCTCTGTGCCTGATGCGTCATGCGGTGCTGAGTGCCTCACGGCGTGCTCCGCGACCGAACTTCCCGCTCCTGCCTTGATGATGCTCATTTCTTGCCTACTATTACCTGTGCAGGACGCAAAACTCTGTCCTTTGTGCGGTAACCCTTCAGGTGTTCAGCTATTACCTTGCCGTCAAGCGATGAGTCTTCAACTTTCTCTGTGCCTGATGCGTCATGTAAAGCGGGATCGAATTTTTCTCCCTCTGCCTTGATGATGCTCACTCCCAGAGTCTCAAGCACTCCGACAAACTGACGCTTCACCATCTCCACGCCCTTAATGATGCCCGCCTCGTCCTCAGAACTTGCTGCACTGAGTGCGCGGTCTAAGTTGTCAAGCACAGGAAGTATTGAGATTATCACGTCCTCCTGCGCACGCTTTCTGGTCTCGAGGCGTTCCTTAGTCGTTCGCTGACGGTAATTATAGAAATCTGCTGTTACTGTCTTCACCTGAGACTCAAGCTCTTTGATGCGCTCGTCTTTCGGGTCAAGCTCCGGACTCTCTGTCTCTGCACTTTCCTGAATATCTGCCTCATCATTCATGATAATCACCTCCCAGCTTCTGCTTCAAATGTCTCTGCAACTGTCTCTAAAACATTAATCGCCTTCTCATAATCCATTCTCATAGGCCCGATTAATCCTAACACTGCTTTCTGCTGTCTTGGCCGGGCGGGTATGAGTATCATTGAGTTATCCTCCATGCCTTCGGTCTGGTTCTCTGCGCCGATTGCTATGCGTATTTTCTGGCTCTGCCTGCACTTGTCTATCATGCTGGCTAAAGGCTTCTCCTGCTCGAGGAGACTTAACACTGCCTGAAGCCTTGACAGCGTCTGGAAGTGAGGGACTTCCAAGATATGCAGTGCTCCGGAACTGAAGAACTTATAGTTTTTCTCAGTGAGGAATTTATCCAGCTCGTTAATTGCTTCACGGCATGCTTCCTGTGCATCATTGAGGCCTTCTGCTACGTAGCTGTAGAGTGTACCCCGAACGTCGTTCCATGAATGACCGCAGGCGAATGTGCTTATCCTCCGGCTGAGTTCCTCAAGCATTGACGGTTCTACGTCGTAGGGCAGAGTGAACTGCGAGTGATGGACTAGTCCGCCCTTGAGTACGATTAATGCGAGGACGCTTCTTCCGCCTATGAGCATAAGGTCGATGTGCTGAATCTCTGCATCATAAAGAGCCGGGACAGCAGCGACAGCCACGCAGTTAGTGAGGCGAGCCATGAGGCGGGTAACATGATTCAGCAGGTCTTCGATGCCGCTTTTGCTGCCGAGAATCTCTTTGCGCAGGTCTTCTTGCTCCTGAGAACGGCTTCTCGCACGTGCAGTTACTGACTCGACGTAGAGTCTGTATGCTCTGGCTGTGGGGAGTCTGCCTGATGATGTGTGAGGCTGGTAGAAGTAGCCTAACTCCTCGAGGTCTGCCATTTCGTTGCGGACTGTTGCGGGGCTGAGTCCCCTGATGTACTTGCGGACTATTGTTCGCGAGCCTGCAGCTTCACCGGTCATGATGTAGTCATACACGACTGCCAAGATTATGCTTAACTGCCTCTCTGTCAAATTTATCACCTCCAGAATGTTTTTATCACTATATCGTAATGAGTGCCATTAGGTTTTGAACGCGGATAAGATTAGCAGAGGGCTTCCGAATTGTCAATGATATGCAGATGCTATAATGCTGTGAAATTCTCGCAGGAAGGTGATTTATGTGCTTGTTACAGTTCTGACCGTATCGTTCAACGCAGAGAAGACTATTGCGCGGACGATAGAGTCAGTAATGAATCAGACATACAAGAACATTGAGTACATAGTGGTTGACGGAGCATCAAAAGATAATACGGCCGCAATTGCAGAATCGTATGTAGAAAAATTCAACGCACATGAAGGCCGTAGCATGAGGGTAATATCTGAACCCGACAGAGGCATGTACGACGCACTCAACAAGGGCGCAGGAATGGCACACGGTGAGATAGTGGGGCAGATAAACGCTGATGATTTTTACGAGCCTGATGCTGTGCAGACTATGGCTGAACTTTACGGACGCGAGCACTACGACCTTGCGTGGGGAAGCCTGAACGTGATAACTAAGTCCGGAAATCTGATCAAGCACGCAAAGAAGGGCTTGCTATGGACGACTTCGCACTGGTGTCATCCTGCAGCTTTTGCCAGAAGAGAAATATTGCTTGAGTATCCTTATCCGCTCACTAATTCTCATGATGACTTCGATTTTGCGACGCACGTATATCTTGACGGCAGAAAGATATTCCCCCTTGATAAAGTCATCAGCAACTTCACCTTCGGGGGAATGAGCACGCAGAGGAGCATCCGGGACGCGAAACAAAGGCTTGATGAGATATACGGCATCTACAAGAAATACGGAATGAGCAGGCTGTACTATCTTCACAGGCTTGTGTTCGAGACGGTGAAATACCTGCTCACATGAATAATTACCGCTTCAGCAGCTTCTTCAATGCCGCATGTAATCTAGGTGATATGCTCTTTATAAATGCACTTGCACTTCCGCTTAAGACTGACACTGCCGGTGTAGGAATATGGTGTTCATGAAGCCAGCGGTTAGCAATCTTGAGGCGTTTATGACCGTAATTTCTGAACTCTGACGGCGGGATGTATTCACAAGGGCGGTCATTAATGACATCGTCAAAGAGTTTAAGCCATTGTTTCACTATAACTTCAGGCAGGAATGATTTCCCTGCGAAGTCTTTAGCCTGCCGTCCAAGTTTGATGTTGAGCTGCTTATCCTTGAGCAGAAGAATAATGTAGTTCTTGATCTCCTCAGGATTCCGGCCAAGATAACCTGTAACTCCGTGTTTTACAGTCTCGAACAGTCCGTTGATTGCTCGGGTTACTACGGGAACTCCGCAAGCCTGAGCATCCAGAGCACTAATGCAAAATGTCTCGCTTGCTCCGGTTGGATTCACAACTGCAGCAGTGGTTATGTAGTAGACTTCCGATTTCTCAGCTCCGAGATTGCCCAAAAATTTCACGGACGGCAGAATTTCTCCGTTTTCAGTCAGATACTGCATGAACGAGGCTTCATACTGCTCATCAGCCAGACCGTAAGCCCCAAGCACAGCATTTTTGTCATAGAGTTTCCCTGAACCGATAACATACAATTTTGCGTCAGGAACTTCAAGCAATATATCTTTCCACATTGAGGCCAGAACGTGAAAGCCTTTGGCCGGATACAGCCCGCCGGTGTAAGTTACGGCAGGTTCAGAGGGATAATCCCTGAGCATTAAGCGGCTGCCGTCAAACATATTGTTAATGTATGTTGACTTCTTAATAATCTTGTGATCAAGGTAGCAGTCATAATGTTCATGGCTTACCATAACTACACGTTTGACAGCGGGACTATCAGCAAGACGTTTTAACATGTGATGGGACATATAGTTATGAGACCAGGCGATTAACTTTAGGTTCTGCTCTTTCGCTCTTTCGTAAATATCATAGAAGCCAAGCGATTCATTTGCCGTAAGTACTAATAAGTCGCTGCCGTCAGCTTTTACTTGCGATACAATATCTGCATTATCATGCAGCACATGAACATTTACGCCGTCAGGATAGAGGTTGCTTGCTTCATAGCAATATAGATTCACTTCTGCGTCAGAAAACTTAGTCAGAGCATAAACCAGCAGCATATACTCGTAACCAGTTCCGCCGATGCCGGGATTGCCTAGCTGAGGATTTCTGAAATCCATATTGCTGAATGCAGCGTCTCCATGAACTGAACGATCTTTGATGTAAACGGCTATCTTCATTTCGGGAACTCCTCCCTGAATGAAGGACGGCAAGAAACATTCTTAAGGCTTGAGAATATTTGTGATAGGTAAATTAACAGACTAGATTCTGCGTATTGCGTATTGCGTATTGCGTATTGTACCTAGTTTGCGCATTCGTGTAAACCTCCTTATTATTGATTCGTGCAGTGAGTATACATTAAGAAATATCCTCCGGTCAAACAATGTACTTGGCCGAAGGATTATTGATTAACACGTTTTATTCTGCGTCAGAATCAGAGTCGCTGTCCGAAATCTCGAGCATGTCATCTTCTGCATCAAGAGCATCATCATCAAGAGGTTCTGCAGGATTATCGCTGTCTTCCTGAGTCTCTTCAGCTTCAGGCATATAGCCTAATCCCTCGCTGACCTTCGACATTATGCCCTTCACTATCTCGTCCTGAAGTTCTTTGTGCTCGGCTAGGAACTGAGCTACTGACTCTCTTCCCTGCCCCAATGTCTCGCCCTTATACGCAAGCCATGAACCCTTCTTCACAATTATTCCGTAGTCTATCGCCATATCAACGACTACTATATCTCTAGGGATTCCGCGTCCGTAAATCAGGCTCGTGTGTCCGATTCTGAACGGAGGAGCCAGCTTGTTCTTCACGACCTTCAAATAAAGCTCGTGGCCTATGGTAACTTCTCCCTTGTCTATCTTTTTACCGCGCCTCACCTCTAGCCTCACTGACGCATAGAATTTGAGGGCACGTCCTCCTGTCGTTGTCTCCGTCGGGCCTTGAGCATAGCCTGTAGAGATTAATGCGCGCAGCTGGTTGATAAATATCACTATGCAGTTAGTTTTTGCGATGATTGATGCGAGCCTTCGGAGCGAGTATGACATGAGCCGGGCCTGCAAGCCCATCTGACTCTCGCCGATTCTGCCGTCAATCTCCGCCTGAGGAGTGAGAGCCGCAACAGAATCAACAACGACAATATCTACAGCTCCCGAGCGCACCATCTGGTCAAGGATATAGAGTGCCTGTTCTCCGCTGTCTGGCTGTGCAAGGTAGAGGTTTGGGACATCAACGCCGAGAGTGGCAGCGAGTCTCGGGTCGAGTGCGTGCTCGGCATCAATGAATGCAGCGATGCCCCCGGCTTTCTGGGCTTCAGCTACAGCACACAAGGCTATCGTTGTCTTGCCCGAGCCTTCAGGGCCGAAAATCTCCACGATTCTGCCTTTGGGGTAGCCGCCGATCCCGAGTGCGACATCGAGGGGAAGTACGCCGCTTGAGATTACGTCGACGTTCTTCTTGGCCGTGTCCCCCAAGCGCATTATTGCACCGTCGCCGAACTTGCTGCGGATGTCCCCGAGTGCGGCCTCTAAGACTTCTTCGCGTGTCTGAGGAGCTTTCTTAACAGCTTTAGCCAGAGTAATCACCTTCCTGAAAAATTAGTGTATGGATTTTTGCCCGCATAGTATACAGCATTTTTTCATGACGGACTTAACAGGTAGTGTAAAATATCACACAAATTTTGATTAACGAGAAAGGATTAGAGAACATGAGCCTCGTATTATTCAACGACCTCACAAGAAAGAAGGAAAAATTTACTCCTATCAAGCCCGGACAAGTGAGCTTCTACTCATGCGGCCCTACAGTCTATGATTACTTTCACGTCGGCAACGCAAGGCCTTTCATAGTGTTTGACGTGCTCAGAAGATGGCTTGAGCATGAAGGCTATAAAGTTACGTTTGTGCAGAACTTCACGGACATAGACGACAAGATGATTCACCGTGCCAAGAAGGACGGTATCACAGTAAGCGAGCTTGCAGAGAGATTCATAGCCGAGTACAACAAGGATGCTGACGCACTCGGAGTCCGCAGGCCTGATGTCTCGCCCCGGGCAACGGAGCACATTCCGGAGATAATTCACACGATAGAACGCATCATAGCTAACGGACATGCATACGTATCAGAAGGTGATGTGTACTTTGACATACGGAGCTGGCCTAAATACGGCTCACTCTGCAAACAGAATCTCGAGGACCTGGAGGCAGGAGCACGGGTCGAGCTAGGCGAGAAGAAACGCGACCCTCTGGACTTTGCGCTGTGGAAGGCAGAGAAGCCCGGCGAGCCTTCATGGGAGAGTCCGTGGGGCAGAGGACGGCCCGGCTGGCACATAGAGTGCTCGGCAATGTCGAGCAAGTATCTCGGTGACAACATAGACATACATTCGGGCGGAGTAGACTTAATGTTTCCGCATCACGAAAACGAGGCAGCCCAGAGCGAGGCAGCATCAGGGACAGATAAGCCGTTCGTGAATTACTGGCTACATAACGGCTTCCTGCTGATTGACAGTGAGAAGATGTCTAAGTCCCTCGGCAACTTCCTCACAGCACGGGCAGCAATCGAGAAGTACCCGCCCCTCGCGCTGAGATTCTTCATGCTGAGTGCACACTACAGGAGTCCGATAAACTTCACGCCCGAGAGTCTCGAGCAGGCAGCAGCAGGAGTTACGAGGTTACGCAACTGCATGAGCGATCTCGACTTCGCAGCAAAGACACGGAGCGACGACTCTTCAGCGTTTGACGTAAGCAAGTACAGGGCAGACCTTGAGGAGCTTCACGGCAAGTTCGCAGACGCAATGAACGACGACTTCAACACTGCTGCAGCAATGGGAGTGTTATTTGATGTGGTGTACCTCATCAACACGAGCCTTAAGGAGAACGACAAGCTCCCCGCAGAGTTCTTCACGCTGTCGAAAAACGCACTTGCTGAGTACGACGCAATACTCGGAGTAATCGGTGATGATGCTGCGGAGACGGAACACGATGATGAATCTGCAGAGATCGAGCGTCTGATTCAGGAGAGAGCTGACGCAAGAAAAGCTAAGGACTTCAAGCGTTCGGACGAAATCAGGGACTCGCTCAAGGCGCGGGGAATAGTTCTCGAGGACACACCGCAGGGTACTAAGTGGAAGAGGGAGCTGTAAGATGATTAAGCTGTTATTTGTGAGGCGGTTCATGCCTCTTTTCCTGACACAGTTTCTCGGAGCGTTCAACGATAATTTCTTCAAGAGTGCGTTGATGATGCTGATAACTTACAGGCTCGGCGATGCTGCAGGTGTCGACTCCCGAATCCTCGTGAATGCTGCTGCGGGAGTGTTCATCCTGCCGTTCTTCGTGTTTGCTCCGACAGCTTCAGATCTAGCCGACAAGTACGACAGAAGCGACCTGATGCGCTGGGTAAAGTTCGCAGAAATAGTTGTGATGAGCGGTGCAGCGTTAGGCTTCTGGCTCGGGAACGTGTGGGTATTGATGGCGGTGCTCTTCCTGATGGGTGCTCAGTCAGCATTCTTCTCACCGGCCAAGTACAGCATACTTCCCCAGCATCTGCGCGAGGATGAACTCATTGCGGGCAACGGGTTAATCCAGATGGGGACGTACTTAGCGATATTGACGGGCACAATTTCAGGAGGCCTGATGATTCTTCGTGAGAACGGTATTTACTGGGTAGGAGGACTCGCAGTGAGTATAGCTGCTCTCGGCTGGTTAAGCAGCATGTTCATTCCGCCTACTGCTCCGATTGAGCCTTCACGCAAAGTATCATTTAACCTTGTGGGCCGGACAGCAGAGATGTTCCGGGAGATTGTGCCCATGCGCAAAGTCTTCGGGGCAATGCTCGCGATCTCGTGGTTCTGGCTCGTGGGGTCAGTGTTCCTCGCGCAGTTCCCGACGTACTCGCGGCTGATTCTCGGCACTGATGAGAGCGTGGCTACGGCGTTTCTGGCGATATTCTCATGCGGAATAGGCATAGGCTCGATGGTGTGCGACTCGCTCCTGAAGGGGAAAGTTACGACAAAGTTCGTGCCTTCTGCAGCATACGGGATAGCTATTGCGAGCGTGCTCCTCTGGTGGGTGAGCGACAGGCCTCCTGTTGAGGCAGGGACTCCGATCATCGGAGCGTGGGAGTTTTTCGCGAGGCCGGAGAACTGGACGATAACGGCGTGCCTGTTCGTGATAGCGTTCTGCGGAGGGTTATACATTGTGCCGCTGTACGCAGTGATGCAGACGAAAGCTCCTGAGGAGAAGGTCTCGAGCGTAATTGCGTGCTCGAACATCAGCGACTCGATCTTCATGGCGGTAGCTGCACTCGGAGCAGGAGTGTTGATTTCGTGGGGGATAAGCATTCCGCAGTTGTTCCTGACGATGGGTCCGACGACGTTTATTGTGGGGCTTCTTGTCGGAATAATCTAGAGAGTTCATTGCGGGGGACTCCTCTCTGCGCAGAACAGGGGGGAGTCTTTGCTTTGTGTGATGATGAGTAAATGATGAAGTATTGCTGACTCCGGGTTGTTGTGTGATGACTAGTAAATCGTGAAGTATCTCTGACTCCGAAGAGTTTATTGTACCGCCGGTTGTGTGGTGCAAAATGCTCGGTATGCCGTCGCATTTTACAGGCCCGCCCGCCCTCCCTCAAGGCCTCCATAAACGTATCACACTCAGCGCAAACTCGATCCAGTGCTCAAACTTTGTGTATATCACATCCATAGCCAGAGGCAGAGCAGCAGCTAACACCATGAACCCTAGCATGACCTTCACCGGGAGTCCCACAACAAAGATATTCATCTGCGGAACAGTGCGAGCAAGAAAGCCCAACCCTACATCAGACAGCACCAGCGCACAGTAAAACGGCACGACTATTCTTATTCCCAGCATGAACAATTCCTGAAGCCACGTCCCGAGCTGCAGGTCTCCAGAAGGGAAGAGTGATATTTGCCCCGGAGGCACTAACTTCAGGCTCTCAATCACTGCCTGAATCATCAGCAAATGCCCGTTCCACCTGAAGTAAAGCCATAATGCAGTGTACGCGTGAAGCTGCCCTAGCAATGACGACTCGCTCTGGGTCGTCGGGTCCATCACCTGAGCCATCGAGAAGCCCATAGTCGTACCTATCTGTTCTCCTGCAATCCTGAGCGCAAAGAGCGGCAGCGCAGACACAAACCCCAGCGCAACGCCAATCAGCAGCTCCCTCAAGCACACCACGCCGAGAAATATCACCTCGTCAAAGTAGATCATCGGGATTGTCTCAGTCTTGATGATGCCCACAGAACACGCGGTTAGCATCACCACAAACATGTACCTGTAGGGCGTAGGAGGCATTGTTGATGTGAAGACCGGAGAACTGAAGACGAGGCCGATATACCGCAGATGAAGCAGAAGGTATATTGCGAGGAGCTGGGCGGGTAATTCTGTGCCCCGCATTTACTGAATGAAGCGTTCGAGCTGCCCGAGAATCTCGCGCGTCATGACGAGCATTCTAGTACCGATCCACGGCGACAGCAGCACTATGCACGCAAACACTGCAAGTATCTTCGGGATGAAGATTAATGTTTGTTCCTGAATAGACGTAGCGGTCTGCAGTATTCCTATAAAGAGGCCTACTATCATTGCAGTGAGCAGTATTGGAAGCGTTACGGAAATCATAGTCCAGATTGCACCGCTCAGAACGTCAAACAGGCTCAGGTTAGTAACAGGCATTTATTCACACACTCCTATCATGGAACGTTGGTAGAGCTCTTGAGGACGCTCATAATTACGAGATTCCAGCCGTCCGCCATTACGAACAGCACAGACATAATTCACACACTCCTTATCACGGAACGTTAGTAAAGCTCTTGAGGACGCTCATAACGACGAGATTCCAGCCATCAGCCATGACGAACAACAATATCTTGAACGGAAGCGAGATCATCATCGGAGGAAGCATCATCATTCCCATAGCCAACAGCACGCTCGACACGACCATATCGACCACAAGAAACGGAATGTAGATAACGACTCCCATCTGAAACGCCGTCTTGAGTTCGCTTAACATGAACGCAGGAATCAGCACCCGCGTATCCACTTCAGACTGATTCGCAGGTCTCGGCGACTCGGACATCGAGATAATGAGTGAGAGTTCCTCCTGCCTCGTGTACCTGAACATGAACTCCCTCACAGGCTGAATCGAGTTCTCCCACGCCTGCTGCGCCGTTATGTTCCCTGAGAGGTACGGCTCGAGTCCGTTGCTGTAGACCTGACTCCACGTCGGGTACATCGTGAACATCGTCAGGAAGAGCGAGAGTCCCGCAATGACCTGCTGGGGCGGAGACTGCTGAAGTCCTATTGCGCGCTGAACGAACCCTAACACTATGATGATGCGCGTGAAGCTCGTAACCATCAGCAGAATCGCCGGCACGAGACTCAGCACCGTCATCAAGGCCAAGACCTGAAGAGTCAGTGCTACATCTCTGGGCGAGTCTGGATTAGTTACGCCGAGCCTGAGGGACGGGAGAATAATTGTGCTTGAGACTTCCGGCCCTCTCGGAGGATTCACCTGCACCGCTCCAAACGACGCACCGCAGAATATCATCACCATCATGAAGGCCAGCGCAATCACTCTACTCTTCATGCTTCGACTTGAGCCAGTCATCATAGCTCCACCTCCCAAGCAGACACGTTCCCTGTGCTCCGACAGTAAACGCTATCACGTCCGGCCCGCACCTCACCACAAAAAATATATCCCTGCCAGTCAGCCGCAGGGACGTTAAGATTTCTGCTTCATTCGTGCCGTTCAGTGTGATGCGGTTCTTCTTTGCGTACCTCACAAGGAAATATGCACACGCCGACATGACTATTAATGCTGTTACGGCTCTCAATAAATAGGCCGTAAGACTTACGCTCTGGATTTTATGACAGCACCTTTGTTATGGCCTCGATGACTCTTTCCGGCTGGAAGGGCTTCACGATGAAGTCATTTGCTCCCGCCTGAATCGCCTCAATGACCATTGGCTGCTGTCCCATTGCTGAGACCATTACTACCTTCACGTTCGGGTCTATTGCTTTGATGGCTTTCACTGCGTCGATACCATTCATCTCCGGCATAGTTATATCCATCGTGATGATGTCCGGCTTGTATTTCTGGAAGGCCGCTACTCCTGCCTTGCCGTTCTCAGCTTCAGCCACAACCTCGAAATCGTTCTTTGTCAGAATATCCTTTAACATCATGCGCATGAACGCCGCGTCATCGACAATCAATACTTTTTTGCCCATTATGGAAACTCCTCCAAATGAATTAATATGGTGTGGAAAAATTACCCTGCATTATAACACGAAATATCCCAATTTTTACGACGCTGCCCTCGCTGCTCCTCCGGGTATGATGTCGGTGATGCGGACTCCGAAATTCTCATCGATAACGACAACTTCACCATGAGCGATTAATTTTCCGTTCACAAGAATATCTACGGGTTCGCCGGCCATCTTGTCAAGCTCGACAACAGCTCCGGCGGTCAGCGCGAGAATCTCTGAGACACTTTTTCTTGCCTTCCCAAGCTCAACAGTTACCCGCACAGGAATATCTGCGATTAGGTCTATCGGACTCGGAGCACCTCCTGCACTTCCGCCCCCTAAAGGCTGAAATGCTGCAGGCCTCACATCTACTGCAGGTCCTGCGTTCTGTCGTCCTCCTCCCATAATTCCTCCTCCTCCCATCGGGGTATTGTTTGCTGCTGGTTCGGGCGGCTTGTTTCCTCCGCGCATTGTTGACGAAATATCAAGCGCATCATCAAGCGTTAGGCATGTCCATATGTTAAACGGCTTCAGTCCCTCAATGCTGACGTTCACGGGGCTTATCCATAATTTTTTGTCCGTAGGCTCTACTGCAATTGCTATCCAGTTATCTTCTGCGAGCGAGGATACGCTGTTCTCGGGCATTAATCTTCTTCCGCCGAGAAGTCCGCTCAGGCTCGTGAAGGCACTCCCGACGACTTGGCTTATTCCTTCCTGCGCAGCGTTCCAGTAGAGGTCGCTCGGCTCGGGGAGATTCTGGCCTCCTCCGCCCATCATCATATCTGCAAGACGGAGTGCTCCTTCCTGCTCAACAACGATTGATAGCGGCTTGTCGTCAAAGCCTCCGAACGTGCTCGAGAAGATGAACGGCAGCTCTGTGAACTCAGCAGTGAACTCTTCCTGATTCTTGATCTCCGGTGCGCCGACGTTAGTGGTTACGTTCTTGCCGGCGAGCATATTTATCACGCTGTTTTCTGAGTTTGCGAAGGTGTCCGCGACTTTGGCGAGCTGTTCGGAATCTGCTTCTGAAATCTCGTCTGCATCTCCGAAATCTCCTCCTCCAGACAGCAGAGCGTTTATCTCATCAGGACTCAATAAATCATCTGGCATTGTTATTTGTCTCCTTTCCCGTCTTCTGGTTCTATTGTGGGCATGTCCTGAGAAAGCACCTTTGTGAGTTCGACTGCCATATGACCGTTAAGAGTCCCGGGACGCGCCTTGAATCTAATCTGGTTGCCGACACGTACATCAATTTCTGAGTCTTTGAGTTCGTCGAGCTTGATAACGTCGCCGACCTGCAGAGCGTAAACATCCGAAAGCGACAGCACAGTGTGGCCAAGCTCCATAGCGAGCGGCATTTTCACCTGCATCACGGAGTTGTTCAGCCAGCCTCTGATTTCGTCGTCTGCTTTGTGGCTGGTTGAGGCGAACCATTGCTGAGACGAGAGCCTGTCCATAATCGGCTCAATCAGGAAGTACGGGAAGCATAAGCTGACCATTCCCTCAACGTCTGAGACTCTAAGTTTCATGATGACGACGAGCACCATATCACTGGGTGAACATATCTGCACGAAGAACGGGTTGCTCTCCATGCTCTCGAACCTGAAGCGGACATCTACAACCGTACTCCAGCTATCCTCCAGCAATTCAAGTATCCTCATGATTACGCGCTCTATTACAGTCTTCTCAATGTCTGTGAGTTCCCTGACGTTGCCGGTGAATGTCCCTTTGCCTCCGAGCATACGGTCAATCATTGTGAATACGAGTGCGGGGTTAATCTCGATGAGCATACTTCCCTCGAAGGGGTGCATCTCGATCATGCCTATCACTGTGGGCTGAACCATGTAGTTCACGAACTCTTCATAGGCGAGCTGCTCGACCGACGCGACTTCAGCCGAGATGATGGAGCGAATCAGAGTCGATAACACCGTAGTCATCTGGCGGGCGAAGGACTCGTGAATCATCTGGATAGCGCGTAACTGATCCTTGCTGAACTTATCGGGTCGCTTGAAGTCGTAGACCTTGAGCTTGGCGTTCTCGTCTATCTGGTTAGCTATTGCGCTGATGTCTGCTCCGCCGGATATGGACTTCAGGAGGTCATCTATTGCGTTCTGTGATAATACGTCGGGCATTTTTCACCTACTGCAATATCATGCTCTCGAACAGGACGTTGACGACCGGAGCTTCACCGCCGACATCAGGAAGCATTCTGTTTAGTGAACGCTTGATGTCTCCTGCGAACTGCAGAGCACCTTCTGCGCTGGTGAGGTCGTCGTAGACTCTGTCCTTGATAAGCATGAAGATTTCGCTGCGGATTCTGTTCATCCAGCCGGGAGACTGGACGAGTGCGGACGCTCCCTCTTTCTCGACGAGTTCGAGCGAGAGAGCGCAGTCCAAGACGTGTCTTCCTGAACCGGCCAGGTTGCTGGTGAACTGTCCGAGCGGGACTATCGGGCCGGGATTCTGGATGACTTTTCCCTGACCTATCTCGTTCTCATCTTTTGGAGCCATTGTCCGGCCGAGAATGAGGCCTCCTCCGAAACCTGCACCGAACATTACGAGACCTACTATTGCGAAAATCAGTATACGTTTCATGAGCTGTGTATATCCTCCCTAAAATATCTGCGGTATTCCTGCTTCCCTGCAGATTCTGTTAGCCTCTGTTCTGCTGAATGTATTATGCCTCACTACAGGAACGCTTACACCTTGACTGTTTGTATATATGGTGTGATTTCCGCCTTCACGCTGAAAGAAAAAGCCGTTGACCTGCAAGTATCTTATTATGTCCCTGCGCTTAAACGACACGTGCCAGCAGCCCCTCTCTCTCAAGCTGTGCGAACAATTCACCCTTATCAAGAGGTATATCTATCGGTTTCACAATGAGTTCTTCATGCGGGATTTTCCGACCGTCCTCGAGATAAGCAAGTGCCATTTCCCGCGCGGCATCTTTCAGCATTTCTTCACATTCCTCAAGGTCTTTCCCGTCTGTAATGACACCGGGCCACTCCAAAAGCTGACCCATATATCCGAAACCGTCCTCTAATTTCGTGTAGCACGCCGTGAATTTCATGCTGTCTCCTCCCCTTAACTTGCCAGCAATACCGATTCATTAATAGGTATATCTATAGTTTCAACTATCGGAGAACGCTTAGGAATCTTCATGCCGTCCTCACTGTATATATCAGCCATTTCAACAGCGGCTTCCATCAATGAGTCTCTGCAGTCTTTGAGGTCTTCTCCGTCCGTTATGACGTTAGGCCACTCCAGCAGCTTGCCCATATATCCGCCGTCTTCCAGCTTCGTATAACACGCCGTGAACTTCATGCTCTCTCCTCCTTAGCGTCCGTCTATGAATTGCTGTACCTTCTTGATGTCTGTGTTCAGGATAAGCCCTGCATCAAATTCACACTGCTCAATCAGACTCACAGCAAGCCCGAAATTCCCGACTCCGCTCGGGTCGTGGGCATCAGAACTCACTATCACCGGCACTTCATACTTCATGCACAGCGCAAGCATCTTCCTGTAATTCTCAAAGCAATTAAGCCTATGCTCCGGCTTCTTCAGAGAACTATTATTCACTTCAAGCGCAACATGGTACTTCTTGGCTGCATTTACCAGACGCTCATAATTCAGCGGGGTATGGTCATCGTCAGGGTGCGAGACAAAACACACCTTATCATTCTTCATGCACGCAATCAGGTTATCAGTGTTGCCCTCAATTCCTGCATCTTCATAGCAGACTGTGTGTATTCCGGCAATAGCGTAATCCAGCCTGTCTAAGTCCTTCTGACTCAGAGAAAGCGTCCCGTTATTCAGCACGTTCACTTCAGAGCCGAAGAGCATCTGCACGCCGTAAAGCTCTCTCGGAATCACTGACAGATTGCAGTAGTAGAACGGGTCAACTGTTCCCGGAATGCCCGGAGCGTGTTCAGTTATGCCGAGCATGAGTAATTTCTTCTCGCTGGCAGCAAAAGCCATCTCGCGGATTGTTCCGTAAGCATGCCCGCTCGCTATTGTGTGAGTGTGAAGGTCAGCAACTATCTTCATCATCGCTTGGGGTACTGAGACAAGAACACTATCTCGACTCTGCGGTTAAGTGCCCTGTGCTCTGCCGTATCATTCGGGACTATCGGCTGTGCAGAACTGAATCCTGTCGCCTGAAGTTTCGTCGGGGGAAATCCTCCCGCACTCTCCATGTACGACGCAACAGCCGCCGCACGCATCGCACTAAGCCCCCAGTTGTCCCGGTAAATTCCGCCGTTGAGCCTTCCTGCATCAGTGTGCCCCTCAACAGCAGCAAAAGGCACTCTGTCCCTCACGAGTTCGGAAATCTTGAAGAGTGCCCTCTGTCCTTCAGGCCTCAAGTCCGCCCGCCCCGGCTGAAACAGGAACTGATCGCTTATCGACACGGAGACTCCCCTCTGGTTGATGGACACCTGAATATCACGGGTCAGGTTTTCAGAACGCAGATAGCTGTTCAGCGTGTAGGCAACATGCCGTGTGTCGAGTTCGACTCTCTCGCTCGCTCCGGGACTCGTGCCGACTTCTCCGCTCCTGTTGGGGTCTTGGGACTCCTCCGTCGTAACTCCTCCCTTGAGGACTCCGAGAGACCCCCTCAATGACAATAAAGCCTTCTGGAACTTCTGAGCATCTATTGAGGACATAGCGAACAGCAGAATGAAGAAGCATAGTATCAGCGTTACCATGTCCCCGTATGTGCCCATGTAGAAAGGTGCAGAGAGGCCCGGCTCTTCAGGTTTCTTCTGCCGCGCCATGATTAGGCTTCCTCCTGATTGAACGCTTCACGCATTGCAGGAGGCAGATATACTTTCAGCTTCTCCTCAACTATGCGGGGGTTCTCTCCGGCCTGAATAGCAAGAATGCCTTCTACCATAAGCTCCATTGACTTGACTTCCTGCGCTGAACGTGCAGCGAGCTTCTTGCTGATGGGCGAGCCGAACATGTTAGCCATCATTGAGCCGTACATCGTCGTGATGAGTGCGACCGCCATTCCGGGACCGAGAGCGTTAACGTCCTGAAGGTTACCTAACATTGCGATTAGTCCGATAAGCGTACCTATCATTCCGAATGAAGGCGCAAACTCTGTGAGGTTGTCAAACACTGCTTTGTTCGCGCTGTGCCTGTCCTCGAACACGCCGATTTCCGTATCGAGAATTGCTCTCACGAGTTCCGGGTCCGTGCCGTCAACTACGAGCTGTATTGCCTTGCGCATAAATTCACTGTCCACTTCTGCAACGTCGGCCTCGAGAGAGAGGAGTCCTTCACGTCTTGCTTTCTCTGCGAAGCTGACGATCATCTGCACCATTCCCACAAGGTCAGGCTCAGTGAATGTGAAAACTGTCTTCATGCAGCCTCCGATAGCCTTCAGCCTGTCTGACGGGTTAGAGATGACTGTTGCGCCGATTGCTCCGCCTATAGTTATCATCAATGAGGGAACGTCAAAATATGCTCCGATATTGCCGCCGGATGCCATTGATGCAACAACTAGAATCCATGTCGCAAGAAATCCTATAAGACTTGTTAAATCCAAAATCTATTCACCCCTGAAGAAATTTATTCTTTTGCCTCGTCAGCAGTGTTAGCTATTATGCATGTGTAGCCTGCTGCTTTCCTGAAGGTTATAATCTTCCTGTACACGTCCTTCACCTTTTCCTTCACAACGTAACGGTGTCCGTTGAGGAGACGCAGGACAGTATCGGGCGTTACGTCAATAGTTTCTATCATGTCGGAATTAAGCAGGAAAGCCTCACCGTTCAAGCGATGCAACTCTATCAATAATAACGCCAGCCCTTCAGTCTTGAGATTAAGTGTGTGTGTGAAAAAATTATGTGCCCTGATAAATTAGCGAATATATTATACGATTTTGGAGGCAAAAAGCGATAAAATAATCACACTAAAAATTTTCACATCGACAGCAAATTTTCATCGGAGGTGTATCACAATACTATGTCCGAAAACATTAAAGAGTTCCAGAACAGAATAGATTTTCTTGTGAACGGAGGAGCATTGAAGACTCTGACCGACTTTCTGAACGACAAAGGCATTAAGGCACTCATAGCAGAGCCTGACGGATCGGGAAAACTTAACGTACTTGATGCTGCAGGCGTTGTACCTGAAGGCCTCAAGGTCAGTGATGAAGTTACGCAGCTTTTTGCTAAGGGGATTGCGCGTGAAGCATACGAGATCGATTTTGCAGAAGGCCCGAAGTCTTGGCCGGGAGTTATCAGGCTCAGGGGTGCTCACTGGCAGATATATATTCTCCTCAAGGATAAGCCCGCCAATTCATCAGCCCTCATCAGCGAACTTAAGCCTTACGCAGGATTAATAGGGCTGTGGCAGACGGTCAAGAATATTTCTGACACAGAGAAGAAATTATCGCGTCTGTCATACATGATACTTGCGACCAAGAGCACATTAGCCTCAATCTTTGAGCCGATGCCCATGCAGTATTTTGCGTCGTTCCTAGCTGACGTTCTGCAGGAGAGCTTGTTCCCGAAGTCGATAGCGATTCTTAAGGATGAGGGAAGTTATCTCACAGTCTTTAACGGCAAAGCAGACATTATCCCAGAACGCAAAGGCATATACGCATCACAGATTCTCCCTCCTGCTCCGGTAATCACGAGCACAGACTCTCCCGTAGAGGTCGTCCTCCCCGTCGCTGAAGGAGACTGCAGACTCTTCTGCGTGATTCACTGGGACTCGCTCCCCGACGAGCAGACAATGAATTTCCTCGAGCTGTTGGGGAATCTAGCAGTCCGTGCGATCGCAATCAACAATCTGCGTGCACAGTCGAGGCAGGCAGAGGCGAGCATCTCGTCCGGAGAGTTCACGGTGTTATCTCTGTCGAACGTCCTCAAGATACTTCGCGGTGCAGACAGCAGGGACAAATTCTACTCTCTGCTTGTGGACATCTTCACGGAACAGTCCCGAATGAATAACTGCATCCTCGCTACATGGAACGCTCCCAGAAAAGGCTACGTAATTTCCGAGCACAGGACAGGACACGTTAAGGCAGCAGCAAATACGGCTCTGCTTCCGTCGTCCGGAGGAGCTGTGAGTGCGGAGAAAGTCGGCGACCCGCACTACGACATTGCGGAGAAGAGTCCGGATTCCGTGTTCGTGTCGTGGGGCTTGGCCGGGTGTCCGTGGAAGGCAGAGATGAAGTCCTCTGCAGTGAGATACATTTTCCCTGTGTGCGATGATCATTCGCTGGTTGGGATTATTGCGCTAGGCACTCAGGACGGAAGGGCTGTGCTTGACCGTTCACAGCTTGCATCATTGCAGCTTATCGCACAGTTCGCAGCTTATGAGTTCCGAAGATTTGAGTGATATTAATGTGATATGGATTTACTGACACAAGGATTCACAAGAGAAGATTTACTGCAAATAAGTGAAGACAAGCTGCCCGTGCTGGCAAAGGAGGTACGGGCAGTTATTGTAGATACCGTGCGCAGGAACGGAGGGCATCTCGGCTCATCGCTCGGAGTCGTCGAACTCACAATAGCCATGCTCCGGAAGTTTGACCCGTTCAATGACCGCATCATCTTTGACGTTGGGCATCAGTCTTACCCCTACAAGATACTCACTGACAGGTTCGACAAGTTCGGGACGCTCAGACTCAAGGACGGCATATCAGGCTTTCCGAGACGCAATGAGAGTCCTGCAGATCACTTCAACACCGGGCACTCCAGCACGTCAATATCTGCAGCATTGGGCTACGCTAAGGCTCGGGACTTGCTCGGCGAGAAGAGACACGTAATCGCCTTCATAGGAGATGCAGCACTGATTAACGGCTTGGCATTCGAGGCACTGAATTACGTTCAGGAGACGAACACGAAGCTGATAATCATACTCAACGACAACAAGCATTCCATCAGCGACAGGATAGGCGGTTTCTCAACAATGTTAGCCCGGCTCTCTGCGAACACGCTTTACAGGAGAGTCAAGAACGCCATCAAGAGACGCACAAGCCCCAAAATTGCTAAGTCCCTCGAGGGATTCCGGGATCACATCAAGAATCTCGTGAAGCCGTCTAACATGTTCGAGGAGTTAGGCATCAAGTACTGGGGTCCATTCGACGGGCACAACATCAGGAACACGGAGAAGATTCTCGAGCTGGCCAAGAACTACGACCGCCCTTTACTGCTGCACTTCACGACCCAGAAGGGACGCGGACTCCCTGAAGCTGAAGCCGACCCGACGAAGTATCACCAGCTTTCGCCTGAGAATGAGCCTAAGGGTAAGACATGGAGCGAGGCAGCAAGCGAGATAGCAGAAGAGATAGCCCGCAAAGATGACCGCATAGTGTGTTTCACGGCAGCAATGTCTACAGGAGTGAAGCTCGAACATTTCGCAAAGGACTTCCCGCGAAGATTCTTCGACGTAGGCATCGCAGAGAGCCACATGCTCACGATGGCAGCAGGATTAGCCGCAGGAGGGATGAGGCCGTGGGTGTTCATCTACTCGACGTTCCTTCAGAGGGCGATGGATCAGCTCATGCACGATATTGCGCTCCAGAATCTCCCGGTCGTCGTCATGGTCGACAGAGCAGGACTCGCAGGCTCGGACGGAGATACTCATCAAGGCCTGCTAGACATTCCGTGGGGCAGAGCAATTCCGAATCTTCACATCTACTCACCGTGCGACGAGGACTCTTTACGCAATGCAATGCTCAGAGCCTCAGAACATGACGGCCCTACGCTGATACGTTACCCGCGCGGATTAATGCCGATCAAGAAAATGAGTCCTATTGCGAGCGACGACGGCATCGTGAAGATTCAGGAGGGTGCATTCTGGGCAATGTTAGGGCACGGCGCAACTGTGAGCACTATGCTTCACGCAAGATCAAGGGCCGGGCGTGAAGGCCTGTTCGTCCCTGCGGTGTATGACGCGAGAAGGATTAAGCCCCTCGACATGGACGCGCTGGACGAGATTCTGACGAGCTACAACATGCTCGCAGTGCTTGAGGAGAACTACATGCCCGGAGGACTCGGCGAGGCTGTCGGAGCGAGGATAGCGGAACTGAATGCTGCGGTGAGGCTTCTGCGGTTCGGAGTGCCTGATGTGTGCGTGAAACATGCTACCCAGCTTGAGCAGAGGGAAATGTACGGACTGACTGCGCGTAATGTTGTGGAGCAATGCAGAAAATACCTGCCCCGTCATGAAAGATAAGGAACGCCTAGATAAGTTACTGCCTGAGCTGGGACTCGTGGACTCCCGGGCAAAAGCTCAGGCTCTTATCATGGCCGGAAACGTCCGGGTCAACGGTCAGGTCATCACTAAGGCCGGGACTCCCTGCTCACGAGAGGCAGG
>JAFSUD010000032.1 GCA_017445405.1 Synergistaceae bacterium
AATACACACGCTTCACATTTCGGGGAATATGCACGCAAAAATATTCTGGCCTCATACCTGCTAACTCTGAACCCGCAGAAAACTTTTCTGCATTCACATGTAATCCTTAAACTTCTTAGGCTATCCTGAACTTTCAGAAAAATTTGTGCTGTCCTGTATTGACATAAAGCATACTTCAATCAAGTAAACTTATGCTTCATAAATCTATGCTTAAAGGAGGAATAATATTGTCAGCAATAATCATCTACTTTTCGCGTTCCGGCAATAACTATGTGAACGGCTCAATAATTGATCTCAAGACCGGCAACACAGAAATTGCAGCAAAGTATATTCACGAACTCACCGGAGCAGAACTCTTCAGGCTCGAACCCGCAAAGCCCTACTCTCCGGACTACACAGAGTGCACGAAAGAGGCGCAGCAGGAACTCCGCGCAAAAGCCCGTCCCGCCGTCAAAGCTCTTCCCGACATTTCAGGCTATGACACGGTGTACTTGGGCTACCCTAACTGGTGGGGAACATGCCCGATGTGTGTATTCACGTTCATTGAGAGTGCTGACTGGGCAGGAAAGACAGTGAAGCCGTTCTGCACGCACGAAGGCTCAGGCATGGGACACAGTGAAGCCGACCTTAAGAAAGCATGTGCAGGAGCTGCGGTGAAAAAGGGTCTTGCAATTCACGGAGCTGATGTGTCAAAATCACGTGCATCAATTGAGAACTGGATAGATTAAGGAGGAAATATTATGCGCAAAATATTTATAGCAATGCTGGCTGTTATGGCAGTAGTAAGTTCGGCGTTCGCTGCCGAAGCTAAAAGCCTAGTGATTATCTTCTCGCGTGCTGATGAAAATTACGGCGTAGGGTATATCACGGTCGGCAACACAATGAAGCTCGCTCAGATGATCGCTGCAAAGACAGGCTCGGAACTTTTCGAGGTATCTCCGGCGAAGAAGTACCCTGCGGACTACGACATCTGCATTGATGTAGCGAAGAAGGAGCAGAACAGGAACGACCGTCCGGCAATCGCTGAGGACAAGGACATTTCGGAGTACGACACGATATTTTTCGGCTATCCTGTGTGGTGGGGAGATATTCCGATGTGCATGTACACGTTCATAGAGGCTCACGACTGGACGGGCAAGAGAGTAATTCCCTTCTGCACTCACGAAGGCTCAGGCACAGGCCGTACAGAGGGAACTCTGAAGCGCACGATGAAGGGAGCAAATATAGCTAAGGCTCTTGCAGTGAGGGGAGCGACGGCACAGCAGGGAGGCTCAGGCGTAGAGCGCAGTGTAGATAACTGGCTGAGGAGTTCAGGCTTCTAGCGGTAACTTGATAAATTCTGCTCTGCTCTCAGAAAACGGGGGCGGAGCTTTTTTGTTGGGCTATAATATGCCAATCACAACGACAGGAGGCAGAAATAACAATAATGCCTAAGCTCACAGTAATAGGCGCAGGAGTAAGCGGTCAGGGCTTGGCCTTGCTTGCACGCTCATTAGGCGAAAAAGTATTAGTATCAGAGCAGAAGAAGATACCTGAAGATGTCAAAGCACTATTCAGGCAGAATGATATAGCTTTCGAGGAAGGACACAGTGATAAAGTTTTTGAGGACACACGCGAAATCCTTATAAGCTCGGGAATCCCTCCGCAGTCAGAGATTCTCATGGAGGCGGAAAAACGCGGCTTCACTCTCACCGGAGAACTGGATTACGTCCTCCCTCACATCAGGACTCACAATCTCGTCTGCGTAACGGGCAGCAACGGCAAGAGCACAGTAACTTCACTAACCGGGCACATACTTAACCGTGCAGGCCTCAAGGCAGGGACAGGCGGAAACTTAGGGACAGCCTCGGCCAAGTTCACGCAGGAAGATTTTGATGCGGTAGTGCTGGAGCTTTCGAGCTTTCAGTTAGCCCGCGCAACGAAGAACCTTCGCGCAAAGGTAGCAATAATCACTAACCTTGCACCTGACCACATAGACTGGCACGGAAGCTATGAGGCCTACGTCGAGGCAAAGAGCAGAGTCCTCACACTCCGCGCCCCTGAAGGCTGGGGCATAATTCAGGACAGGGATTTTGACACTCTCAAGCCCTCCGGAAAGATAATCACTCTCAGCTGGACTGCTGAATCATCACACAGCACAGAGGGGCATATCTTCATGAGGGACAATGACGCAGTGCTCACTCTCAGCGGTGAGACAATCCCTCTCTTCAAGTACTCTGACACGACATTAATCGGCACTCACAACCTCGAGAACGCAGCAATGAGTTTCTGCGCAGCTCATCTCTTGGGCGTAACCGGAGACGTGAGATCTCTTCTCGACGGCTTCCGTCCTCTCCCTCACAGGTGCGAACACGCAGGCACTGTAGACGGCGTAACCTACATTGACGACAGCAAGGGCACGAACGTAGCAGCGACGATTACAGCGATGACGAGCATACCCGGCCGGAAAGTAATTATTCTCGGAGGGCAGGGCAAAGGCGAGGACTATGCACCGCTGGCTGAGGCAGTGAAGAGAGAATGTGATTATGCTGTGCTTCTCGGCACGGAGGCAGAGAAAATACAGAGTGCGTTAGATGCTGCAGGGTTCACGAACTACCGCAGAGTTGCGTCTATGGATGAGGCAGTGAAGCTCTCCCGGAATCTTGCTAGCCCGGGAATGGTCGTCCTCTTGTCTCCTGCGTGCACGAGCTGGGACATGTATCCGAGCTACAAGGCACGGGGGGAGCACTTCTGCAGACTCGTCCGAGAGCTTGCGTGATGGAGATTCTGAGCGCATTAATCTCCCTCGAGGTCATCATCCCGATGATACTCAGCGGGTGCGGATTAATCATGATCTCCTCACTCTCACTCCGTAACAGCATGGCGGGCGGCAATCCCTACAGCGCACCTCTGAAACAGTTTCAGTTTATCGGCTTGGGAATAACGATAATGATTCTCCTGCTCGGCCTTCCGACACAGACTCTCAGGAAGAACAGCGTGCGGCTCTTCGGAATAGCTGTCCTGTTTCTTGTGCTGACTCTGGTTCCCGGACTCGGAGTAACCATCAACGGCGCGAGAAGGTGGCTGAACTTGCCGGGCTTCAGGTTTCAGCCTGTGGAATTGATGCTGCTTGCTGTGCCTCTCCTTATGGCAAAGCGTCTCACTGACGACGACGTAATGAAATCCCGCACTGACCTTCACGCGTTCATAAGCCCGACGATAATGATTACTATGATTAATGCTGTGCTTCTTCTTCTGCAGCCTAACTTGGGAAGCACAATCATCATTGCAGCAATATGCTTTGTGATGTACATAGAACGCCGGGGCTGGAAGTACCCGATAATCGGCATAATGTTCGGCTTTGTGGTTGTGGCTGTGCTGATATGGCTTGCACCCTACAGGATGAGCAGACTGTTAGCATTCATGGATCCGTGGGAGGATCCTATGGGCAAAGGCTTTCAGATAATACAGGGGCTTGTTGCCTTTGCGAACGGGAGCGTTACAGGTGTCGGTATAGGCAGAGGCCTTCAGGAAGAACGTTATCTGCCTGAAGCGGAATCTGACTATATATTTCCTGCGATAGGCGAGGAGTTCGGGCTTGTCGGCACGCTGACTCTGGTTTCTCTATATGCGTTATGGACATGGAGGGCGTACTCTGTCTACAAGGAGGCCAAGACACCGTTCACAAAATGTTTAGCTCTTGGGCTTACTGCGTCGGTGGTGTTCCCGATGTTCGTGAATGTTGCAGGTGTTACTAAATTGATGCCCTTGACTGGAATTCCGATGCCGTTTATCAGTGCTGGAGGAAGTGCGATGATGTTTATGTGGGCGAAAGTGGGAGTGCTTTTGCGTATCAAGATGGAGAGCAGATTTGAGATGCCCAAGAAGGTGAAGAAGAAGCAATGACTAGAAGGATACTTATAGCCTCCGGGGGGACAGGAGGACACATTTTCCCTGCGATAGTTTTCGGCAAGGACATGCAGAAGAAGGGAAATGCTGTGAAGTGGCTCTGCGGATCCCGTGATCTCGAGCGAACGATATATCACGCCTCGGGGATTGAGCCTGAATGTCTGCCTCTTGCGGGGGTGCTTATGGGCACAAAATCTCCCGTAAAGATACTTGGCCGGATTACTGAATGGGGAGCATATTTTATATGTCCAAGAAGGTGAAGAAGAAGCAATGACGAGAAGAATACTTATAGCCTCCGGGGGGACAGGAGGACACATTTTCCCTGCAATAGTTTTCGGTCAGGACATGCAGAAGAAGGGAAATGCTGTGAAGTGGCTCTGCGGATCCCGTGATCTCGAGCGAACGATATATCACGCCTCGGGGATTGAGCCTGAATGTCTGCCTCTTGCGGGGTCGCCGATGGGCACAAAATCTCCCGTAAAGATACTTGGCCGTATTGCCGACGTGTTCAGGTCTCTCGCAATGACCTCACGCATCATGAAGTCCTTCAAGCCTGATGAAGTTTACTTGTTCGGAGGGTATATCTCATTTGCGCCGTTAATCATCACGAAGCTGAAGGGCATACCTGTAACACTTCATGAGCAGAACACCGTAGCCGGACGGGTAGCGCGTCTTGCCTCAAAGCTGGGAGCAAGGATAATAACAGGCTGGCCAGTGTGCGAGGGAGTGAGGGAGTTCACGTACACGGGAATACCAGTGCGCGAGCCTGTGAGGATTGGGCGTGAAGATGCTCTGCGGATGCTTGATGTGAGTATTCCTGCAGACAGAAAGATTGTCGGCGTTGCAGGAGGATCGCTCGGGAGCGGGCCGTTAAGCGATCTCCTGAAGAAGGCTGCGGGGCTGTGCAGGGAATGCGATTTTGTGTTCCTGTCCTCAAAGGCGAGGGAGGACACGGGCAACATGCACTTCATTCTGTCTCAGTGGGACATGAACGCGTTTTACTCAGTGTGCGATGTTCTGGTGTGCCGGGCAGGAGGCTCGACTCTTGCTGAAGCTCTGAAGTGGGGGATGCCGACAATCACGATCCCTTGGCCGGGAGCGATGGACAATCACCAGACGAAGAACGCGCAGGAGTTTGTGAAGCTCTCACGGAAAGCGGAGATGTTCAGCGAGTCGGGGAGTCCTGAAGAATTAGCTGGAATAATAACAGGTATGTTACAATAGCCGAAAATTTCTCACAGGAGGTTTTGCAAATATGCTCCATACGCTGAAGGAAGCTGTGAAGAGTGTGTGTCCTGATGTTGTGCTGTCGGCATATCATGATTTCAGGCACGTGCGCTACATGCGCAGAGTGAACCGCCTCAATAGTCAGCAAGTAGAATTACGTACTGGGTGGGGGGTATACTATTGAGACGATAGAGATAGAGACACTTAATCGCTGTAACGGAATATGCCCCTTTTGTCCCGTGAATGCCACTCAGCCGCAGAGGCCATACGCGAAGATGACTGATGAACTCTTCAGAAAGATAATCGACGACCTCGCGGACATGAACTACACGAACGGGATAGCCCTTTTCTCCAACAATGAACCTTTTCTTGACGAGCGCATAATAGACTTCCACAGGTACGCTAACGAGAAACTTTCCCGCGCAATTTTTCACCTGTATACCAACGGAAGCCTTCTCACGTTTGACAAGTTTCTTGCGCTGATGCCTTATCTTGACAAGCTGATAATCGACAACTACAACGATGACAAGGAGATAAACACTCCTGAACTCAGACGCATATATATGAATACCTGCAAGCTGATGAAGAGATGAGTGCGCGTGTAAATTTCAGCTTCCGCCTTCAGAACGAGGTGCTGTTGTCTCGCGGCGGTCAGTCTCCCAACAAGCTGGGCAATCATGACACCAGAGCAGTAAACATTATGTGTGCACTGCCCTTCCGACAGTTAATCATCCGTCCGACAGGAGAGGTCAGCCTTTGCTGCAATGATGCGCTTGGGAAATACACGCTTGGCGACTTGAGGACGCAGACGATTTCCGAAGTGTGGCACTCTGAGCGATACGAGGCAGTGCGTGCAGAGATGATAGCGAACGCCAGAAAGAATCTCAAACTTTGCTGTGAATGCGACACGATAGCGGGCTTTGGGCTGTTCACTGAACGTAAACGTCCTTATGCAGTTAGCAATAATGATGAGCAGCCTTGACAAAATGTCGTTAAGGGATATAATACTCACTCGTCAAGCAACAAGAGCGGGGCGTAGCGCAGTCTGGTTAGCGCACCTGCTTTGGGAGCAGGGGGTCGGAAGTTCGAATCTTCTCGCCCCGACCAGAGTGAAAGAGTTGCGGGAATAGCTCAGTTGGCTAGAGCGATGGCCTTCCAAGCCGTAGGTCGCGGGTTCGAATCCCGTTTCCCGCTCCA
>JAFSUD010000005.1 GCA_017445405.1 Synergistaceae bacterium
GAGAAAGTATCGCTGTTATCACATCGTGCCCTGCGGAACTGTCGGCTCGGGCTTCGCACACAAGAAAGGCGGTATCTGCATGAGCTTAATTGACGTTAAAGGCCTCAAGAAATCCTTCGGGAAACTGCAGGTGCTCAAAGGTGTAGACCTCTCCGTTGAGGAAGGTGAACGTATCGCTATTATCGGAGGTTCTGGCTGCGGAAAGAGCGTGTTTCTCCGTTCGCTGGAACTTCTAGAGACTCCGGACTCCGGACAGATATTCATAGACGGCGACGAAATCACAGCACGGCATGCCGACGTAAACACTATCCGCCGGAAAATGGGCATGGTCTACCAGAAGTTCTACCTGTTCTCGCACATGAACGTGATGGATAATCTCTGCCTCGCTCCGGTGAAGCTGCTCGGGTTATCACGCAAGGATGCAGAGTCTCAGGCTATGGACTGGCTCGCCCGGGTCGGACTCTCCTCGAAGGCTCACGCAATGCCCGCTAACTTGTCAGGAGGCCAGCAGCAGAGAATAGCTATCTGCCGTTCACTCATGATGCAGCCGAAAGTCTTATTGTTCGACGAGCCTACCAGCGCATTAGACCCCACAATGGTCGGGGAAGTCCTCGCAATGATAAGAATGCTCGCAAAACGTAACCTGACTATGTTAATCGTTACGCACGAGATGAATTTTGCGCGTGAAGTTTCTGACAGAGTATTATTCTTTGCTGACGGAGGCATCTATGAGCAGGGAACGCCAGCAGAAATCTTTGACTCTCCCAAGCGCGAGAAGACTATTGCGTTCATCAGGAAGCTGAAATATTTTGCTTACGAGGTCAGGGACAGGAATTTTGACTTGATGGCCATGCACGGAGGCATAAGGGACTTTGCGGAAAAATACGGCCTGAGTCAGAAATTAGCTTACAGGCTCGAGCTTTGCTGTGAGGAATTGGTCTACGAGATGATTTCCGGCTGTTACTCTGAGAATGAAGCTGTGAACATCGACGCGGAAATCTCCTACTCCGAAGCTGACGGCGCAACAGTAATCACCATCACCAGCACCGGCCGTGAGTTCAACCCGTTCACAAATGAGGATGATGATGTTCATCTTGGTGTTGCCATGCTAAACAAGACAGCGCATAATATCAGCTACAACTTTTCTGATGGCATCAACAAAATCACAATCACACTATAGGGAGGACGACATGAAGAATCCATTACTCGCGATGATAGAGAAGCGTCGTGCAGGAATAATCACTGGTATACCGTCATACTGCACAGCGAACGAGCTAGCTATAGAGGCAATACTGGAGCAGGGATTACGTTTTGATTCACCAATCCTCATTGAGGGGACGGCTAACCAGATAAACCAGTTCGGAGGCTACACAGGAATGAAGCCCGCAGATTTCCGTGATTACGTTTACGCAATTGCTGACAAAGTCGGCTTCGACCGTGAGCGCATAATTATCGGCGGGGATCACATGGGTCCTCTTGTGTGGTCAAACCTCCCCGAGGCTGAAGCTATGGCCAATTCACGCGAATTATTGAGACAGTGCGTCTTGGCCGGGTTCACGAAAATTCACCTAGATACCAGCATGAAGGTAGCTGATGACCCCAAAGATGAACGCCTCAGCGACGAGGTTATCGCAGAACGTGGAGCTACATTGCTTGAGGTGTGCGAGGCGACATATCAGGAACTCCTCAAGGCCAAGCCTGACGCAATGAGGCCGGCATACATAATCGGAAGTGAAGTCCCCATCCCCGGCGGTGCTCAGGAGGAAGATGCAGGACTCCAGGTTACCAGCGTCAAGGACTTCGAGGCCACGCTGGAAACTTACAGGCGCAAGTTTGAGGAACACGGAATCAGCGAGCGGTGGAATGACGTAATCGCAGTAGTAGTTCAGCCCGGCGTTGAGTTCGGGGACAAGGACATTCACGCATACGACAGGCAGGCAGCAAAAGAATTATCCTCTGCTCTCAAGAATCACCCCAACGTAGTATTCGAGGGACACTCTACGGATTATCAGCCTCCCGAGAAACTGCGCGAGATGGTCGAAGACGGCATCGCTATTCTGAAAGTAGGCCCGGCTCTGACGTTCAAGCTGAGGGAAGGACTCTTTGCCTTGAGCATGATTGAGAAGGAATTAGTCCCTGCAGAGAAGCGTGCAGACTTCATAGAGACTCTTGAACGCGTGATGCTCGCCCATCCCGCAAACTGGCAGAAGCACTATCACGGCACAGACGAAGAGAAGAGAATCGCCCGCAAGTACAGCTACTCCGACAGGTGCAGATACTACTTCAGCCTCCCTGAAATTAAGGCAGCAATCACGAAACTTCTAGCAAACATTGACAGCGCAGAGATTCCTGCGGGAATGCTGAGTCAGTTCATGCCGAGACAGTACAGACGAGTCCGGGACGGCAAGCTCCCGATGAAGGCAGCAGCTCTCGTGAAAGACTGCGTAGCTGAGTGCGCAGAGGGCTATAATTACGCGGTTATGCCAGAATATACGTTTTAGGAGGAATAATTTTGCTGGTAACTTCACGTGAATTACTGCTTGATGCCCAGAGGAACAAATACGCCGTCGGTGCGTTCAACGTCGAGAATATGGAGATGGTCTTAGCGGTGATGGCTGCTGCTGAGGAGACGAAATCTCCCGTCATAATGCAGACAACTCCGGGCACTCTCAAGTTTGCGGGAATAGATATGTACTTCGCCAACATCAAGGCTGCTGCGGAAAGAGCGAGCGTTCCTGTAGTGTGCCATCTGGATCACGGGAACAGTTTTGCTACAGCGGTTCAGGCTTTTCATGCAGGCTACACGTCAATCATGATAGACGGAAGCAAGCTGCCTTTTCCCGAAAACATCTCGCTCACAAAATCAGTAGTCGACATCTGCCACGCTGCGAATATCCCCGTTGAGGCAGAACTCGGACGCGTCGGAGGCAAAGAGGACGGACTCGACAACACAGCAACCATCAACCCGTTCACCAATCCTGAAGAGGCACGCGAGTTCGTGAACCGCACAGGCTGTGATTCTCTGGCGGTAGCAATTGGGACAGCACACGGCATCTACAAGGGCACTCCGCAGGTAAATTTTGAGGTGTTAGGCAAGATACGCAAGATCGTACACATTCCGTTAGTCCTGCACGGGACATCAGGAGTCCCGGACGACCAAGTTATACAGTGCGTGAGCATGGGCATGTGCAAGGTGAACTACGCGACGGATTTACGCATAGCCTACACGAACGGAGTCAAGAACTACATGAAGGATAACCCGAACGGCTTCGATCCCAAGAAGTACGGAGCATTCGGGATAGAGGAAGTCAAGCGTTACGTGATAGACCGTATGCGCGTGATAGGCAGCTGCGGAAAAGCATAGAGGAGGCGCAACAATGGCAGAAATAATTACGATGGGAGAACTGTTAGTCGAGATAATGAGGCCGAGAGAGGACGTGCCGTTATACGAGAGCGACGCGTTCAGAGGGCCTTTCCCGAGCGGAGCACCCGGAATCTTCATCAGCACAGCAGCAAGATTAGGACACAGCACAGCAATCATCAGCGGAGTCGGACGGGACGACTTCGGCGAAAATATTTTGCGCAGACTCAGGCATGACGGCGTAGACGTTTCGCGCGTAATCACTCCTGCGGACGGCCACACGGGAATAGCTTTCGTCTCCTACACTTCGGACGGAGAGCGCAAATTCCTCTTCTACATGGACAACTCGCCGTGCGTCAGGGCAAAAGCTCCCGAAGACTTCACCGGCTTTGAGGACACAAAGTATATGCACATCATGGGCTGCTCAATCATGGCCGACATGAATTTTGCGCGCGAGATAGTGAAGACTATGAACATGCTGAAATCCCGGGGCGTGAAGATAAGTTTTGACCCGAACGTCAGGCTCGAGATGGTCAAGGACGACTCGGTGTGGGGAATCCTGAACGACGTAATGAACAATGCATCCGTGTTTATGCCCGGAGTGAGCGAGCTGAAGTTCTTCATGAAGGAGGACGACATCGACAAGGCTATTGCGAAGGCGTTTGAGAGTCCTGCGCTTGAAGTTCTTGTGCTGAAGGACGGCTCGAGAGGTTCACGCATCTACACGCGCAAGGGCTTAGAGGTAACGCAGCCTATCTACAAAGTTGTGCAGGCAGACGCGACAGGAGCAGGAGACAGCTACGACGGAGCATTTATCTCTGGACTCGCTGAGGGAAAATCTCTTGCTGAGTGTGCGCAGATGGGAGCAGCAGCCGGAGCACTGAACGCAGCAGCTTTCGGGCCTATGGAGGGCAAAATTTCTCCTGAGACAGTGAAGGCAATGATACAGGGCAATTAACAGCAGACTTTCTCAAGAAAGCCCATAATGCAGGGGAGTGTGCACTAATTGTTATGGTGTGCGCTCCTTTGCGTGTTTGCAGAGTGTGCTTATGCTTCCGTCCCGAAAGTGTGAGACATGATTTCTCCCTAGACCGTGAAGGAATGGTCGTGTAACACGCCGCAGGCATTGAGGGCAATTAACAGCAGACTTTCTCAAGGAAGCCCATAATGTATAGGGGAGTGTGCACTAATTGTTATGGTGTACGCTCCTTTGCGTTCTTGCAGAGTGTGCTTATGCTTCCGTCCCGAAAGTGTGAGACATGATTTCTCCCTAGACCGTGAAGGAATGGTCGTGTAACACGCCGCAGGCATTGAGGGCAATTAACAGCAGACTTTCTCAAGGAAGCCC
>JAFSUD010000033.1 GCA_017445405.1 Synergistaceae bacterium
CAGGCCGCAGCTTTTTGCTATTATCTCCAAAGCGACTAATCCGTCTCTGATGAGGTTTATAGCAATATTCTCGCCAGCTTCTGCAAGACCTTCCGCCTTGCCTTCTGCTTTGCCCTTAGCTTCGCCTTCTGCAAGACCTTCCGCCTTGCCTTCTGCTTTGCCCTTAGCTTCGCCTTCTGCAAGACCTTCTGCTTTGCCTTCTGCTTTGCCTTCCGCAAATGCTTCCCGCTCCATCTCTACCCAGACATTCATATTTTCACCTTCTTTCGAGCCTTCCTTCACTTTCTCGGCCGTATTGGCAAGTAAAGGATAGTTCATATCTTTAGGCCTCTTGCACTTGAAATCATGCATAAGCCTTCCCAATGCTGTTGATAAATCCTGATGCGATGAGTTCACGTAAACAATGTGCGAACCGTCTCCGAAGGGCTTTCCGCTTTTCAGAATTACCCTGTCTATTATGTATATAGGCTCGCTGTCTCCAAGAACGTCCTTATCTGTTATGAAGATTACTACGCTTTCACGTTCCTTCAGATTTGTGTAGTCTTCTTTAGACTTCAGGATATTCGCATCCAGCATCGCACTGTTCAGCCTCGCACGGTAAACGCTCGCTCCTGATGAAGCATTCTGTATCTCTATGTTGTAGTGTCGCCCGTCAGCGTCAACAGCATACACATCAAGCCTTACGCACCGCGCACCATCTGCAGACTTCAGGACATACTGAACCTTCACAGTCTTCACTATCAGGTCAGGTTTATCCATAATTATTCTCAGAACTAACTCTGTACACGGAATATTGTCCTTAAAGAATATCCTCATGAACACATCATCCATGAGAGTCATATTCTGAATGTCCGCAAGTTGTTCTTCGTAAGATACAGCTCTCATGATGCCCTCATCTCGGCGCAGGGACTATGAACTCCTCAGCACCTCCGGCCAATGACGGCAGGTTTATCATTATGTCCTTGCTGAAGCCCAGCTCAATCGTCCTCGTTATCGTGTTCACAATGTTTCCGTCCTCATCAAAGACTTCTGCCTTCAGCTCAAATCCCGGCCCGACAGCCTTGCGCATATCACGTTCACGGGGCATCAGCTCTACAGCCTTTCCGCCGTTTATGCTCACGTTCACCTGCTCGAGTGCCCTGTATTCGCCGAGCGTCTTGTTGTCAAGGAAAATCTGATGCTCGCGTCCGATGTAGAACAGCCACACTCCAAGAAGGCACAGTCCGACAAACAGAATTATTCTCTGCAGCCACCTCATCAAGAATCTGAAGAAGACTATTTTTCTGCCCAAGTACAGAACAAGCCACAAAGCTACAGCTATTCCTGCAATCTCCAGAGCCTCCAGAGTGTCAGGATTCATCAGCCACTTCATCAGGTAAACAAGAAAGCTGAAATATCCGCTCCACATAGCATTCCAGCCTTCACGGGCTATGTTTATCAAATCCATAAATGACATATCTACTCGCCTCCATTTTTGCCCCGAAGACTACGGCGCGATTCTTCACGTTCCCTGTTGCGCTTCCATGCATGAAGCACCAGAGCCAGTGCTATTATTCCGTAAGACACAAACACTCTGAAGTACTCGCCTATCTGCGCATCACCCACAAGATTTTTTCCAGCGATCGGCGCGACAATGAACATCAGGTGAAAGAGTATTACGCCCACAAATACATTAGCTATGCTTGCATGAGCCACGCTCGCTCCTCCGATTAACAGCGCAGCAATAGAGAACATTCCGGTCTGGTCATGGCTGTTGTAGGTGTTCAGAGTCCCCATGTTCTGAAGGTAGATTATCTGCCCGTAGCACGCAAGAACTGTTGAGATAACTATTGCGATTATGCGGGTTCTGTTCACAGCTATACCTGCACTGTCAGCTACTGCCTGGCTCTGCCCGAGTGCCCTCATGTCCTGGCCGAGCTTTGTCTTCCTGAACCACACTATGAACATGCAGAACAGCGCAATCACTATCAGCGTGCCGAACGGAATTCTTATTGCCCCGTTAATGAACGGAAGGTGCATCACCATAAATGACGACTGGCCATTGCCGTAAACGCTCATAAACTGACTCGTCCCGTCAGTCCCGGCAATCACAGCAGGCAATATGTTATCGAGCACTCCCCTTATCCCGAGAAGGCTGACTGCATTACGCACGCCGTATCCGCGTGAAAGAAGCAGTGCCGGATTCGTGATGGGGATTATCCAGCCCATGAGGTAAAGCACAGTCATCTGATACACGCCGTTGATGAAGAAGCCGAGAATGTATGACGTTACCATTTCACGACCCTTTGCGCGGTTGAGGACAGCTCCGCAGAAGATGCCGAGCACTATAGCGATCGGAGTACCTATGAGACATGCAAGCACCATTCCGGGAATGCCTGCGATTCCCCAGTCGCATATCATGACTAAGCCTATCTGCCCTGCCATTGCTCCGAGAACCATTCCGAAGTTCAGGCCCATTCCTGCCATTATGGGAATAAGCAGAGAAAGTATCAGGAACGAGTTGCGCCCGATCCTTGTGATGAGTTCCTGAATGATGTAGCCTGCAGAATAACCGCTCAATGGGATAGCAAACGATGACACTATGATGAAGGCCAACGGTACGCTTTGAGTCGCCCAGATGAGTGCGAAGAGTGCACTTATTAGGACTAACAGCAGGAACAGAGCCGAAAGCTGGGCTGTAAGAAGTCCGGGAACGATACTGAGCACAAAAGAGAACATTCCTCCAAGAAGCGGGAAGTCTCTCAGGTTCAAGCACAAGTCATTCAGCACTTGCATACAATCAAACTTGCCGAAGACATCTCCAGCTACATACGCCGCTCCGGTTAAAGCAAGCAGGACAGCAAGAGTTATGAAGAATGTCTTGATGAATGCAGAGAATGATAAGTTAAATAATTTGCGTACCATTGCTACAGCTATTACTAGTGAGAGCGCGAAGGTCAAAGTATTCTGCATCATATCTAGCCACGCACCTTTCTTGTGAGCGCATACAATATCATTCCGTTGCTCACGATTGCTCTTATGACTTCCGACATGTCCGTCTGCAGGTGGGCGTTAATCACGCTCGGGGTCAGCGTCAGAATACCCTGAAACAGGAACGTACCCACTATCACATTAAGAATGCTTGCTTTGTTGACGCTCGCTCCTCCCAGAAGTACCGACGCAACCGCAGGAAGTGCCATGTAGAACGGACCCATGTATAGCTGAATGAACCCGAAGCTCTGCTCATACACTATTATTCCGATTGCCCCGAGAACTGTTGAGAGGACTACGCTTATAGTGCGCATCTTGTCAACATTCACGCCGGACGCTCTGGCAAACTCGGGATTCGAGCCTGCAGCAGTAATAGCCGTACCCGTTTTAGTCTTCATGAATATCCAGACCAGCACCGCCATCACCGCAAAGAAAATCAGCATCCCCGTCGGAATATGCAGGTATTTGTTGACATCTAAGGCCAGCGAATCACTGAGGACATGAAGCCAGTAACCTTCAACGCTTATTGTCGTCCTGAGTCCATGACCGGAATACCCCCAAACCATAGTAGGGTGCTTGTAGGGAAGCAGAAGCCACGCAATGCACATCAGCGACACAGACGAGAAGCCCACATAAGTAGCAATCATCATCTCGTCGCCCTTGACTCTGTTGAGCAGCTTTCCGTAAAGCCAGCCTAATACTACAGCAATTGGTACAGCAATAATTATCGCTGAAGCAAAGCCTATAGGTTCACGCCACGTATTAAGAAATTCCTGTGTCAGCCACGAGACTTTGTACTGCCCAGCGAACTCTGCTAACTTCGTCATTATTTCTGCGTTCCACTCAATAGATAAAGTTGCTCCCAGCAGCCCGGCAATTATCCCAAGCGGGAGTCCGAAGTTAAGCCCGCACCCTGCCTGAATCATAGGTATCATAGCCAAGACCATAACGCCGTTCATGCCGAAGCGCACAATAATGTTTGACAGTGAAATATACAGATTGTTGATATTGAAATTATAAATGCGCACACCCTCAAGCAAAGAAACAGGCTCGAACGGAGCCGCTATGAACAACGCAAGCAGGAACAAGGCAATAATTATTCTTGGCCAGCCTGCATTCTGAATAAATCTCTTAATCATTCTTACGCCTCCTTATTCCGTTGCCGCCATCGCTACACGCAGCTTCTCGCCCATCATGAGCATTCCGAACTCTTCAGCAGGACTCGACGCAGGCAGTATCCCCGCAATCTTCCCTTCATCAACAATAGCTACCCTGTCGCAGACGCTCCGCAGTTCCTCAAGCTCCGAACTCGTGATTATTATTGTCGTGCCGTTTTCCTTGTTGTACTGCTTGAGGGTATCGAGGACGAGAGCCTTTGCGCCGATGTCAATTCCCCGCGTGGGTTCGCAGATGAGCAGAATGTTCGGCCTGAGCACAAACGCTTTTGCGAGACACACTTTCTGCTGGTTGCCTCCGGAGAGTTCCCCCGCCTTCTGCTTCGGGCCTGTGCACTTTATGCCCAGAGAGTCAATGAATTTCCGGGTCTCCTTAGCCATTGCGTACTCGTTGCGTACTTGGAAGATATACGGAATCCCGAGCAGGAATCTTCCCTGAGTCTGCATTGCTGTAAACGTGATGTTCCAGTCGAGCGGCTCATCAAGCAAGAGGCCTACTCCCCGCCTGTCCTCACTCACGAACGCCATTTTGCGGCCGAGTGCTGCTCTGGGCTTGTTGAGAGTCAGACTGCGCCCGAAGAGCCTTACTTTTCCTCCGGCAGGGTAGAGTCCCATGATGCCGTTCGGGATTCCGAGCTTGCCGTGCCCTGCGAGTCCTCCGATGCCGAAAATCTCGCCCTTCTTCACCTCAAACGATACGTCGCGCACAGTCTCTCCCGGCATATCTACCCACAGATGCTCTACCTTGATTGCAGGCTTGGGCTTCTTCTTCTTTTTCTTGGGAGCATTCAGTGTGTCGTCAACGTTCACTGAATCAACCGGCGAGTCGGAAATTTCTGGAGCTGGAGGGTCTCTGCGTTCACTCTCACGTCCGACCATGAGGGACGCTATCTCTCTGGTTGAGAGGCTGTCTGCCGGAAGGTCAGTTATCAGTTTTCCGTCTCGGAGTATCAGGACTCTGTGGCAGAGAGTCTTGACCTCGCTTAACCTGTGGGAGATGAACACTATAGCTATTCCCTGCTTTGCGAGTTTGCGCAACGCTATCAGCAAGATTTCTGCTTCCTGCTCCGTGAGTACTGCGGTCGGCTCGTCAAGGAATAGTAACCGTGTGCCTTTGCGGTCTATCTCGCGTGCTATCTCGATGAACTGTTTGTAGCCTACGGGCATTTCGCTTACTACCATATCAGGGTTGATGTTCACGCCTAATGTGTGAATGGCGGCTCTCGCCCGGCTCTCCATCGCATCACGGTCCAGCGTCGAGACTCTGTCGCTGAAAACGTAGCTCATTGTTGAAGGGTTAAGGACTTCACGGTTAAGCAGGATGTTTTCTGCAGCAGTGAAGCCGGGAATTAGCGAGAACTCCTGATGCACCATGCCTATACCTTTTGCGAGTGCCTGATTGGGCGAAGAGAAGCTGACGCGTTTTCCGTCAACCAACACATTGCCTTCATAGCCTCCTGTGGAACTTATCACGGGCATTCCGAACAAGATATTGAGGAGGGTAGATTTCCCTGCACCGTTCTCACCGACTAAGCCGATGATCTCGCCGGGCTGTATCGTGAAGGATATATCAGTGAGGACTCTGTTGCCGTAAAACTCTTTGCCGACATGTTCAAGCTCTAATAACGGAGTATTGCTGTCCAACTAAATCACCTCATTGTTAAACGAAAAAGGGAATGCGTAAATTTCTCTGCGCACTCCCTGTGAATATGCTTATTGTGAATCTGAACTAGTTTTTACTGAGCTGCAGGGGTCATGCGGATGCTGAAGTACTTTTCCGGAATCTCAACGTCAGCAAGTCCGAGATAATCGCCTCCGAGAACGTAGGTGTCCTGACGGAGAAGCACAAACTTTGAGTTCTTCACGCCTGTAGCTGCCTCGATGAAGTAACTTGCTCCCCAATGCGCGCCGGGGCAGAACTCGTCATAAGCTGCTCTCATGTCGCGGAGTGCCTTTGCGCTGCCGAGATAGTTTTCGTCCTTGTCGTAGCCGTTATCGATGTAGCGTTTGCCGAACTCAACAAGTGCTGCGGTTGTCGTGTAGCCCCATGAGTAAGCCCATGTTCCCATACGTCCGCCGCCTCCTGCCTTCACTACTGCGTCCTCTACCTTCTTGAGGATTGCGGGCCAGTCTCCCTGCTCTGCTGATAAGTCAATGCCCAATGCACCGGGATAACCCATTAACGGCGAGGGAAGGTCAGCCTCAACGAAGTAGCCGCCGAGTGCTGCAACCTGACGAAGCAGCGGCTCAGTGTGTCCGTCGTTGGTGCAGAAGAATGCTGCATCTTTGCCGTACTTCTCGATCCATGCGGGCATGTTCTCAAGTATGTACTGCTGTGCTCCGGCCATACCTACATCGCTTGTCGGGTCGGGAGCTGTCTCGAACACGAACTTGATGCCGAGATCTTTGCAGGCTTCCTCCATGATTGCACGGCGGAGTCCGAGTGTCTCATAGCTCATGTGGCGGGGGAAGGAGATATGCACGAAGGTCTTTGCGCCCATCTTCTTTGCGCCGAGCGGGATCGTGTAGCCGCGTCCGATGTGGTCGGTGTGAGTCGCTACGTGTGCTGACTCAGTGATTACGCCGGGGTCTTCATGAGGCTCTCCCGCAAGCAGGAGAATATCGCTCCTCTTTTCGCGCACGCGCCTGAAGGCTTCTGCTGTTCCGGGCACTGCCTGATTGACCACTATAACCTTCATCAGCGGGTCATCTGCAAGGCCGACTATCTGGCTGATTGTTGTCTCCTGCTCGGACGGGAAATTGTCGGGGTATGTTACATGCGTGATCATTCCGCCGTCTTTTGCGTCGCCGTACATCTTGATCATGAGTTCCGCGCCTCTGAGGTCGTCCTCTGACTGCGAGACTGTACCGGTCATTACGCCGATGTGGTATTTTGCGGGTTCTGCTGCGATAGCCCCTGAGAACAATGCGCAGACTAACATAACTGATAATGCAAACTTCAGCTTCAAAATAGTAGTCCTCCTTAAATGAAAATTTGGGGTGTGGATAATTATAGCAGTTGTTGAGATTTTAGAGTCTTATGCGTTTTGCTGGAAAGCATATTAGCAGGGCAGAGACAGATAATTAATCTCCGTCCTGCTCTATTTTGGAATCAGTTTATTATAGCTTTGCGTGCCTCTCTAGCCTTGCTCACTATCTCTTCAGCATCAAGCGTAGGATATTCACCATTGCGGTAAATCCATCTGCCGTTAATCATTGTTCCTGCAACGTCCGCAGAACTCCCCGCGTAGACAAGATACATTGCGAGATTCTCCTCGTTCACGCCTATGTAGTGAGGCCTGTCTAGATTCACAAGCACGAGATCCGCAAACCACCCTTCGCGGATCATTCCCTTCTGCGAGAACCCGAACGCCCTCGCTCCCTCATACGTCGCCATTCTCAGAACGTCAAGCGCAGACACAATCACGGGGTCTCTCTTCACTCCCTTGTGCAGCAGTGCAGCCGTCCTCATCTCCTCCCACATATCGAGGCGGTTATTGCTCGATGCACCGTCCGTACCGAGTGCGACATTTGCGCCCTTATCGAGCCATTCAGTGAGGGGCATAACTCCGCTCCCGAGCTTGAGGTTGCTGCATGGGTTGTGAACGAGGCTAACGCTGTCAGGAAGAGTGATTGCGGGGTCGAGATACACCGCATGTGCAAGCACAGTGTAGGGAGTGTTCAGGAGTCCGGATTCATTGAGGTAGTCCTCTGCGGACATGCCGAGATTGCCGAGTTCTCCCTGAGTCTCCAGAAAGTGGAAGTGCACTCCGAGTCCGTGTGTCTTGGCCGAGTCAGTGATGAGCTTCATGTAGTTCATGGGGACAGTGTACGGAGCATGAGGCCCGAGCTGTACGGTGATGAGTCCCTCGCGTCCGTGATAGTTCTTCGCAAGGTCTAAGTTGTTCTGAAGTGAACGCTCAATCTTTCCGGGTTCTCCTGCCGTGATGCCTCTGCATAATGCCGCCTTCATGCCTGCACCGAGCACTGCCTCAGCGACTCTCTCCATCTCGAAGTACATATCCGCAAAGCATGTTGTTCCAGACGCGAGCATCTCGAGCATTGCGCTCAACGTTCCCCAGTAAATATAGTCGGGAGTGAGCTTGTCCTCTACCGGCCAGATACGGGTCTGCAGCCACTCCATTAATGCAGTCTCCTCACCGAGTCCGCGAAGGAGAGCCATTGCAGCGTGAGTGTGAGCGTTGACGAAGCCGGGAATCACCGCCATGTGGCCGCGTCCTGAAACTATCTTGTCTGCAGCGGGCGGAGTCTGTGATGCGTCGATGATTTGTTCAATGCGTCCCTTAGACACAAGAAGGTGTACGCGTTCAGCCTTTGCGCGCGAGCCGTCCTGAATGTATACGTCCTTGAAGAGTGTAGCCATTATTCCTGCCAGCTCCTCATGTAGTCCCTCTGTTCGGGAGTCATCGTGTCGATCTCTATCCCGAGTGCTGAGAGCTTCGACTCCATGACTGCGCGGTCGGTCTCCGCAGGTACAGGGTAGAGTCCCGGCTCGAGCTTGTGTGTGTAGACGTGAAGTGCTGACTCCAATTGCAGGGAGAAGCTCAGATCCATAATCTCTATGGGGTGTCCGTCAGCACAGGCCAAGTTCGTGAGCCGTCCTTCACCGAGAAGGTTAATGCGCCGTCCGTCCTTCATGACGTAGGTATCGATGTTGTCGCGTAAGTGCTCGATGTGGTCGGAGAGGGACTCTAAGTCGGGCTTGCTTATCTCAACGTCAAAGTGTCCTGCGTTGCCTAAGACTGCACCGTTTTTCATGAGCATCATGTGTTCACGGCGTATTACGTGAATGTTGCCGGTGAGTGTCAGGAAAATATCGCCGACTTTTGCGGCCTGAGTCATGCTCATCACCCGGAATCCGTCCATCAGTGCCTCACATGCTTTGTGTGGGTCAATCTCAGTAACTACGACGTGTGCCCCGAGTCCTGCAGCGCGCATAGCGACTCCCCTTCCGCACCAGCCGTAGCCGACGACGACGAGAGTCTTTCCTGCGACGACCATGTTAGTAGTCCTGATGAAGCCGTCCATAACTGACTGGCCAGTGCCGTAGCGGTTATCGAAGAGGTATTTGCTGAGGGCATCGTTCACGTCAATCACAGGGAACTTGAGCACGCCCTGATTCGCCATTGCGCGGAGACGCTTTACGCCGGAGGTGGTCTCTTCAGAGCTGCCGAGAATGTTGGGGATTAAGTCCTGCATCTCTGTGTGGACAGTTGCGACGAGGTCCGCACCGTCATCAATAATTACGTTGGGCTTGTAGTTCAGCACCTTCTTGACGTTAGAGAAGTACTCTTGCGTTGACATGCCCCTTCTGCTGTAGACGTGGACTCCGTTTTTCGCGAGAGCTGCGCAGATGTCATCCTGTGTAGATAACGGGTTGCTTCCGCAGGCTGCTACACGTGCACCTAACTTCTTGAGGGTGATTAAGAGATTGGCGGTCTTGGCCTCAAGGTGAAGGCAAGCTGCGATGACTGCTCCCTTGAAAGGCTGTTCATTTCTGTACTTGTTATAGAGAAACTGCAGAGAGGGCATATACTGCCACGCCCAGTCTATTTTGTTCTGTCCGCGCTGTGCTAACTCGATGTCAGCAACTTCATAATCTGCCATAAATTCTTGGCCTCCTGTTGATGTGTGTATGTTGTGAGAATGTGCATAGTATAGCAAACACAACAAAAACCCTCCCGAAAGACTCTCAGGAGGGGAGAAAAAGGAATACGGAATATATTAACTACTTCTTCCTGATGCCGAACATCTGATTCCAATTGTAATAAGGCTCGGATAACGCTATGCCTTCCGGAACGTCTGCCTGTATGCCTTCGATCTTGTCATACTGAATCCAGAACACTGCATCGGCTCTCCCAGACGCAAGCGCAGCAGCCCTCGCTCCTGACTCAATGTTCACAAGCTCAATGTTAATCTTAAGGCGTTTACCTATCTCTGCAAGCACCGCAGTGTTGAAGCCCGCAGGCGTACCGTCGGCAGCAATGAAGTCTATGGGCGGAAGGTCTCCTGTAACTGCTACCTTAATCTTTGCGTCAACATTCTCATACGCTTCGAACTTCACGGGCAGAGGCTCATCAAGTCCGGGTTCGTCTATGTACTTTGCACGGAGAATAGCGAGAGTCCCGTCTGCCTTCATGGCGAGCAGTGCTTCATTAAACTTATTGCGGAGTGCTGGATCGTCATCTTTGCGGAAGCCTATTGCAAGGTAAGAGGGCATTGTACGCACTATTGCAGCTAACTTGAAGCCGTCGTTGGCATTCATGACATATTCGCCGACATCCTGAGGCAGAGCGATTTCGTCAACTTCACCGGCATTCAGAGCCATTACTAACGCAGTCAGAGAATCATAAAATACTCTGCTTACAACCTCAGAAGAACCTGAAGAAAAAATTGCGGTATCGCCTTTAGCATCTCTTGATAAAGCTGCCTTGTGATATTCTTCTGAAGTCATGTTGAGCTTTGCCAGAACTCCCATTTTGATTTGGTCAGCGCATACAACACCAGCAAACAGTGAGATGATGCAGACAACAAGTACAACACTTAAAAACTTCCTGCTTTTCATAAACGTACTTCCTAAAATTATTAGTGAATGATGTAATTTAGCACATAACTTCCTGAGAGTAAAACGCCAAAAACTCAGACGTATAACCCTTCCTGCTCTTGATGACATGCTCAGGAGTGCCAGACGTTACTACCTCTCCTCCTGCTTCTCCTCCCTCCGGCCCTAAGTCTATTATGTAATCCGCAGACATTAACACGTCCAGATTATGCTCAATGAATATCACGGTGCACTTGTTCTTGTCTATCATCCTGTGAACTATCTGCAATAACTTCTTCACGTCCGTGTAGTAAAGCCCCGTCGTCGGCTCATCAAGCAGATACAGCGTCCTTCCTGTGAACTTCTTCGACAATTCTTTTGCGAGCTTCACCCTCTGAGCTTCCCCTCCTGACAGCGTCAACGCAGACTGCCCCAAGTGTATATAGCCCAGCCCCGCATCATGAATCACCTTGAGCTTTCCCGCAATCTTGGGAATGTCCCCGAAAAACTCTATCGCCTCATCTACAGTCATGCTCAGAACGTCAGCAATATTCTTACCCTTGAAGCGCACCTCCAAAGTCTCATGGTTATAGCGCGCCCCCCTGCAGACCTCGCAGTCTGAGTATATGTCCGGCAGGAAAAGCATACTCGTCTTAACGCTCCCTGCACCTCCGCAGGCCTCACACCTTCCGCCCTTCACGTTAAAGCTGAACCGTCCGGCGTTGTAGCCTCTGACTCTCGACTCCGGCAATTCCGCAAAGAACTCACGAATCAGAGAGAATACTCCCGTGTACGTCGCAGGATTCGAGCGCGGAGTCCTCCCTATGGGCGACTGGTCAACGAGCACGACATTATCGAACATGTCAGCTCCCTCAATGCCGGTGAATTTTCCGGGGCGTTCACGGAAATCACGGTCTAACATTCTGCGCATACCCTTATAGAGCACGTCATACACGAGCGAGCTTTTCCCCGACCCAGAAACTCCGGATATGCACGTGAACACTCCCGCAGGTATCTTCACGTCAATATTCTTCAAATTGTTATGAGCAGCTCCCTTCACAGTGAACCATCCCGAAGGTTTGCGTCTCTTCTCCGGCCTCACAATGCCCGATGCCTCACCGCGCAGATACTTCGCCGTCTGGCCGTCAGTCTTCAGCACGTCGTCATAGCTTCCTGCATAGAGAATCTCTCCTCCCTTCTCGCCAGCCTCCGGGCCAAGCTCGATTAATTCATCTGCTGCCTGCATGGTCTCGCGGTCATGCTCAACAACTACTACAGTGTTTCCGAGCGAGCGTATCGACTTCAGGGAGTGAATGAGCTTCTCGGTGTCGCGGGAGTGAAGGCCGATTGTGGGTTCGTCGAGGACGTAGAGGACTCCGCTGAGGTTCGAGCCGATCTGAGTCGCGAGCCTGATTCTCTGAGTCTCCCCTCCCGAGAGTGTGTCCGCTCTCCGAAGCAGCGACAAGTACCCGACTCCGACATCGACTAGGAACTCTAACCGCTTCAGAATCTCGCTCATGACCTGGCCGATGATTGCAGCCTCATTTTTCGTGAGAGTTAAATTCTTCATGACTCCTAAAAGTTTATCGATGGGCATCACGAGCAAATCACCTATTCCGTAGCCTGACACCTTGACATTCAGGGCTTCCTGACGCAGACGCAATCCCCCGCAGGTCTTGCACACGTCCTCTTCACGGTACGATGCGACCTCTTCGGCGACGTTCTCATTCTCAGCAAACCACTTCAGCTTCGCCTCCAGCCACCCTACGACTCCCTCAAAGCGTCCCATGTAGGGGCGTGCAATTCCCTTCTCGTCGAATATCATCGGCATCTTCTCATCGCCCGAGCCGTTCCAGATGAAGTCCTGAACTTCCGGGGCTAAATCCTTCCACTTCACGCTCAAATCCCAGCCATGCTTCTCCGCAAACATGTTCAGCTTGGTGATGGAGTAGGGCTTTGACCGCCAGGGGATTATTGCTCCGTCGAGCACCGAACGTTCCGGGTCAATAGCTAGCTCGCGCGAAAAATGCTCATGACTCCCGAGTCCGTTGCAGTCCGGGCAGGCTCCCTTCGGGACGTTGAACGAGAATAATGCAGGCTCGATCTCCGGCACAGCAAGCTCGCAGTCAGGGCACGAGTAATTTTCTGTCATGGTGTATTCGCTCTTGCCTTCAGGAACGACAAGCACATAGCCTCCCGAAAGTCTGAGGGCAGACTCTACGCTCTCTGCTAACCTGCTGCGTTTGTCCTGCGAAATCTTCAGGCGGTCTACTACTACCTCTATGTTGTGGCGTTTGTTCTTGTCGAGGGTGATTGCTTCCTCGAGGTAATAGACTGTGCCGTCAACTCTTGCGCGGGTGTAGCCTTTGCTCTGGGTCTGGCTGAAGAGATTCTTGAACTCTCCCTTCTTGCCTCGCACTAACGGAGAAAGTATCTCTGCACGCAATCCGTCTTCATGTTCAAGAATGTAGCCTAGTATCTCGTCGATGGAGTGTCTCTGCACTGGCTTTCCGCATTTCGGGCAATGAGGGATTCCAATGCGTCCGAACAGCAGCCTGAAGTAGTCATAAATCTCTGTTACTGTGCCTACGGTCGAGCGGGGATTGTGGCCTGTGCCCTTCTGCTCAATGGAGATTGCGGGTGAGAGTCCCGATATTTCGTCAACGTCGGGCTTCTTCTGCACTCCGAGAAACTGGCGCGCATATGCTGAGAGACTCTCGACGTACCTTCTCTGTCCCTCTGCGTAGAGAGTGTCAAAAGCTAATGATGATTTCCCTGAACCCGACGGCCCGGTTATCACTATCAGCTTTCCGCGCGGGAGGTCAAGGTCTACGTTCTTGAGGTTGTGCTCACGTGCTCCCCTGATGGTGATTGTGTCGTTCATGCGCAGACTAACTCTAGGCTCTGGTTGTCGTTGATGGTGAGGCATTCCGCACCGTCTTCCGTGATGAGGTAGTCATCCTCTATCCTCAAGCCTCCCCAGCCCTCAATGTAGATTCCCGGCTCGACAGTTACCACGTCTCCGGCCTGCAGGATGTCCCGTGATGTGCGCGAGAGTCTCGGCTGTTCGTGAACCTCGAGTCCGAGTCCGTGCCCGAGTCCGTGAATGAAGAACTCACCGTATCCTGCATCAGTGATGACCTTCCGTGCAACAGCATCTACATCTTTGCCGTGAACTCCCGGACGCAAGGCCTTCACCGCCTCATGATGTGCATGAAGAAGCACAGAGTTAATCTCCCTTGCCTTATCGCTGATATTTCCGAGCGCGAAGTTACGTGTGATGTCGCTCATGTAGCCCTCAACCATTGCGCCGTAATCTACAGTTACCGTTTCGCCGTGAGCAAATGCCTTCCCTGTTGCCGGAGCGTGGCACATTGCGCTTCTTGTTCCTGATGCGACGATAAAGTCATCATGCGCCCAGCCCTTCTCTGCTCCCATTGTCTTAATCTCGTTCATGAGGAGAGAGCCAAACTCTGCTTCAGTCATTCCCTCGTGAACATGCGCTAACACATGGCCGTATGCCTCGCGCCCGATGCGAGCTGCCTCGCGGATTAGTGAGACCTCGTGAGAGTCCTTAGTCCTGCGGAGTCTTGGGATGAACTCTGATGCGTCAATCCATTCTGCTTTTGCCGGAGCAAAGTATTTCGTGAATGTTGCGTGAGAGATCTTCTCGGCCTCGTAGCCTATGCGGACATAGTCGGAGTCATTGACGGCTTTAGCGATGTACTCAGGGAGCGATAACTCAGACTGGATGATGACGGTGAAGGGAGTCTGAGTCTTTGCCTGAGTGGTGTAGCGTCCGTCGGTGATGAGGGTAGCGGCGTTCATGGTGATGATGAGTGCGGCGGAGCTTCCCCTGAAGCCTGATATGTAGTGGCAGGATTCGGAGTTTGCCCGTTCGTCAACTATCAGGACGAATGAATCGAGCTGTTGTTTATCCATGAGGGCACGTAATTTCTCTACTCGTGAATTTATGATGTTAGTGTTTATGTGAATTACCTCTTTCTTGTTTGTTGTAGGATAATATTAACACTTTCATATGTACAGGGAGATATTCACATGAGCAAAGTAATCGCACCTACTTCAATTGACGCTGAACTTGAACAGCTTTTGCGCGAAATAGACAGTGGAACAGCACAGCTTCCGGAGTTTCAGCGGTGATGGATTTGGGATGATGAAAGAATACGCGGAATAATTGCCAGCATATCGCAAGGCTATCCTATGGGAGTTATTATGCGTCTGGCTTACGGAAGTGCTTCTCCTAGATTCAAGTACCGTCCTGTTGAAGGAGCAGAAAATATAGGAATAACTCCGTCATTCCTGATACTTGACGGACAGCAGCGGCTCACATCGATATACTGTGCTGCACATTCCGATAATCCGGTCATAATTCATACCGATAAAGACAAATTGATTAAGCGGTTCTATTACTTGGACATCAACAAATGCCTTGACGGTAATATTGACCGCGTAGAAGCAGTAATATCTGTACCTGAAAACCGAAAGTTCAGAGCTGAACATGACAGAAGCATACAAATCGACTTGTCTTCACGCGAACTTGAATATCAGCACGAAATGTTTCCTCTGAATATCATATTTGACAGCAACGCTCGGGAAGACTGGGCTGATGGCTATAAAGAATATCGTGGTAACACATCAGAATGTAAGAACAAGTATAAACGTTTTCGCAGTGAGGTTCTTGACACTATAACAGGCTATAAGCTCCCTGTTATCACTCTGGACAAGGATACCCCTAAAGAAGCGGTATGCAGAGTTTTCGAGAACGTCAATAAAGGTGGAGTAACTTTGACAGTTTTTGAGCTGGTTACTGCGTCATTTGCTGCTGATGATTTTAATCTGAGGGAAGACTGTGAGAAATGCAGGAACATAATCAGAGGCACAGCCTCCAGCCAGACAACTGATCTTATGGATGATGTCGATAAATGTATCTTTCCTGACAGCAATAACTCTGTATTCTTCGTTCATGAAGAGCGGAGTTCCTACAGCCTGCAGAAAGGAAGACGTTCTGAAACTTTCGCTTGAGGACTACAAAGCAAACAGAGAGGCACTGCTTGATGGATACAAAATGGCGAGAAAATTCCTGTTCAGCCAGTGTGTTTTCAGGAAAAAGGATCTCCCCTATTCTCCGCAGCTGACTATTTTGGCTGCAATATGCGCAGTTATCGGCAAAGAATACTTTCATAAACCCAGAATACAATCAATTCTAACGCGCTGGTTCTGGTGCGGAGTACTTGGTGAAATGTACGGGAATATGACCTACTCGCTGTACGTAAACGATATTGAGGATGTTGCTGCGGCAATACGAGAAGCCCCATCTCAGAATCGTACAATCAGTAAAGCATTCTTTTCTGCTACAAGGCTGATGTCTCTGAAGAGTAAAAGTAGTTCAGCATACAAGGGGATTATGGCTCTGCTTTACCGTGAGGGCTGCAAAGATTTTATAAACGGTACGAGTATGGATGTCGTGAACAGCATGAACGAAGCACTTGACGTACACCATATTTTCCCGAAGGATTATTGCAAAAGACTCTATCTTCAAGAAAGATGCGACTCCATCATCAACAAGACTCCTCTGCTAGCTGCCTCCAACAGGTCAATCGGGAAAGATGCTCCCAGCGTTTACAGTGCCAGAATCATGCGGGAAGCCTCAATAGACAGTATAGAGTTCAGGAAACGCATAGAGTCTAACCTGATAGACTACGAAGCATTTATTGCTGATGATTTCAATGCGTATTTCATAGACAGGGCAAAAAAACTTCTGCGCCTGATTGAGAAAGCTATGGGAAAACCAGTAACAGACAAAGACTCTCCGCAAACCATAGAACTTTACGGTGAAAGTCTCGCATAACAAAATGGGAGTCTATGCTGTAGGACTCCCTAATGTACTCTATTTTCTCATCACTGCAACGCTTTCAACATGCGCCGTCTGCGGGAACATGTCAAACGCTTTCAGGCTCTCCAGCTCGTAGCCATACCCAGCAAGCACCCGGCAATCCCTCGCCAATGTCGCAGGGTTGCATGACACATAGACTACCCTTCTCACTCCGAATCTGTTCACCGTATCGAGTACTCCTCTCGCGCACCCGTCTCTCGGAGGATCGAGCACCACAGCATCGTACTTCCCCGAGTCCTGCAGGTCAGCTATCACGTCCTCAGACCTTCCGCACAACGCTTCAACATTCCCAAAGCCGTTAGCTTCCAGATTGCGCACAGCCATCTTCACAGCTCCCCGCCATTCCTCAATACTCGTTACACTCTTAGCATTTCCGGCCAAGTAGCATGTGAGAGACCCCGTCCCGCTGTAGAGTTCGAGAATGTGTCTTGCGTTCCTGACTTGTGATGAGGCATACGTGAAGAGCTTTTCTGCCTGCCCTGTGTTGACCTGAAAGAATGATGCTGTGTCAAATGCCAGCCTGTATTTTCCCAGAAGCTCAGAGATTAAGCCGTAACCCATTAGATTCTCTGTGTATGTGCCAAGTATCACGTTGCCGGGCTTGCTGTTATGGTTAAGCGTTATTGTTGTGGGGCGCGCATTGTTGCCGAGTGCTGCAAGTGCCTTCACGCTCTTGGCCGAGAGTTTGCCGTTCACCACGAAAGATAACAGACTCTCTCCTGTGTGTATGCCCGTCCTCGCGATGATGTGCCGGAGCTTTCCTGTGCCTGACCTCTCGTCGTAGCCGTCGAACGTCAGCCGTCCCGAGTCCAAGCCGTCAAGTATCTTCCCGTAAATCTCGTTGAGCCTCTTTGCGTTCACAGGGCACTGACGAATCAGCTCGAGCCTGTGAGTCCCGGCACGGTAGAATCCCGCACACACTTTACCCTTGATGTTCTGCACAGGAAACGCAGCCTTGTTGCGATACCCCCATGCATCAGGTGAGGCCTCGCACTCAACATCATTCACCCTGAATCCTCCGAGCCTCGACATTGCGTCAATCACTATGTCGGCTTTGAGCTTGAGCTGTGTGTGATAATCTGCGTGCTGCAACTGACACCCTCCGCACCGTCCGTAATACTTGCATTTCGGCGTAACTCGTCCCTCTGAGGCCTCCTCAACATTCACTGTGTCAGCAATCATGAAGTCCTTCTTGCGCACTACTACCTTTGCCCTCACCGTCTCGCCGGGCAATGCTCCCTGCACAAAAATTATCCCCCTGTCTGTCCGGGCTATGCCTGCTCCGTCGCTCGAGAGTGCGGAGATTCTGAGAGTCAGCAGCTCATCATCATTAGACCATGCGTTCAGGATGGAAGACCTCCTCGAATCTCTCACTGTCCATCAGGCCAAGCTCCAGGCATGACTCTTTGAGGGAGATATTTTTCTCGTGAGCAAGTTTCGCGACACGTGCAGCATTCTCGTAGCCGATGTAGGGATTCAGCGCAGTAACCAGCATTAGGGAGCGGTTGAGGTTCTCGGTCATTTTCTCTGCGTTGGGCTTGATACCTTCTGCACAATTCACCCTGAAGGACTCTATGCTCTCACTAAGCAGCCTCACAGACTGCAGGAAGTTATATGCGCACACAGGAAGGTAGACGTTGAGCTGAAAATTTCCCTGACTGGCTGCCATGCTCACAGCGTTATCATTGCTCATGACCTGCACGGCCGTCATAGTTACCTGTTCGCACTGTGTAGGGTTGACTTTTCCGGGCATTATTGAGCTTCCGGGTTCGTTCTCAGGGATAAAGAGTTCACCTAGTCCGCATCTCGGCCCTGACGCGAGCCACCGAACGTCGTTAGCAGTTTTCATCATGTCAGCCGCGAGAGCCTTCACCGCGCCGTGAGCAAACACAATTTCTCCAAGTGAGGTCAATGCGTGGAACTTATTAGCTGCAGGAGTGAAGGGTATACCTGTGAGTTGTGAGAGGGATTCGCAGACTTCAGCGTCAAAGCCATCCGGAGCGTTGAGTCCAGTCCCGACAGCAGTACCGCCGATCGCAAGTCTCTGTGTGAAGGTGAGAGCGTGCATCAGCATCTCCGAGTCCGACTCGAGACCCGACCTCCAGCCCGAGACCTCCTGCGAGAACTTCACGGGAGCTGCGTCCTGAAGGTGAGTCCTACCTGTCTTGATGAGTCCGTCATACTCCGACTCGAGTCTCCGGAACGTTGCAGCTAATGAGCCTACTGCAGGGATTAGCTTTTCCCTCACTGCCATTGTTGCGGCTATGTACATTGCTGAAGGGAACGTGTCGTTCGAGCTTTGCGACATGTTTACGTCGTCGTTAGGGTGCAGTAATTTCTTTGAGGCTATCTCATTCCCGCGGTTGGCTATTACCTCGTTCACGTTCATGTTGCTCTGTGTGCCCGAGCCTGTCTGCCACACTACGAGCGGAAAATTATCATCAAGTTTTCCCGCAATGATCTCATCGCATACGTCAGCAATAACCTTCAGCTTTTCGTCAGTCATCTTTTGAGGCTGCAGCTTGTGATTAGCTTCTGCACATGCTTTCTTGAGGTACGCAAACGCAATGATGATTTCGTGAGGCATTGTCTCTATACCAACGCCTATTCTGAAATTCTGGCGGCTTCGTTCTGTCTGTGCTCCCCAGTATTTGTCTGATGGGACTTTAACTTCTCCCATAGTGTCATGTTCAACTCTGTAATTCGTGATGATGCATTCCTTCCCATTCGAAATTTTCGCCGAGATAGAATTTCTTTGCCAGCTCGTTTTCTGCGACTTCTTCAGGAGTTCCGGCAAGAAATATCGTCCCGTCATGTATAAGGTATGTCCTGTCTGTTATCGATAATGTCTCTCTCACGTTGTGGTCAGTGATTAATATTCCGTAGCCCTGCGCTTTGAGTTCGTGAATCATGCTCTGAATGTCGGCTACAGCTATGGGGTCAATTCCGCTGAACGGTTCATCGAGCAGAATAAATTTCGGCTTCATTGTCAGTGCACGGGCAATCTCTACGCGCCGTCTCTCTCCTCCTGAGAGTGCGTAGCCGTTAGTCTCCGCAATGTGGGTAATCTTGAACTGTTCAAGCAATTCATCAGTGAGAGCCTTAGCCTGTTTGCGCTTGCCCATTTCCTCCCAGACGAGGTTGATGTTCTCTCGGACGGTCAAGTTCCTGAAGACGGAGGCCTCTTGAGGGAGATAGCCTATGCCTAATCTTGCGCGCGCATAAATCGGCAGGTGAGTAATCTCTTCGTCATTGATAGTAACTTTTCCGGAGTCAGGGCGGATGAGTCCTACAATCATGTAGAAGGAGGTAGTTTTCCCTGCGCCGTTAGGCCCGAGCAAGCCGACGACTTCACCAGCTTCAACCTTAATGCTGACTCCGCCGACTACGAGTCTTCCTGAGTAACTTTTGCGCAAATCATCAGCGACGAGTCCGCTCATTTCTCCATCCTCCGCGTTAATGTGATTCTGCCTGCACTGTTCGGATCGAGTAAAGTCCGGTCGCGCAGCACGCCGAAAGGCACAACTTCACCAGCTTCAACCTTAATGCTGACTCCGCCGACTACGAGTCTTCCTGAGTAGCTCTTGCGCAAATCCTCAGCAGCTAGTTGAAATCCGCTCACTTCTTCTTTGTCCTCCGTGTCGAGGCTGGCTTCTTGGGTGTAGTTGTCTGCTTCTTCTGTTCAGGCTGAGTCGGAATCTTCAGAGTCTGGGGTTCAGGCTGAGGCTGAGATTCTCTCCTCCGCTCGCGTGTGAGGTCAATAGTTATCTCTGCCCTGTCTGCACTGACTGCTCCGGTGTCTGTTCTGCGTGTGAGGCCTCCGAGTGCCTCGACTCTGTTCTGCTCGGGAAAATACACCACAGAGTCAGACTTGAGAGTCCTTCCTCCCTGCACTGCGACGACGTGTCCGCTGAGTACAACGCTTCCGCGCTCAAGGGAATAGAGAGCGTTATCGCCGTTAATGCTCACAGCATCACCCTTAGCTTTGGGCTTGCCCTTAAGCCACACTCCCTTCTTGGCCGTGAGGTCGTATAAATCTCCGTTCCTGATGATGCCCTCAAGTGAGTCTGCTCCGAATGACAAGCCCCGTGAAGTGTCCTCTAGATTGCGCACCTTCGTGAGCCAGAATTTAGTCTGCCTGTCCTGAGGCGTGGGGTCAGTGAGGCCTCCTGCTCCTGTGATAGTGAGACGGTCTGCATCGAGCCTCATAGTGCCAACACCGCCTTTAACGCCATTCTGGAATTTACAAGTAGGTATATCTGCAAACGTGAGCATTAATCTTCCTGCTTTGATGTCTACTTTGTCGCCGAACCATTTTCCTGAAGCTGTTATGCCCTCGTCAAAGTTAATTTCTCTGCGGTCTACATTGCCTGAACCTACAGGAGCTATGACGGTGAGTTCTCCGGCCTTGATGGTAACGTTGCCGTCTGCTAGAAAATCTCCTGTCTGAGCGTCGAAGCGCATTCTGTTAGCTGAAAGAGTAGCGGTCTCCGGGAGCTGGTCGTCTTCAGCGAAGCATGTATGGCATAAGCACAGCAATATCATCAATGTGATAAATAACTTTTTCATGTGAACGTCCTCTTAATGAATGAATGTGAATTTGTGTAAATATATCACAAGTTGCGTAAGGATTTGCCTTTTTCCGCGCACGACTCTAAAATTTGCTCTGACAATTCCACCATAGGAGAACATGTTTATGATACCGAAGACGATTCATTACTGCTGGTTCGGCGGAAATCCCTTGCCTGAACTTGCGCAGAAGTGTTTAGCGAGCTGGAAGAAGTATTGTCCTGATTACGAGCTGATGAGGTGGGACGAGAGCAATTTTGACGTGAACTGCTGCGATTACGTGAGGGAGGCATACGCGGCGAAGAAGTGGGCATTTGTGAGCGACTATGCACGCTTGAAGGCACTTGTTGATTTCGGCGGGGTGTACATGGATACGGATATGGAGGTATTGAGACCCATTGATGAATTTCTGGACAATGAAGCGTTTGCTGGACTTGAGAGCAGAAATGCTATATCATGCGGAATAATGGGATGCCAGAAAGGATTTGTGCCATTCGCTGAGATTATGGAAGAGTATAACAATAAGCATTTCTACCGACTGGGGGGTGGGTATTGATTTTACGACGATTGTAACGACGGTAACAAGATACTTTTCACGATACGGCTTCATTCAGAACAACACCAAGCAAACAATCAAAGGCTACACGATTTATCCGCAAGAATTTTTCTACCCTAAGAGCTATTCCACAGGAGAGACGAAACTCACGGACAACACATACACTATTCATCACTTTGCGGGGTCATGGGTGCCTAGGCATTCAAGACTGAGGGCGCACATAATCTCCTTCATCAAGAAACTTCTCGGCCGCAGAATCACTCACAAGATACGAGCCATCAAGAGACTCCGCAGAATCAAAGCACTTCACCAAGTCCAAACGGGGAAATATATTCTCAGGTGAGTAACATCAATTAATGCATCGTCAACTTTCCCTGACACTTCGGGGAGTCTCTCCCACTCTCCGCCGTCGCGCCTGCACAGCACAAGGGGCTTGCGTCCGTACTGACTCCACACGTCAGGGAGCTTGTCCCCTAACTGCGGGCCGGGAACTAACGCACTCTTGAAGAGCGGAGGAGTCCCCTCGAGGTCGGGCATTCCGGGAAGCGGAGCAATAATCATCCACTGAGTCAGCGACCACGCATTAATCATCTCGTGTGAGGTCAGGGCATGTTTCAGCGGCATAATCTGAATCCCGCCGACCTCATCCCGCCGTGAAGTTGACACATCAATAACGCCAGAATGTGAGGCACGAATCCTCCCTACGTTCTGGTACACAGTCCCTCCGAATCTCCCGACTCCTGCAACTCTGCGAACCACACGTGCGATCACATGCGCTCCTCTCGCTCCGTAGGCTATGACTCTTCCTGCGGGTCTGTTCTCGATGTCGACCATGTAGACACTCGGACTCTCAGGAAGTGGTGTGCGGATAATCAGCGTGTCGCCTTCTGAGGGAGTATCTGTGAGCGGAGACTCCTGCCCGTCGTGAAGCACTCTGACTTCTGAGCCGGTGAGCGGAGCGAATCCTCCGAAGATTCCTGTACCTGCAGGCATGTCGAGAGAAAAATACGCTCCCGGAGCAGCAGCAGGAGCAACAGTGATTGACGGAACAAGACTGATGATGCGTCCCCGTCCGTCCTCAACATTCACGAGAATGTGCACAGCGTTGACGGCAGAGGCACAGACTGTTGACGGAGCAGCCCACTTGCTCGCAGTGTAGGCAGGGTGATTAGTCTTCACAGGAAACTTCAGGACTTGTCCGAGAGTGAGGATTTCTCCGTGAGGCATTACGGCCTTGACGTTAGAGCCTATGATGCAGGGGATACGCAGCTCAATGAAACTTTCAGCATATGCACAAGATGACCAAAGCAGGAGGATTAACACAATAATCTTCTTCATGGCACAGGAGCGAGCCATACAGCCCGGACATTGCAGAGCGCGTGATAGACGGTTGACAGCAGACAAGATATTTACCTGTACATTGAGCATCAGGCAACGTAAGCCACGCAATGACAGCATAAACAGCTCAGGCATTAACGCAAGAATTTTTCTCATGGCACAGGAGCTAACCACACAACCCGGACATTGCAGAGTGCATGATAGACGGTTGACAGCAGACAAGATATTTACCTGTACACTGAGCATCAGGCAGCGTTAGCCACGCAATGACAGCTTGAACAGCACAAGCATTGACGCAATCATTTTTCTCATGGCACAGGAGCGAGCCACACAGCCCGGACGCTGCAGAGTGCGTGATAGATGATTGACAGCA
>JAFSUD010000034.1 GCA_017445405.1 Synergistaceae bacterium
AAGCAAGCAAGCAAGCAAGCAAGCAACTGGAAATTATTCTCGAAAATGTAAAGCTGGTTAATCATGCGGGAATGATAGCACACACTAAGCGTATAATACACGTCATGTTTACTGATAATAATTCACTCAACAAGTCATTACGCCGCAAAATAGGTACTGCCCTCACAAGATGGCACATGATTAATCACGGCGATAACGTCCTCGTCGGACTCTCGGGAGGCAAAGACAGCCTCGTCCTCCTTCATGCGCTTCACGAGTTCTCCCGCAGAAGCCCCGTCAAGTTCTCCGTCTCTGCGTTAAGCGTCAGGCTCTCCGGCATGGACACACAGACTCTCTCTGACTACTGCGCACACCTGAACATCCCCTACACAGTCATTGAGCAGGACATCATCGGCATCATTAACACACGCAGCGAAAAATCCCCCTGCTCCTTCTGCGCAAACATGAGACGCGGAATCCTCAGCTCTTGGGCATCACAGCACGGCTTCAGCAAGCTCGCTCTCGGACACTCCCTCGATGATGCAGTGGAGACATTCTTCATGAATTTGCTGCACACAGGAAGAGCACAGAGTTTCCAGCCAATTGCACACATGAGCAGGACTAACGTTACAGTCATCCGTCCTCTTGTCCTCTCAACAGAAGCCGCAATCATTGACGAGGCCAAAAGGTTATCCCTGCCAATAGTAGCTTCGTCATGCCCGTTCGCAGGACATACTGAACGCCAGAGAATCAGAGAATATGTAGCTGAACTCAGAGCGCGCATACCTGACCTGTACGCTAAAGTATTGCACGCACTCGAGCACCTTTCTGAAGCTGAGAGCTGGAGCATACCACGCAGCGATTTATTGCGGGGGCAGAAGATTACTTCTGCTGATTATCATGAATGAGCGTCAATTTACTGGACACACTGAACGCCAAAGAATCAGAGAGTACGTCGCAGAACTCAGAGCGCGCATACCAGACTTATACGCTAAAATATTGCACGCACTCGAAAATTTATCTGACACCGAAAGCTGGACATTATGACTAAACCTGTGATACCTGACGACATAAAGATTACCCCCTGGCTCGAACAGTACAAGTCATTCAAGGAAAATTACCCTGATGCACTGCTGCTGTTCAGGATGGGAGACTTCTACGAGATGTTCTTTGACGACGCGAGGCACGCTGCATCAACTCTCAACATTGCCCTCACAGCCCGCGACCCCGAAAAGAAAATCCCTATGGCAGGAATACCTTATCATGCGCTGAACTCATACTTGACCCGTCTCATCAAGGCAGGCTACAGAGCAGCAATCTGCGAACAGATAGGCGAACCTTCAAGCAAGGGAATCACTGAGCGCAGAGTCATCCGAGTAGTTACTCCCGGCACATACCTGCCCGAAGACTCCGCAAGAGACTCCGCACACCTCGCCTCCGTCTGGCCGCTCAAGGGCCGAGTCGCAATGTCCCTCCTCGCCGTCGACACAGGCAGGCTCGAGACGGGGACTCTCAGTGAACGTGATGCCTCTGCACTTCTCTCTGCGTTCGCTCCGGGTGAGATTCTGCACCCCTCAAACATGAAGACTGTACCCGCATTCCTCGAGGGCTATAACTTACGGCCAAGCTCGCCGGAGAACTTCAAGATAGAGAATGCAGCAGGAAGGCTCAAAGCAGCACTTCACGCCCGGAGTCTCTCCAGCTTCGGGATAGACGAGAAAGATCCCTGCGTCGGCACAGCATGGGCAGCTCTCGAATATCTCTCTGCTACACAGTTCAGCTCCCTGAATAACGTCCTCAGAATCTCGCCGTTAATCACCCGCGACAGAATGAGTCTCGACGCATCAGCACAGCGAAACCTCGAGCTTATCCCGGAGACGACAGGAGACAGCGTATCGCTCTTCATGTGCCTCAACGCTAACCGTACTCCTATGGGCAGAAGAACTCTGCGTGAATGGCTTATGCGTCCTCTCATGGACATTAAGGCAATCACCAAGAGGCAGAAATCAATCGGCGTACTTGTTGATGCTGTGAGCGAGTGTGCAAGGCTTCAGGACACTCTGGCGGGGACTCGGGATGTCGAGCGGTCATTGTCCCGGCTGTCTCTCAGGAACTACAGCCCTAATGACTTGGGAGCAATACGCGACACTCTGAGACTCATTCCCGAAGTGAAGAGCATACATGCTGACGAACCGCTGAAGGAGATTCTTGAGTCTCTGCCTGACCTGTCAGACCTCAGCAATTATCTCGAGAGCGCACTGGAGGACGCATTGCCCCGTAAGCTCGGAGACGGGCATGTTATCCGCACAGGCTTCAGCTCGGAGCTTGACACGTGGCGGGAAATGTCGGAGCAGGGGGAAAAGTGGCTTGATGATTACGTCGAACGTGAACGCATGGCAACAGCGACTCCCAAACTCAAGCACGGATTCACGAATGCGTCGGGCTATTACCTCGAGACAGGAAGGGCAGGACTCACGGTTCAGCCGGACTACTTCAAGCAGACTCAGACTCTCACGAACGCGAAGAGGTACATCACGCCAGAACTCAAACGCTTTGAGGCCAAGATGCAGGACAGCCAGTCGGAAGCATCACGTGTTGAGAGCGAGATATATGCTCAGGTTGCAGCGCATGTCCTGAACTACAGCCTGCAGCTTCAGATGACGGGAAAGCTGCTCGGGATACTTGATTGCTGTGCGTCGTTTGCTGGGATAGCGAGAGACAGGGGTTATGTATGTCCTGAAGTGAACACGTCGAACATGATAGAGATTAAGGGAGGACGGCATCCTGTGATCGAGATTGAGCAGCGGGATTCGGGATTTGTTCCCAATGACGTAACGCTTGGCCGCGACGGAAGAATAATCATCCTGACAGGGCCGAACATGGCGGGAAAATCTACGTGGCTGAGGATGACTGCGCTTATTGTGATTATGGCTCAGGCGGGACTCTGGATTCCTGCTGACAGCGCAAAGATAGGCCTAGTTGACAGAGTGTTTACGAGGATCGGAGCGCGTGATGACCTCGTGAGGGGATCGAGTACCTTCATGGTGGAGATGCTGGAGACTGCGAACATCATCAACAATGCGACGGACAGGAGCTTGATTGTGCTTGATGAAGTGGGGCGTGGGACTGCGACGTGGGACGGGATGAGTATAGCGTGGGCGGTGCTGGAGTACCTGCAGGGAGCGACGAAGGCGAGAGTGCTTTTTGCGACGCACTACCACGAGCTTACGTGTTTAGAGGAGAAGCTGGAAGGCGTGAAGAACTACAGCATGTCAGTGCAGGAGGGGAAGGACGGAATACTCTTTATGCATCATGTTGAGAGAGGGCCTGCTGGGAGGTCATACGGAATAGAGGTAGCGAGGCTTGCAGGGCTGCCGGATATTGTGCTGAGGAGGGCGTTTGAGCTGCTGGAAGTGTTCGAGCGTGAAGGCGTTGAAGTTAAGAATGTGCCTGATCCTTTGCCGCAGAATGCCCTGAAGCGTCAGATAATGCTGCTGTATCCTGAGGGGGATGGGATAATTGAGGAGCTGAAGTCGTTAGAGCCTGATAATATTACGCCTAAGGAAGCATTGAAGATTCTGTATGATTTGGTGAAGAAAGCGAGTGTGATATAATTACGCGAAAATCAGCACTAAGGAGGTTTACACGAGTGCGTAAAGTCGGTATAATTTCGCAGTTCGCAGTTCGCAGTTCGCAGTTCGCAGTTCGCAGTTCGCAGTTCGCAGTGGCTTATCACGTCTAAGAAATCTCTACAGAAAGATTTTCAGTTATCCCTTCAAACTCTATAATCGCTTCAGACTCAAGAATAAGAATTTATCCATTATTTCTAAAGATTGTGTAGGTGGAGTCATCATGCATGACTTAGGGCTACGATTTGATACCCCAACAGTTAATTTATGGTTCAACGCTTCAGACTTCATTAAGTTCTGCAGAGACATGAAATATTACATCACAGAAAATCTTAGGGAAGACCACAACTCTGAGATGAATTATCCTGTAGGTCTTCTTGGCCGCAATGACAGGCAAATAAAAATATACTTCATGCATTATGATAGTTTTGCTCAGGCCAGAGAAAAATGGTATGAACGAATTTCCAGAATACATTGGGATAATCTCTATATCATTATGACAGACAGGGAAGGTTGCGATGAAGAGCAAGCACGCGAATTTGATGCACTGCCATATGAACATAAGGCTCTGCTGACATATAGAGACTTTCAGGACATTAAATCATCTGTAAAATTGGATAGCTGCGGTGTTGTGTCGAACGATTCTGAACCTCCTAATGTGTTGAGTTATCCGTCTGCGTACTCTTTCCGGCGAATAATAGATCACTGGGATTATGTCAGCTTCCTGAACTCATAAGCACACAAAAATTCCCCCTGCCTGTCAAGACCGGGGGATTCAATTTATCGTTTGGCTTCTGAGTCCAAGTCCTCCATCTTGGGGGCAGCCTCGTCCGCAATCAGCTTACCGTCCCTAAAGCGTAACACTCTCTCGCTCCATGTCGCAATCTCCGGCTCGTGAGTTACCAGAATCACAGTTATTCCCTGCTTGTGCAGGTCAGTAAATATCTGCATTATCTCTACTGTTGTCTTCGTGTCCAGATTCCCCGTAGGCTCATCGGCAAGAATTATCGGAGCTTCTCCCACAATAGCCCGCGCAATTGCGACTCTCTGCTGCTGTCCTCCAGACATCTGCGCAGGCCGGTGATGCAGCCTCCCTCCTAAGCCCACACGCTCGAGAGCATTCACTGCTGCTTTGCGTCTCTGCGAACTTCCGACTCCGCGGTACAGCAGAGGGAGTTCTACATTCTCGACGGCATCAACTCTAGGCAGGAGGTTGAACCCCTGAAACACAAAGCCTAATTTCTGGTTGCGTATGTCCGCCAGCTCGGCCTTGCTCTGATCCTTCACGTTCACTCCGTCAAGCTCGTAATGCCCGGAAGTCGGCACATCAAGACAGCCGAGAATGTTCATCATCGTAGACTTCCCCGACCCCGACGGCCCCATCACGCACACGAACTCTCCGCGCTCAATCCTGAAGCTGACTCCGTCAAGCGCACGAAGCTCTATATCTCCGGTCTTGTAGATCTTCGTGAGATCCTTCACCTCAATGATGCTCATTATCTCGGCCCGCCTCCGCCTCGTCTGGGTGTCCCGAGAAGTCCTCCCTGAGTCCTCTGCCCGGATGTCGCTCCAGCCTGAGCATTCACAACAAGCTCGGTGTTCTCGCGCAGAAGCCCTCTCGTTCCCTGAGGCTGGTTCATGCTCTGAGTCTGAGTCATTCTCGGTGCTCCTTCAGGTCTCGGAGGACGTGAGGCAGTCGCTTTCTCTGACACAAGCTCGATCCATCTGCTGTCCGTTATGCCCGTAACCACCTGCACGGGAGGCATCATGACATTATCTCTTGCCGGCCACACTAGCCCGGTGTTGAGAGTCTTTTTCTGGGTAAGTACGTCCCGGTCAAAGGATATTGTGTTGAGCAGTCCTTCAGGAGGCGTGAATCTCAATGCTGCTACAGGAATGCGGAGTACGTTATCTGCGCGCGCTGTCTCGATTGACACGTTAGCAGTCATTCCGGGCTTGAGCTTCAGGTCGGGATTATCTACATGAATGATGACCGTGTAAGTTACGACGTTGTTAGTTGTTGACGGAGCAATGCGTACCTGCACGACTTTTCCTCCGAACGTGTCATCGGGGAAAGCATCAACCCTGAACGTAACGTTCTGGCCTTCTGCTACTGTGCCTATGTCAGCCTCGTCGACCTGAGTCTCGATCTGCATTCTGGTCAAGTCTTCTGCGACCTTGAAGAGAGTCGGAGTCTGATAGCCTGACGCTACGGTCTGTCCTGCATCAACCTGACGGTCAATCACTACTCCGTTCACAGGTGAAGTTATCCGCGTGTAGTTCAGGTTTGTGCGTGCTCTCTCGACTGCTGCTCTTCCCTGAACGACTCGGGAGCGTGCCTCCTGAAGACTCGCTCTCTTCATGGATACGTCGGTCTCGCTCGTGTCGACTTCGCTTTTCGCAATGAGCTTCCGGCTGTAGAGTTCACGGTTGCGGGCTAATTTCCTCTCTGCGTCCGCCAGTGATGCCTGAGCACTCGCTACACTTGCCTGATACACTGCTAGGCTCGCCTCTGATTCCTTGAGCGTGAGCTGCAGGACTGACGGATCGAGAAGCGCGAGAAGCTGTCCGGCCTTCACGACAGAGTTGAAGTCAACGTAGATTTCATCAATTCTGCCCGAGACCTGAGTCCCGACCTCGATAACATTTATTGCATTGAGTTCACCTGTTGCCGTAACTGTAGAGACTATATCGCCCCTCGTTATCTGTGAAGTTGTTATCCCATAGGTTACAGGTTCTTCATGAAAGAAGAAGTAATATGCTCCGTAGCCTATGCCAGCGAATATTGCCAGCAATAATAATTTCTTGATGCCTGCTCTCATGTCATCATGCCCCCAATTGTGTAAGTATCGTTAATCTTTGCGCGTCTGCAGGTTTATTGTCTGCATTGAGACGGCCAAGCGGAATAGCCTTGTTTGTGCCGTGATAGTCGCTCCCTCCGGAGATGAGGAGTCCTCTGCGTTCTGCCTGTTTTGCGAGCCACTCGCACTTCATGACTCTGTACTTCGAGTACCAGCACTCTAACCCTTTCAGCCCGTATGACACAAGCTCATTAAGCACGGTTCTGAAGTCTGACTCCGGGAGTTCGCGCTCGCCTTCACCGCCGAGAGGATGCGCCCACACCGGGATTCCTCCTGCAGAAAGTATTGCGTGCACTGCGAGTTCTGCCTCGATTCTGCTTGTGCCGGTCCTGCACTTGTCGATGTATTGCGTGATTGCGTCCTGCATGTTCTCCGCGAGACCTTTCGCGACAATCATATTAGCTAAGTGCGGTTTGCCGACGCTGGGAATCTTGAGGAGGGAGTCTATCTCGTCATCAGTAAACGTTATCCCTAACTCCGAACGCAATAACTCTATCCGTCTGTGAAATTTCTGATGCCTCAGTTCATCTCCGGTTCTCAAGGCTTCCTGAAATTCTAGATTATATGCGTCATAGTTCAGGCCTAGAATGTGGCACTTGTGATTACTCTTAGTCCTGCAGGAAAATTCCACTCCTGCAATGAAGCGTATACCTGAAGGGACTATTTTCTTCATGGCCATTGCTCCGGTGATGGTGTCGTGGTCAGTTACCGCGAAAGTGTTAATGCCCGCCTTCTGGATGTTCCAGAGCAGATCCCGGGGCGAGTCTGTCCCGTCAGATGCAGTAGTGTGAATGTGGAGGTCTACCGTGCTGGTCATTCCCGAGTCCCTCCGTCAAGTTCCGGCGGCAAATGCCCTAACGCTTCATCTAAATTTGCCCTCGCCGTCTGCGCATCATAAAGAGCTTGGTAATACGCATAACGTGAACTCGCCAATGTTGACACTGCATCACTCAGTTCCAGCGGATCTCCTACTCCTACTTCATAGCGTCCTCTCGCAAGCTCAAGATTCTCCTCTGCGTACTTCACGCTCGCCTCTGATGACCTCACTCTGTCCGTCGCGTTCGTTAGTGAGAGTGCTGCACTCCTGACGCTGTAGGTGATGCTCTGCCTCAGACTCTCAGCGTCCGCATTCACCGACTCGAGCTGTGCCCTCGCCGACTCGAGTCCTGCCTTCATCGAGCCTCCGTCGACTACGGGAATGTTCACGCTGATTCCGATGTTGTAGTCGTTGGTCGTGCCCGAGCCTTCACGCCGGGATAATGAGCTTCCTGCCGAGCCTGTGATCGTCGGTGAACTCGCGCGGGCTGCATTCTTGACGGATAACTCGCTGCCTCTGACATCATGCATTAACTTTCTGTAGTCCGGCCTGTCCTCCAGCGCATGAGCAATCAGCGTGTCCACATCTTCTGCGGGCTGAGGGAGCAGCAATTCCGTAGACAATGCGACGTTGAACGGCCCGGATATGTCCGTACCCATTGCAACGCGTAACGCCTCCTGAGACACAAGAATATCGTTCTCTGCCTTGAGAAGTGATACACGCGCGCTTGCTACGTCTGCCTGAGCTTTCGTTACCTCAATGAATGAGCTGTTGCCAACTTCGTAGAGGCCTTGAGCTGTCTTGAGGTGCTCCTCCAAGTTGGCGAGTTTTTCCTGTTCAACATCACGGTTGAGAATCTTCAACACGAGATCGTAATATGCGCGTTTTGCGTTTGCTGCGACGCTTACCATCGTGTTGCGTTCGGACTCGCGCGACCCCTGCAGGCTCTCTCTGCGTATATCCTGCTGAAGTTTATTGCGGCCTGTGTCATAGAGCAGCTTTGAGGCAGTGAGTGAGAGTGTCTCCGTGTGATACCTGTCATCCCAGTAATCATAATCTCCGTTGTAGCGGGCTGATCCTGTGAGGCTGACAGTTACTCTCTTGGCCGCTCTTAACGACTCGAGCTGTGCAGCAATATCGCGCGTAGAGGCTTTAGCTTTCGTCAGCGAAGGGTGATTGAGGAGTGCGAGAGTGAGGCATTCCTCGAGCGAGAGGCCGGAGACATCCTGACTATAGGCTGCAGGACACAGCAACAATAATAATGTAAGAGTAATAGATATTTTGCGCATTAACATTGAGAAAACTCCTGAGAATAAGATTAGACCCCGTGAAGCTGGATAGTACACTAAGTCACGGGGTAAAGTATATTCAGTTGGTGTGAAGAATGTGTGAAATGTCTAGCCGCGCGTGATTTCAGTGTTGGCCATCTTCTCGTACACTAAGGCTAATGCGCTGTGGTCATTCTGGCCTTTGCCGTCTGCATGAAGAATCTTCATCATCTCGAACACCTGAGCAGTGAGCGGTACAGGAGCATCAACGGCCTTTGCTGCGTCAAACACGTTGTTCAAGTCCTTGATGTGCAGGTCGATCTTGAAGCCGGGCTTGAAGTTGCGATCCATTATCATCGGAGCTTTCGCGTCCATCACTGTAGAACCGGCTAGGCCTCCGCGTATTGCCTGATAGATTGACTCAGGATTCACTCCTGCCTTCTTGCCGAGCATGAGAGCTTCACTGACTGCCGCAATGTTCACGGCGACGACTATCTGATTGCAGAGTTTGGTAACGTTGCCTGCACCGATGCCTCCGCAGAGTACGACACTAGATCCCATAGCTTTGAGGACAGGCTCGAACTTCGCGAACACTTCGGGCTTTCCGCCGACCATGAAGCTGAGCGTTCCGTCAATGGCTTTAGGCTCGCCTCCTGAGACGGGAGCGTCGAGCATGTCTATACCCTTCTTTGCGAGAGCGTCGGCGATTTCACGGCTCGCGATGGGGTTGATGGAGGACATGTCGATAAATGCAGCACCTTTCTCCATGTGGTCAGCTACTTTGTCGTTCTCGAGCATGACGCTTTTGACGTGCGGGGAGTTCGGAAGCATAGTGAGTACAAGCTCTGCACCTTTGGCGGCATCTACAGCGTTTGCGGCGGCGGCTGCTTTGCCCTGACCGAAAGATACTACGTCATCAATTACTGCCTTGTTCATGTCATAGACCCTGAGTTCGTGCCCGGCTTTGATTAAGTTCTTGGCCATAGGTTTGCCCATTATGCCCAGACCGATAAATCCTATCTTCATGAATATATGCCTCTCTTCGTTGTGGGATGGCGTTATTATATCAGAGCACTATACCCTTTTTCGCATAATACTCATTCAGCAGCCGGTTAATGAACATTGCATTCTTACGCCTGAGTTCTATAAATCTATCTCCTACAGGTTCAGCTAGTACCGCTTCTTTCTCAGTGATTTCCGGAATATCGGATAGATCTATGTCCTCATCTTTAACTTCCATAGCTGCCATTATTGCTTCGTGCATTGTCTTGGGGTAATCATCTGGATAGACCACGCTCATAGCTTCCCGCCTGTCTTGCTGCATTCATTCTCTCACGGTTGCGCTTTCTGACTTCGGCGAACTTCCACCCTATCGGATTAACAATGACATTGTCGCTCAACGGAGGGATGTCCGAATAGTCAATGTCTTCTTCGCGAACAGACCTCAAAGCCTGTATTGCTTCTTCCCTTGTCTTGGGGTAATCATCTGGATAAAACACGTTCATACAAATTTGCCTCCTTTCTATTTGCAGGACGCGCTGAGATAATACGGTAAATATCCCTATCATCCTGTGTTATGCGTTCAACATATACGACAAACAATAATTCAAAGCTGATTGTGCAGCCTACGATACAGCGTCTATCTTCTTCTTCGTTGTGTCCTAAGCCCAGACATCAACAGCATAAGCATCACTGAAAATTTCAGCTGCAACCCTAAAATCTACCTTGTGCTTCTTCCAGTTGGCTATAGCTTTATCCTCATCCCACGTGAAGATCATACCGTCAAACTCAAACTTTATTTCATCGTTCATTATTCACATCCAGATTTACACGCCGCTATATCGCTGGAGCAACACTGCACGGCTCGTCGTCCCAAAGATTTATCGACCCGTCACTTACACGTAATCTTTCTGCAAGCTCAGCAAACCTCATATCACTGGAGCAACACTGCACGGCCCGTCGTCCCAAAGATTTATCGACCCGTCACTTACACGTAATCTTTCTGCAAGCTCAACAAACCTCTTCGCCGCAACCTCAGCATTCCATTCATCAATAATAGTCCTGTACGCATTCCGGCCAAGCTGTGATATTCTCTCCGGCTCGTCAAGCAGAGCACTAACTTTCTCCGTCAAGTCCCCGAGACTCCTATCACGGAAGATTAATCCGTTCTGTCCATGATTCACCAAGTACGGAGCTGCTCCTGTCCTCTCTCCGGCAACGGCAGCGCATCCCGAATTCATCGCCTCATTCAAGACTACTCCCCAGCCTTCGCCTCTGTCTGACGTGAACAGGTATATCTGTGCTTTCTCCATCTCTTCACGCACCTGCTCAAACGGAAGCGATCCAGCCATCTCCACGCAATCACCGAGATTCTTGGCCGAAATCATATGTGCTAACTCATCCTGCATTTTCCCGGAACCAACGATCTTTACCCTGAAGTCTTTACCCTGAGCCCTGAGATTCTCCGCGAGCTTAACGGCAAAGTCAGGGTGCTTCCAGTCAATGAGCCTTCCTGCCCATAAGATACTCCCCTTCTCCTTGCGAGACAGAAGCCCGTCAACATCATCATAACGCCGTGCTTCAGGAAAATATCCCCATCTGTAAGCCTTGCCCCTGAACAGTCCGCAGGTGCTGTAGTCCCACGCAGCAAACGCAGATGCACACAGCAAGTAAAATTTTGCGTGATGGTATGCTGCCTGAACTCTTCCTCCGGAGTAACGGCGGTACTTCATGAATCTCACTGCATCCTTCCACAACGGCCCTTTGAAGAACCTCTCGCTCTGCATGAACGTCAATTTCCCCTGAGCTAACCTGCTGCTTACTACACTTACAGGCATTCCTCCGATTATCACGCAGTCCGACTCGTCAATGAGCATTCTTGCTTCCTGTTCTGCTTCCGGACTCTCATAGCTTCTCAGGACACACGAGGCTTGATTCATGTCATACATACCGGCTGACACTCCCCCCTTGCTGAACGGCTCCATAGCTATAAACGCGTAATCATTGCCGTACATTTTCACGAACTCATCAGCTAAAGGCTTCTGGTAATGATTGAAGATATTCGACACAAACACTAATTTCTTGCCTGACATTAAATAACCTCCATATACAAAAATTCCTCCGGGCCGCTCTCACAGCCTGAAGGAAAATATATCATAAACTCTCAGTGATGCACTAAAGCAATGCTACGACAAACAATCCTGCAGCTATCACTAATACACTTGCAAGAAACACCATCACAGCCTTTCCCTTGCCGACGAGCATCCCCAAAAAGTCCTCCGGAGTCATCCGGGCTGCAGCAACAAGCACAAGGCATTCACAGGCCAAGACCTGAACAATTACTCCGGCAAGCCTAGCGTGTCTCCACCACCTGAAACGTTCGGGAGTGAAGCCCACAAAGTTAGCGTTCACTATGTTCACGAGCACCTGATAATTCATGCCGAGCAGCGCAGCAATCAACAGCACCCCCAGCGCGATAACCGGCATCATCTCCAGAGCAGCAAGCCCCGCAAGAATCTTCCCGTCCTCTCTGTGAGGGAGCATAACCATTCCTGCAGTGATCAGCATCATCAACGGGATAGCGTACTCCGACGTAAGCCTCACTTGGTAGCTCACCACTCCCGAGCTTCTGATAGTCATGTACACTAATATTCCTGCAACTACAGCACACGAACACAGCGTTATGCTCAGAACTATTCTGTACTTCCTGTTCCTCGACCTCAGAGCCTCAACAGACATAATGCCCAATAGCAGAGACAGCAGAGCATAGTCAAATAACGAGTAACGCAGGAACGCCCCGAAGATGAGATAGCATGACAGCCACACAATAGTAACTAGGTTCAATGCCGACAGCCTGAAATTCAGGACGCACAGAGCGACGCACATAGCATACAGGGGCATTGACACAAAAATATCGCTGACCCTTCCGCTGAAGAGGCATAACAGCGTCAATATTCCCGAACACACTGCACCTACACCGGCAAGAATATTCACTATCTTTGCGGGAACTTCAGGGCGGGTTTCTTTCGGAGCGGCTATCGTCTGCTCGCGCTTCAGCACAAACACTCCGGTTGTACGCTCCTCTTCTTCCGGGCGCATAGCTCTCGGCCTCTTGCTGCTCTCGGGCTTCGAGAACTCCCGCTTTATCTCCTGAACGGGAGCTTTCGACGCAACACCCGCAATCTTCTCCAGCTCCATCCTGAACTCTGCTGCAGTGCTGAATCTATCCTCCGGCTTGAACGCACACGCCTTCAGCACAAAGTCATTCAGTGCAGGCTCAATGTCTGGAATATCCGGGATAGGCTCGTCTCCCCTCATGCGGCGGGCCAATGCGTCCTCTTTGCTGTGAGGAGTCAGAGTCTCAGGGAACGGAGGCATGAACGGCAGCCTGTTATTGTTCAGGTAGCGGTACATGACTATTCCCAATGAGTACAGGTCTATTGTCGGGCCGTAATCCTTCTCGTTGTGGAAGACTTCGGGAGCCATGTATGACCTCGTGCCCTTCTCTGACATCTCGGAGTTCTTGCGTATCTGCCTCGCGACCCCGAAATCGCCGAGCTTGAAGTCCCCGTAATCAGACACGAAGATATTATCCGGCTTGATGTCGCGGTGTATTACGTTCTTGACGGCGCAGAGTTCCAGTGCGTGCGATATGTCGATGCCGAGCTGTACAACGTCGCGGGGAGTCAGGGGCTTGTTCGTCATGTAGGACGATAAAGACTGCAGAAGCTCCATGCGAATCAGAATGTCCCAGTGCATGTCATCTTTCTTGATGACCTTGTGATCCTCAATTGAGACTATATTTGTGTTGCCCTTGAACGCGCTCATGAAGTCTATTTCCTGCACTATGTCTGTAACAAATCCCCTAAAGTACGTCGGAATCGTCTCCTCCGGCATCTCGAGGCGTGCACGTTCTATCTCGTCCTCAGTCTGCGGAATCGAGAGCATCTTGACGGCAGCGTAATACATTTTCCCGAACTCGTCCTTGTGAACCTTGTAGACCTTGCCGAACGAGCCTTCACCTAACTGTTCATCAATAAACCATGAACCCCATAACGGCTCATACTGTTTGATGTCGCTCATGAGAAATCATGCCTCCTTCTGAATCTCGAACACTACACATGTTACGTTATCACGCCCCCCGTGTTCAAGCGCAGACAATACTAACTGATTCACTGCCTCTGCGGGACTCTTGGCCGCCTTCATGATTGCAGCTATCTCCTGAAAACTCAGCATGTCCGTTAGTCCGTCAGAGCACATCAGCCCTCCCGTGTTAGCTCCGAACACGAACTCTCTGCTTGCGTCTGGCATCACTCCGAAGCCGTCATTGTCTCCCAAGTAGCGCGTGAGGATATGCCGTTCCCTGCTCTTGTCTGCCTGAGCCGGTGTGAGAAGCCCCATGCGCATTTTGTCTTCCGCAACAGTGTGATCATCTGTTACGCGCAATAGCCTTCCGTCCTCGACCCTGAAGCCCCGCGAGTCTCCCAAGTTGTAAATCGTGAACGAGTTATCCCCTATCACTGACATCACGAGAGTCGCTCCCATTCTGATTCCCTGACTGTGCATAATGCCGAGCAGCTTATTGTTCGTGTTGCTGACGTAATCGCTGACAGCCTGTCCGGAGCATGACTTCAGAATCCTGCTTGAATGTTCCTGCAGAGTCTCCGCAGCAGTGAGCGATGCAGCTTCTCCGCAGTCCTCGCCTCCCATGCCGTCAAAGACAGCGAAAATTGCCGGAGCTTCAGTCTCTCCGCTGAGAAAAAACGGCCTCTCGCGTTCGGAGACCGTCATAAATATTCCGCTGCAGTATAAATTATCCTCGTTGTTCGTCCTGACATTGCCCACTTCAGAACGTGCTGCAAACCTTATCCTTGCCGACATGCCTTTACACCGCCTGATCCATCACAAAGTTATCAAGAAATTCCATTATCGGGGATGACGCAGACAGTGAAGAGCCTGAACCTGCACTTGATGCACCTGATGCAGAGAAGATTGATGATGAACTGCTGCCGTCCTGAGTTTCTGTGAATGCTTTCTTGAGTTCATCGACTATCATATCAAAGAATGAGCGTTTTTTGCCTCCGGAACTTGATGATCCTGAAGAACCGGCTAATCCTGTGAGATCAATTATGCCTGAAGACTGCACAGAATTTCCGTCAGAGGCTGCAAATACTCCGAGCACTTTGCTGAACTCTGCTGCCTCGCTGTTGCCCTGAAGTGCTGCTCTGATGTGTCCGGCGTTGCTGGCGAAATCTCCGCGCCCCGAGCTTCCGGACGATGCCGTGCCTGCTCCTGCTCCTGCTCTTGAGGCTGCGAGACCTCCTGCTGCCTGGCCGAGCACTGTGATTCCTGCACCTGCTGCTGTTCCTGCGAGGGTAACTATGCCTGCTGCCATTGCGAGACGTTCAGCGGTGTGGGGCTGAGTCGGAGATGCCATTATTGCTGCCGAGTTCTCATAGATGCTCCGTCCGGCGTTGTAGGCTTCTGCGAGATTTCCGGCCCGTGCGTGAATGCCGGTGCTGTTTCCTGCTCCTGCTCCTCCGGAATGGCCGCTCCAGTTATGTCCGCCTAATGCTTCTGTCATTATTGCTGCTACACTGTCTGCCGCCGCGTCCGCTATCTCCTGAGTGTCCTTGATGCCTTTCGCTGCTGCATCAGGATTATCAGGTATATGTGTTACAGGCAAGTTTACGTTCATTGTGCCTCCTCCTCCATTTGTGCCGCTTCCTGTTCCTGTTCCGGACTCTCTGTTCGTTCCGGCTTCGTTCTCTTGGCCTGATGCTGCATTGCCTCTTCCGCCTATTCCGGGAATACGCACGCCCATTCCTCCGTGAGAGCCTGTGCCCTGATTAGAGTCTCCCTGATTTCCTGACGGTGTGCCTGATGCCCCGGACGCTCCTGCTCCTCCTGCAGCACCTCCGGCTGCCCCTCCCGCTGCACCTGCTGCACTCCCTGCTCCTCCTGCACCTGCTGCTCCTATGCCGGAAGTTCCCGCACCTGATGAAGTACCTCCTCCTGTGCTGACTGTCGCACTGAATCCATGATTTGCGGTGAGGTCGTCGGAGAGAGTGTTAGCCTGAGTCTCGTAGCGGCTCTCGAGTGCAGCAAAACGGCTCACGCTCCCGCCGAGTATCTGTGTCGTCTCATTCACCCCGTTATCAAGACGGCCAAGCCTCAGGTTCAGTTCGTCAAAGCTCTCGAGTATCATGTTGCGTTCTTTGCACTTCCAGTTCTCGTGGCTCTGGGCACTCTTCAGGCTCGACACTGCCTCTGCCATGAGATCGCACGCCATGTTCATGCGGCCGGTAAGCTCTGAGACATAATCCGCATCAAAGATTAAAAGGTTCGCCATGACTAATTACCTCCCCCGGCATTTAGTGCCCTCGTCCACCTTGCTGCTTCAGAATCATTCCACTCATAGTTTTTTGCCGCATCAGACAGAAAATCTCTGTAGCCGTTCAGTGTGGCATTAATCCCCTGATATGTATCTTCCATTGCTATCATCTTTTCGGTCATTAATGACGGTATGCGTCCGCTGAAATCCCGCCCCATGTTCTGGAATATGTTAGTAACCGCGTTCTGTATTTTTAGGATGTCGTCGGCATTGCTGCCTATTCCTGATGCACGGCGTTCCATCTCGTCAGTTACTGCTAAAATCTTCGGCATGATTATTCCTCCTTAAGTCTTACCAGCTTACATTGCGGATCTCTCTCGCTGTAAGTTCATCAGCCTCTACGCAGTCAGTTACGAAATTCCTCATGTTGTCCAAAGACTCCGTTACTGACTCATTGAAGCGTTCTATGCGTTCACGGGATGTCCTGAAGCTCTCGGCATATGCTTTCTGCGCCTCAGAATCCCAAGCATCTTCCATTGTCTGAACTATAGTGTCTATTGCTTTGAGGGCTTCCTCCTGCTCGGACACGTAGCGCAGGGCACGGGCTGTACTTTCCTCTACAGCATTGACATTGATTATTGTCGCGGGCATTGATTACTTCAGCTCCTTCGCTTTGGCCGCATATTCACGGTCTATCCTCTGGTATTCAGCCACAATATTGCGTATATAGCTCACTGTTGCATCACAATAATCCTGCCAGTCAGTGAGATCTTTAGTCATGCGCGTAAACTGTTCCTCTATGGCATCGCGTGTCATGCCGTACATTCTTTCGCTGTCTATGCTTGCCGGGTCAAGATACTGCCTGGCCTCCTCAAGACTTGCACGTGCATTCTGGACACGACGGATATCTTCTTCTGCTTCGGCCTCGTCTATAACTATTGTGCCGCTTGCGTCTCTAAGTCCGCTCATTTCAGTACAGCTCCTTTCCGTTTCTTGATCTGTGAGTTGATATATTCGTCTAAATTGCTCCTGTTCGTGAACCATGCCGCAGCAAGCAAATCTTCATCATCATCTCTGCGTTCCATGAGCATATACATCTTGGAAGCCTGATATATCGTTGCGTAATAACCAAATGAGTCTATAACCTCGCACTTATCGGGATTGGCACAGAATGACACGCACACGCTCAAGGAAAAGCTGAGGTTTACGCCGTCCTTAATGCTGTCCTCGAGTAAGTTCTTGCGCCGCAGAGTCTTGCGGGCATCTATGAGTTCGGCCTCAAACTTGAGCTTGTCTGCCGGAAAGTCATACACAACGTTTACCAGCTTTCGGATTCTCAGCATCACGGCTGAATAAAACAGTTCCTTCTTGGTTATAAGCAGAAATTTCTTGTCTGACATACAATCTTTCTCCCCTGCCATTAGCAAAAGCAGGGAACAATTCCTGCCCCCTGCCGTTATTCTTCACGTTATAACAGACTTGTAATCGTCCGCTTAACTTATAGATTCCTTGCTGCATCTGCCTGACGACGCTCTTCTTCTCTCATTACGTCGGCGAATTTGTTCAAGAAGTCTACGAACTTAACCATGTCGTCATTAAATTCCTGGAATGTCTGACGCTTGTTGTTGTAGCTGTCTCTGAATGCATTGTATGCATCGCCTTCCCAGTCTGCGTTCAGGGATTCAATGAGATTATCAAGACGATCGATCACGTCCTTGTTTAAGTTGGATGCCTCTCTCAGCTTGTTGGCACTATCCTCGAGAACTTCAGGTGTTAATTTGATTACGGGCATTTATTTTCACCTCCTTCTGTCTTGTCAGCCGTTCCGGGATAATTCCCGGAGTTTCTTGTGCGCTTGCATTGCTGCAATGTAAACCTGTCTTCGTGTCCGCAGTGTTATCTGCTGAGGATGTCCTCGCGTCCGCCTACGTCGACGTACTCCATTGTGTTGGCGTAGTTGGTCAGGAAACTTGCGAACTTCTCGAGGTCTGGCGCAAACTGCTCGTATACCGGTTTCGCGTTGTCGAAAGCCTGGATGAAGCCCTTCTGTGCTTCGCCTTCCCAGTCGGATACTACTTCATCGATGATACCCTGTACCTTGTTGACGATATTCTTCTGGTCATCCATGCACTGGTTTACCTCGCTGGCTCTCTGCTTCAGTACGTCTGATGTTAACCTGATCTTTGGCATTTATGTTTCACCTCCTGCTTTATGTGCTGTTGTTCTCGCTTCATTTACGATAGCGTTATTATATTCTCCGTTTACGTTTTCGGACACATATTATTGCGACAAAATTACTTACTGCAGCATAATCAATACTACGTATATTACCCTTCACGCACGACAATAATGCTCCCGTCAAACACTCCCGCCTTCGCTAAAGTGTCATCACCGCCGAGAATCCTGTTATTGCTCACAAGACGGCATGTCCCCCACGCACTGAACATATCCTCGTGAATCTCCTTCAGAATCATGAGTATCTGCCTGCACAGCTCTGACACAGGCATTCCGGAAGGCAGCTCCATATCCTGCTCAAAGCTCCGTTCATCATTCGTTACCGTCGCTATAAAGGTATCTGGCTCGTTCATCATGTTCACGCTCCTTCAGGCCGTCCGAACCTAAGCTCTGTAACTTTGCCGCTGTGGATTATACAGCCTTCATGTTTCCCGAAGAACATATCGCCTTCCTGATGGAACGTCTTGAACGCCTGGCACTCGCCCAGACCTCCGCCGGTTACTATTGCGTTCCCTCTCTTCAGCAGCTCACTGAATAACGGAGCACCTCCTCCGCCCATTACGGACATGCCTTTTGTCGAGCAGGCAGCATAGATGTATATTCCTTTATCCGCTCCGCTTCTGGCGATGACCTCGAGGATGTCCGCACTTTCCTGCGTGATGTCCTGATAGAAGTTGTAGAAGTCATCAATGCAGAATACTATACGTCCTTTGCTGTCATAATCGCGTTTCTCGTATTCGTCTGCTAACACCTTGACGGCCTCGTCAGCTTCTTCGGGCTTATGCATGGTCTTGGCCTTCGGGCACAGCTTCTCAATGAACGTTTTTTCCTCATAGACATACAGCGTTGTGTTCTCGTCCTTCTCAAGAGCTTTAGCTATCATTCCTAGAACATTGCTCTTGCCTCCGCCGTAAGCACCAGAGATCACGCAGCCGTTCATCTCCTCAAACACGAACTCCACAGGCTCGCGAGTGCCCTTCTTCATGCCGATCTCAACGCCTTTTTCGCTGGATGAGAGTTCTCCCGGCTGAATCTCTGCTGCTGCTTCCTCTGCTGCTGCCTCGAGAGATGCACTCTTCCCAGTCCATGCTCCGGCCATGTCCGCACATAACGCTTTGAGCTTCTTGTTCCGCTCGTTCTCTGTCGCACCGTCAACGCATAATGCCGTCTGATACTCGAGCGCACCCTTCGTGAGGCCTCGTCCCGGAAAATGCCCCGGCTCCATCCTCGCCTCTCCTCCGACAAGCGGCTTGTAGTCCGTCTTCTCCGTCATCTGCAGGGTGTGATTGCTCTTCACGTACTGGGAAATCTTGTACATGAAGCCTCCTGTATTGCCCGACGTTATCATGAGGTAGATTCCTAGTCCTCCTCCGTCGCGGGCTGCCTGATTAAGTACGTCCGTCATCTCCGGGCTCTGGTTGTTCAGCGATGCCATGTTATCAACAACTACGATTATTGCAGGAATAGGCTTGCCCACAGCTTCACGGTATGCCTCGAGGTTGGCGACACCTTCAGCACTGAACAGCTTGCGCCTTGATGACAGCTCGCCTCTCAGAAAGTCTCTCGCCTTCTTGACCTTCTCCTCATCTGTCGGGTCTGCAGCAATGATTGTGTGAGGCAGAGTCTCAAACGTTTTCAGTATGAAGCTGCCGTAATCCAGAATCACAAAGTTCACCTGCTCGGGAGTGTAGGCTAATGCTGCCGAGAGTATCACTGTCTGAAGAAAGCTCGTCTTGCCTGTCGTCGGAGCACCGTAAAGCACCTGATGCCCCGTCTCCATGAAGTCAAGCACCAGCGGATACTGCACCTGCTTCTTCGGCTCATCAACGAGTCCCACAGTAACGGCGAGTCCCTTGTTGGGAGTGCTCCATGTCTTGGCCTCGCGGTCGAACGCCTCGTGTCCTGCGGTGAGAGTCTCGAGTGCGAGCATCTGCGGGAGCGGCTCAGTCCACACAGGGGGAGCGTGCCTAATGTTGTTCTGCTTGGCCGTGTCTATGATGCTCTGTACTACCAACGCACCCTGAGTCTTTTCGTCCTTCTTGCCAGCCTTCATGGTCTTGTCGTAGATGTCGGGCTTCGTCTTCTTGCCGTCCAGTGCAACAAGCCGTATTTCTCCGACTGCGCTTTTCTGTCCCGAGCCGGGATTGTAGGGTGCTTTGGCGTAAAACGTCTGGATGTGCTCGTAGATGTCCGCCCTGACCTTCACGATGGTGCGTCCGGGTGCGGAGAGCTTGAATGCGTCCTCCGTGCCGAGAATCTCCTTGCTGTCGCTGGCGTTGGCTGTCCTCATGCAGATTCGGAACGTGATGTTGGAGTTCACCTGCCCCTTGATGACTCCTTGAGGGGACTGCATCGTCAGTATCATGTACATTCCGAGACTTCGGCCGACTCGCGCAATGGAGGCTATCTCGTCGTTGAACTCCGGGAACTGCGTGATGAACTCCGCAAACTCATCTATCACAACGATTAAGTAAGGCAGCGGGTCAAGACCAAGTTCAGGGTGAGACTTCTGGTATTTCTGGTACGTCGGCAGGTTCTTTGACGGAATGTCTGTAGCCTCAAAGATTAGCTGTCTGCGCTTTATCTCTCCCTCAAGAGAACGCAGGCCTCGTATTATCGTCGTCGGGTCGTTGAGGTTGCTCACTACGCCGGCAACATGAGGTAACGGCTTCAGGATGTTAGAGAGGTCATTACCCTTGAACTCGATTAACGCAAAATTCACGTCCTCCGGCGAATAAGTCAGAGCCATAGACAGAAGAAGTGTCGTCAAAGTCTCACTCTTTCCGCTTCCTGCTGTGCCGACCGTGAGACCGTGAGGCCCCATCTGACCGTCAAGAATGTTGAAGTAGAACGTGTCGCCGTTTTCCCGGATGCCCATCGGTGTAGCGAGACTCTTGGCCGAGTTAGCTCGCCTCCAGCGTCCCAGAACGTCAAGAGACTCGATCGTGTCAGCCTCGACACCCTGCAGGAACGAGATAGCAGAAGGCATTTTGTTGCCGCCTCCTGCAGAGACGAGATGCACAGGCGCGAGAGCACGCGCGAATTCATCAAGGACATTAACGCTTATCTTGTCGGGAGTGAAGGGAGTAGTTGTTGTTCCCGAGTCCGGCTCTGTGTTCTGGATGCTCGCGGGAGTGTCGCAGATGATTACGCTCTGGCATTCACCGGGAAGCGACCCTATGTCTCCATACGCATAGACGGCAGAGAATCCGAGCGCGGGATTATCCGGGAAGAAGACTTCTCCGCTGGACTCTGTGAGCGTCCGGTCAGCGAGTATCAACACACGATAAGGCATCTCGGGCAGTGTCTCCCTTTGTCCGGGCTTGATGTTTCTGGTGCGGGTTTTGATGAGCTCTGCAGCTTCACGGAGCATAGGCCTCGCTTCGTCGCGTGTGCAGACAAGGCAGCGTTTCTTGTTCTTGGAATCCCAGATGTGCGGAAGCCACCTCATCCACTCCCACTTTTCGCGTTCCTCCTCAGGGTAGACGCACATTATTCTGACATCCTCGTAAGACTGATGCGTCGTCAAGTCCATGATTATGCGCCATGCTGTGCGGATAACTGCATCACGCCGTCCTGCGAGTCCTGTTATCTGGTGCTCAAGCAGAGAGTGGCAAACCGGGACTCCTGTCAGGACTGTGTGTCTGTCGCGTATCTCCTCAGCCTGCTTGATGAACGGGTTATCCTCTACGGACATCTGAGCACTAGGGAGCTTGATCTTGACGTTGGAGTCAATGCTGCCAGTTCCGAGCCTGACGCTGAGAAAGTCTTTGTCTCTTGGGGTGCGTTCCCAGAGTCGCCGTGAGACATTGCGGGCAATAGCCAGGCACTCATTCACGCCTGGGTTCGTTATCGACAATGCGGAGATGAACGCTCCTTCCGAGTCAGTGATCTGCTTGTCCGTCTCAGCAAGATACTCGGTGTATTTCTCGATTGCGAGGCCGTTATTCTTCATCCACTTCTTCATGTTGTTCCTGTTGTTGACGAAGGCCAAGACTACGGACATTAGAGACATCGGGACTGAATACATGAGCATGTTGAAATTCTTTGTCATGCTTGCGACGAAGCCCATTACTGAGACCATCATGATGGGGGGGAGCAGGACTGTCAGCCATGTGATATTAGGCTTTGTGCCTGCGTTGGGAGGCGAGGTAATCTCGAAGCTGGCTTTACCTGCAGAGTTCCTTATTCTCGGCGACCGCTGGAAAAACGGGTAGGCTTTCTGTCTTGTCGGCATCGCAACAAGTGAGTCGGCTGTTTCCGGCGCAAACTCGATCTCTCCGGGGGTATTGGTGAAGTGCAGCATGTTGTTCTGAATGTGGAACATGTACCCGCAGATGAATATGCTGACGTTCTCCGCAGAGATTTCTTCATCGACAGGAGCAAGCTCGCCGTTCACGAACGTACCGTTGCGGCTCTGGAGGTCGGAGATAACCCACCGGCCGTTAATCTTCCTGAGGACTGCATGACGTGATGAGACGCTCGAGTCCTTGAGGCAGATATCGTTGTTGTTGTAGGAGCGTCCGATCCGGAGTTCGTTGAAGCCGTCAAGAGAGAGTGCAGAGCTGAGGGACGACCTCGACTCGAAGACAGCGAGAGTGATTTTCCCGGTGATTGAGATGATGTCCCCTGCAGAGAGCACACGGTTGGTTGCCGACTCGTCGCCGAACTTCATTGGCTGGCGCGAGAGTATGCGGACTCCTCCTGCATCACAGGCGAGCACGAGATACGCCCCGCCGAGTCCTGAGTCAGGGAGAAGCAGGGTATCATTCTGTGCGTCCCCAAGAGTAGCAGTAACGCCCGGTTTGAGGCCGAGCGTGTAAATTTTTCTGCCGGTGTATACGGCAATTAGATAGTCCATTATTACCTCCTGTAAAGTTTAGTGAATATCATCACAGCAGGGACAGCAAGAAGAGCAGACATTCCCCAGCCGTAACTGCAGCCTCCGAGAAGAAGCATAATAAGCAGCTTGGCAAGGTACAGGCTGAGAGGCTTTCCTGCATCGAGGAGTCCTATCAGCAGGAACTCACGAAGCCCAATTGTGTCCATCTTTTCGCCGGTCATGGTCAGAAGCTCAAACGTGTTGAGTATTCCTGTGATGAAGGCAGGTGCTATCTCTATGTCCAAATCTGTATCGCTGAGTGCGTACACCCTCACTTCCTCTGCGCTTAACCCCTTCAGCTTCTGGAACGACTCTTCGGATAAAGTAACTTTGAAGATGTAGAAGCCCGATTCGGCGACCTGAACAGTGTTGAGCTTAGCTGCAATCTCGTAGCCGTCATCCTTCACGGTTTCCTGCATTGCTTCCGTAGGCTCTTCTGGCTCTGCAACCGTGTCAGCACTCGTGAAGGTCTTGATGTCCGTGCTCACCACGTCGCGCGAAAGTATGTCCTGAGAGATTACGTCGTTTTTGAGGATTACCTCTATAACTTCCGGCCTCGAGATGATTTCCTGCACAGCCTCAATGATATTGTTCGTGATACGCTCTGCTGTCTCTTCCTTCGTCTCGGTCTGCGCCTGTTCGTCAATGCCTGTTTCCTGCACGATCTCGGCTATCTGCTCAATAGTTACCTGTTCAACAAGAATCGTAGGGAGCTGTACAGGCTTTGTGAGCGAGCCTGTCCATGTTTCGCCTGCGTTGAGATTCACTGCTACGAGCATGTTCTGATTGTCAGGTACGACAGCATAAGTTCTTCCGTTGGTGGCGCGTTTGGTCTCGACGGGGTTGCCTGCCTGATCCATAAGGTTGATTTGTTCGATGTCCGCCGCTGCATGAACATCAGCTCCTGAAGCCGATCCTGCAGGAGTTATTGTGCTCACGCTGTCAATGAGTGTTCCCGGCTCTGCTACGTCCTTCAGCGAGACACCTGTAACATATATTCCTGCTTCACTTGCTGTAAAACTAGGGAAGGCAAGCATAATTTCTTCTCCTGTTTCCTGAAGATGGGAGCGGAAGGCTTCACTTATCTGTCTCTGATTTGTGTTCATAGTGATATTGCTGTTCCCCACAAGAGAATGTACCGGTTTTCCCTGAGCACCCGGGAACTGTGAGGCTATTTTGCTGGAAGTCTCAGCATTCAGGACAATTTGACGCAGTACGCTTGTGTTAGGTCTCACAGTGTTGCTCTGCTGTCCTGTGCCCTGATTTCCTCCTGAACTGTCAGAACCTCCTGACTCTCCGGTATTCGGATCTATATAGCTGTTCTGGTCATCCGGCTGGTAAGGTGTATCCGGCTCCACAAACTCTATAGGCGTATCAGGCTCAGTATCTCCAGATGTCGGAGTAATATCCGGTGAGTCAGAAGGTGCAGGAGTAACGTCCGGTGAGTTAGAGGGTACAGGAGTAATATCCGGCGAAACATCAGGCGAGACCGTAGGGGTTGATGGCGGCGTTACTGTGATGGAGACTGTGGCTGAGGCCGTCTGCTCCGATGTATCAGTTGCCGTGATAGTGATGGTGTAAGTACCTGTTTCTGTAGGAGAAATTACGGCACTGTTTCCGCTGAACGTTACCCATGAATTATTTGCTGAATAGCTGACCGTCCCGCTTGCGTTCGAGGGGGTGAGGGTAACTGTACCTGATGTCCCGGCAGTTATGGTCAGAGCAGCAGGAGAGATTGCAAGGGCCAGAGGTCTGGCGTTGACAGTAACGGCTATTGCTGCTGACGCGGTGCTGTTCTCAGAGCGTCCAGAGTCCGCAGCAGTTATAGTTACGCTGTAAGTGCCCGCTGCAGTAGGCGCAAATGTTGCAGTGTTGCCGTCGAACGTTACCCATGATTCAGAAGCAGAATAGCTAACTGTTCCCTGAATGTTGCCGGGGGTAAGTGAAGCTGTTGCTGTTCCGCCTTCCGTCAGGGTGATCGATGAAGGCGAGACTGTAAGAGTTACGGCAGCAGGATTCACGGTTACAGATATTGCTGCTGCTGCAGTATTTCCCGTTGTGCGTCCGGAATCTGAGGCAGTGATGGTTACTGTGTAAGTTCCTGCAGTTGTCGGAGCAAACGTCGCAGTATTCCCGCTGAACGTTACCCATGACTCCGATGCCGTGTAAGTTATCGTTCCTTGAGGGCTTCCGGGAGTTAGTGATGCTGTAGCTGTGCTTCCTGCTGTTACTGTGAGAGCTTCTGGATTCACAGACAGAGTAAGCTGCGGAGGGGCGACAGTTACGGTAACTGATGCTGTAGCCGTGCTGCCTGTTGTGCGCCCGGAATCTGAAGCAGTGATGGTTACTGTGTAAGTTCCTGCAGTTGTCGGAGCAAACGTCGCAGTATTCCCGCTGAATGTTACCCATGACTCTGACGCTGTGTAAGTTATCGTTCCTTGAGCATTGCTAGGAGTCAAGGCAGCTGTGCCTGTGTTTCCTGCTGTCAGTGTGAGCGTTGCAGGACTGACGGACAAGGCGAGGGCTGCAGGATTGACGGTTACGCTGACGGATGCAGTTGCTGTGTTGCCAGTACTTCTTCCCGAGTCAGTTGCAGTGATAGTTACTGTGTAAGTTCCTGCGGCTGTAGGAGCAAATGTCGCAGTATTCCCGCTGAATGTTACCCATGACTCTGACGCTGTGTAGCTCACCGTGCCCTGTGCATTGCCGGGAGTGAGAGTTACTGTTCCTGTGGCAGGAAGAGTTATCGTCAGAGCTGTGCTGCTTGCTGTCAATGATAAAGGTTCAGGTTCGGGGTCAGGGTCAGGGTCAGGAGTCGGAGCAGGATTGACGGCGGTTACGGAAAAGCTGACAGGCAGCGAGGCGTTAGCATTACGTCCCGAGTCCGTGCCTGTGATGGTTATCGTGTAAGTACCTGCAGCAGTGGGAGCTAAAGTAGCCGTGTTTCCGCTGAACGTTACCCACGAGTAGTTAGCTGTGTAGCTCATTGTGCCTATAACATTCTCAGTAATCAGGCTAGCTGTTGCTGTACTTCCGACGGTTATATTCTCGCTTCCTATAGACACCGTGAATGACAGCGGCCCGCGTACATCTACAGTTATGGCGGCAGAGGCTGTATTGTTTGCTGAATCAGTAGCCGTTATCGTTACGTCATAGCTGCCTGAAGTTGTAGGTGCGAAAGTAGCAGTGTTGCCGCTGAACGTTACCCAGCTCTGGTTCGCCGTGTAAGTTACTGTGCCTTGCGCGTTAAGCGGGGTAAGTGTCGCTGTCGCTGTGCTGCCTTCGCCTATAGTTATTTCCTGACGGCTCACTGTCAGCGAGAACGGCTCGGTTACTGTTACGCTGATGCTGACTGTCGCAGTGTTTCCCTCTGTGCGCCCTGCGTCGGTCGCCGTGATGATTACTGTGTAGCTGCCTGCAGTCGTAGGAGCGAAGGTTGCAGTGTTGCCGCTGAACGTTACCCAGCTCTGGTTAGCCGTGTAAGTTACTGTGCCCTGTGCGTTCTCGGGAGTGAGAGTAACAGTGCCGGTGCTTCCTGCTGTTATCTCCAGCGTCTCAGGACTCGCGGACAAAGAAAGATATGTTACATGTCCGGCATCACTCGGCGCAGCATAAGCAATACCCAAATTCAGAATCAGAATACTTGCAGTCAGGATAAACGCGGCAGTTAGTTTCTTCATTATTTATAGTTCCTCCTCAAATTTTCCAGTTCAGGTTTTCTCTCTCGCGGTCTGCTCTTGAGAAACACTTTGTTCTTTATCATCGTCTGCATCTCGGCCTGCGTAACAGGAAACAGCTTATCTCCTTTGTGAACAAGCGCAAGATTCCCGGCACCTTTGGCAGCTAATGCGGCATTGCTGAACCCCGGCTGCAGCTTCGTTATCTTCACCACTGCAAGGTCGTGCATCTCCCTGCCGAGCGACTGGCCGTCAGAACCGAAAATCTCCCTCCCCTCAGCGTACACGCGGTAGAGGCCTTCCATCTGTGCCCCTGCTGTCTCGCCGAAGCCTATAACTATCTCGCTGTTGCCGGGGTGGAGCACCTCGACGTATTCGCCGGTGAGATTTTCCCTGAGCTTGAAGGCAAGCCTCGATACTGCATCATTGATAGCTCCTGCCTCAATGCCCTTGAGAATCATCTTCTCGTTCATCTTCTCTCTGGTGTTCAGGCCTATGTAGGGCAGATTTACCGTCTCGCCTTTCTGGGAAGTCGTCCCGCTTTCAGATAATGACAGAACTACTTTTGTGGTCTCGACGTTCACAATCCTGGCATCTATCGTAGCCGACGCAAAATACTTCCGCTTGGAGATAAGCCATAAATCAGTTTCCGAGCTTGTCTCCTCATAGCGGGTAACTGCTCCGATAAGCATGTAGTTGCAGCCCGTTATCTTTCCTATCTGGACTGCCGTCTCATCAGTCAGAAGGCCCGACATGCTCATTCTGTGCTCGCTCGCAATATTCTCGAGCTGGTCTCTCTCTACAACCGTCATTGTCTTAGATCCCGCCAGTATTCTCGAGAATATATCTCCTATTGCTGCTGCCTGTGCTTCCGTGATACCTTCCGCTCTGGTCAGGAACTTCATTATTCCCAGCCTTACCGGGCCTTCAACAACTGCTGCTTCTGCACACGGACATGCAAGGCACAGCGCAATCACGCACGCTATTACTCTCTTCATGGATGCTTACTCCTCCCATACATCAATAGCTCTTATTGCTTCCACATGTTTACGGACTGAATCACGCGTTGCCATCGCCAAGATGCCGCCGCTCTGATTCTGATAGCTCCCGATGAAGAAGCCACGGTATGCTGCTATTGCACCTTTCGATATCTGCTTGTTGGACTGCCCAAGTTCGTTTGACGCATAGATTACTTTGCTCGTCTTGAGGTCGGTTATCCGGAGGTCAATCATGACGTAAGCAGTCTTGGCCCTCGTCGCAGTTCCGAGAACAGGAATCGCAAATCCGCTCCCCTTCTCGCTGTAGTAGTACATCGTGATCGCTCCGTCCATTATGTATCTGGGACTCTGAATGTGCCCTAACTCTATGGCCGTCGACGGGTCTATCAGTCCTTCATACATCATCTTGTACTCATCCTTCATGAAGTCCATAGTTTCCTTTTCACGGTCCATAATGTCAAACACTCCGGCCTTGCTAAGTTCAGTAATCATCATGTTCATGATTGCACCTGCAGGAGCTTTCCCTTCTTCCGACTTGTCCGCAAAGTCCCGGACAGTGAGTCTCGGAAGAGCACTTGCTGAACATGCAAGCACCAGTACCAGCGTAACTGCTGACAGAATTTTTCGCATTGTGTTTATCTCCTTTCCCAGTCAATGGCCTTTATTGCGGCTACATGTTTCTCGACGGCATTACGTGTTGCCATCGCAAGAATACCGCCTGACTCTCTCTTGTAACTCCCTACGAAGAAGCCTTTGTATGCAGCTATTGCTCCCTTGTCTATCTGCTTGTTTGATTCTCCAAGCTCATTTGAGGCGTAGATTATGCCTCCTGTCTCGAGGTCAGTTATCCGGAGGTCAATCATGACGTAAGCAGTTTTTGCCCTCGTCGCACTCCCGAGAATGGGAATCGCAAACCCGCTCCCCTTCTCGCTGTAGTAGTACATGGTGATTGCTCCGGTCATCGCATACTGGGGACTCTGAAGACGACCGGGCTTTATAGCTGTTGACGGATCTATAAGACCCTCTGCGCCCATCTTAATCTCATTTCCTGTAAGAGCCATAGTCTCACTGTCCCGGTCCATAAGCACAAACACTCCGGCCTTGCTAAGTTCAGTAATCATCATGTTCATGATTGCGGCTGCAGGAGCTTTACCACCTTCTGATTTGTCCGTGAAGTCCCGGACAGTGAGTCTCGGGAGAGCATTTGCCGAACATGCAAGCCCTAATATCAACGCTGCTGACAGGATTTTGCGCATTGATGCATTCCTCCCTAATACATCTGCTTCATGCCTTCATCTACTGCTGCCTCTATGCACTTCAGCAGAGTATCGTACTCACTGAAGCTGATTTGTCTGCTGGTGGCTGTCCTGCCTCCGAGCTTAGTGCCCCGCGAGGTTACGGCCAGGAGAGTAACTGATGCCGAGCCTGTGTACAGCCCGAAAGAGTTCTGGACTGCCTGTCCTGCCTGAACACGTGCAACTACTGTAGCTGCAACACTGTAGCTTGCGTTGAGCTTGAAGATTGCGTTGTAGTTCCCCTGCATCGCAAGACGGTATGCCTGTGCCTTAACTGCTGCTGCCTTCGCTGCACGCATCTTCTTCTCGTCTACTACCCTGTAGCCGTGCTGAATCAGTGAGTCAATAATCTTTGTCTCGGCTATCTTGACGTGCTGGTCGTCGTCTCCCTCAACCACTAATGCAATATCCCCGCGCTTGGGCAGAACCGAGTCCGACTGTGAGGACACTGCTGCCCTTGATGAAGAGCTGCGTTTCTTTGATGCTGCCGATGCTGTCCCGCATGACATGACGAGGCAGAAGAGCATAAATATAGCGATAATCTTTCTGTTCATTGATGAATACCTCCTTAATTGCCAAAGAATATTATGTGGTCTCCGCTTCCCCTGATTGAGTTTCCGTTCGACGGGTCAACTATCAGAGTAACACCCTTGCGCTTCATCTCATTCTTCAGGAACTCCTCAAGGTCAAACACGCTCTTTGCGCCTTGAGCATTCTCCGCAAACTTTACGTTGATCAGCAGCTTAGAGTCCCGGAAGTTCTCCTCTACCTCTCCTGCAGAACCGATAAAGTTCTTGAGTTCTGCCCTGACTCTGTTGGCCTCTTCCTCGTAGAGCTTCTCAAGGTAGATGTTGATGATGACATAACGCGCCGGAGTAACAGGAACATCACCGCTCGGCTTAATGATTATCCCTGACGGAACTACGCGTGCATTGACAGTTTCAGCGGTGAGACCCTCAATCTTGATCTCCCTGTTTCCAGGCAGCTTATACTTCGAGATATGGGATGCTACATTTCTTGCGTTTTTGCCGGACACAAAATCCAGTTCCGTAAGCTCCGAACTATAGCCTCTGTCGAAGACTTTGCCGGTCTCGCCTAAGTATGCCGTGAACTGCTCGATGTCATCAAACGTTGCATTAGCCAGCCTGATATTTACGTTAATGCCATCTAATGAGTTCGGAGAGAGCATCTTATAGGCTATCTTGTAGATGATTTCCTCTGTGGCCTGCTGCAGTCCTGACCTGATTATCCCTGCTGCTGATGAACTGCCCTGCCAGTTTTTCGTCCCCCGTGAATATGTTGACGAGCTTATCTGATAGCCCGTCTTCGTGAGCACGGCCTTGACCTTTACGCTTCCGCTGGGCTTGTACATGTTAATACCGAACCTGCTGGCCTTCTGTGCTCCTGATGTAGCATGAGCCTCAATGATTATGTCGGCCCGTATGGTCTTGGCCGCTTTGTCGAGCATGTCGGGATCGCTGAAGCCCTTTTTGGGGTCGAGAGCAAGGAGAGTCTGTGCCTGATCTCTGTCAACGATGAGGTATCCAGCTTTCTCGAAGAGCCGGAGGAGTTCATCCTCAACCAGTGATGCATTGCTGGAGGACTCTTTGTCTACAATAATCATGACTCTCGGGTTGCCCAGCATTGAGATTACTTCAGGCCCGAGCACGCCGTCAAAAGTCTTCTCGCTCACAGTGCACGAGCCTACTATGTGCAGAGTATCTCCCTCGACTGTCTCGCTGGTGATCTTGAAGTTCTTGACCATGCTCTGAGACTTTGCAAGTACGCGGTTCTTAACCCCCTCATCCGTTCCTCCTGCGAACATATCCATAGCCTTAGCTATTGCGTCCCGGTAAGCTGCCTGCTGTGCTTCCTGCCGGGCCTGCTTCTTGTTGCCGTTCTTGATCAGTGCCGAGCCTTCTGCGTCGTCAATGTAGTATGTATTCTTCTCAGCTCTGACGGAAGCAGACGATGACAGTGCAGACATGGGCACTATACATAAAGAGAGTAGTAATGCTGCGAAAAACTTTCTCATGATATGAGTAATAACAGCTCCTTCTGATTGTTGAGATAGTTTGATGATGATTGTAACAGAATTATTGATGTGAAGATTATAATGCACGGTGAGCAAATTACCAGATAATTAATAATGATATTTACGGAGAAATAATGCATGAAGAAATTGACGAGGGAGTTTTACATGAGAGATGCCGTTACTCTTGCGCGTGAGCTGTTGGGTAAAGTGCTGGTTCACGAATCAGGAGAGGGTATGACATCAGGGGTTATTGTCGAGACGGAACAGAAGGAGAATTTATATTGTGAAGAAGTTGACGAGGGAGTTTTACACGAGAGATGCCGTAACTCTTGCGCGTGAGCTGTTGGGTAAAGTGCTGGTTCACGAATCAGGCGAGGGCACAACGTCAGGAATTATTGTCGAGACGGAAGCGTACGCCGGGCCTGAAGACAAAGCATCCCACACATGGAACAATAGGCGGACGGGCAGGACAGAGGTAGTTTTCGGCGAGGGAGGGTTCGCATATGTCTATCTGGTCTACGGAATGCATCACTGCTTCAACGTTACTGCGAATATTGCCGGAAAGCCTGAATGCGTGCTGGTGAGAGCACTCGAGCCGCTGGACGGCCAAGACCTCATGAAGGCAAGGCGGAAGACTCAGCGCGTCCTGAATCTCTGCAGCGGGCCGGAGAAGTTATGTGCTGCTATGGGCATCACGAGGGAGCTTTACGGCGAGGACTTGTGCGGAGAGAAACTTTACATACTTGATAACACTTATCCTGACCTGAAAATTACTGCTTCACCTAGAATAGGCATAGATTACGCTGAAGAATGCAGGGACTATTTGTGGAGGTTCTGCGTTGATGGGAACAAGTACGTATCAGGTAAGCAGCGGCCAGCGAGTAACCACCAGCCGCTAATCAATGGTTAATCGGGTTCTTTTCCCCAAAGGCCTTTGTTGGCTTCACGTGCTTCACGCTGGAAGTGCACGAAAAGGTTAGCATAACGTGAATTGGGCTGAATTGTCATGAGCTGGGCGTAACCGTCAAGCAGTAATTTCGCGTTGTACATGTATTCGCGGATTGCCGACTCGTCGTCGAGGTCTGCTTTGCTGGGTTCTTTCAGCCACACATAGGCTAACATTCTGTCGTACCTGTCCCTCGCGTTTACGTCCGTCTGAAGCCACACAACTTTATCCGTGAGCTGCGCCTTCGTGAAGTCGCTCGCCTCTTTGCCGTAATACTGCACCGGCTTATTGGGGTGGACGGTCTCGGGAGTGTCTACACCTAAGAATCTCACGCGTTCCTTGAGGTACTTGCTGCCGTCGTCGAAGATGAACGAGATTATTGCTGTGTCGCCGTCAACTACACGCTCGATCTTGGCCTTGTAGACTGTGTTGCGGCGGATCTCCAGAGACTCGAGGGCGTTCGGGCCTTTGTGGTAGTGATACTCTCCTGTCTCCTTGTTGGTGTGGCCGCCGTTGGCATCAAGTCTGCCGGGATGGGCACATGCCGTTGATGCGAACACTAAGACTAACAATACTGCTAATAACTTGCGCATATAACCAAATCCTTTCACGTTCTTAAAGATAGTAAATAATGATAGCACTATTTGCGCTCAATCAGACACTTTGACGTTAGCAGGCCTCTGTGATAACCTTTCACATCACAATACTGTGAATAAGGAGGCACTGCAAGCAATGAGTGAAGAACAGCACAAAGAATTATCAGGCAATGAGCTGAAGAAAATAGCAGGCGGAAGAAATCCCTATCCTTACCCGATGCCTGAACCGCTTCCGCAAACAGACGGAACTCAAGACGACACAACGGATATTCTGGATGAAATACTTGATCCAATAAAATATGGTCCGCACTACTATGTTCCGTACTACCATTGATCACTTCACTACCTGCTTCCTGTAGTCGTATATGATTCCGCCGGTTTTGGTATCATGCCTGAACCATTCAAACCCTCTTGAAATGAATTGTTCTGCCGGGCTTGGACGCTTGTATGAATCATCTCCATTGCACAGTACAAGCCACCCGCCGTTTTTTGTTACGCGCGTAATCTCTGCAAGCTGCGTATTTAGACTTGAGCCTATAACATTTCCGCTTATGACCGCATCAAACGTATCGTCCTCATAAGGTATGTTTTCTGCCGTTCCGCTGACTACTCTGATATTGCTTATACGTTCACGCCTTATTCTGTCAGTTAGGTACTCTCTCATGCAATCACTCGGATCACTTGCATAAACACGTTTAGCTTTCTTTGCTGCCGGAAAAGTTAAGCGGCCTGTTCCTGCTCCGACATCAAGGACTAACTTATCTGTGAGGTCTGCAAGATCATGAAGATGCTGCTCGTCCCAATCACGTATGAAGTCAAGAGTATTCATTATGTGGGGGAAGAAGCAGACAACATATATTTCCAGAGCCTTAATGATGAAGAGTTCAGAGGCTCTCATTTCGTCAGGTATCCAGCTATCACCTGGGATGCTTTGAAGCCCGTCAATAAACTTCCAGCATTCGGGAGCTTTATAGCGCGCATAGTTATAGACGTAAGGATAACGGTATAATGCTTTTGCGAGTTCGAGCTTGTAGTTACGCTGCTTATCAGGAAACCAGGCGTATTTGCTGCAGTCAGAGAAAATGACTCGCAGTGCCCAGCGGTCAAACAGCAGAAAGCATTCCATTGTGTAATCAGCGGGGTTAATCCAGTTGAGATATGCCATAAACTTACACCTTACAGCAGGTCATAAATCACTCTGATGAAGAATAACGACAGCACGATCAATATCACAGGCCTGACGGTCTTAGCTCCGCCTTTCTCGAAGAAACGCGCTCCGATGTAATTTCCGGCAATACTGAAGCAGCCGACTGTGATTCCAAGAGGCACAATGACTTTTCCGTTCATGAAGTACACGGCTATAGCTGCAATGTTAGTCGCAAAGTTTATGGCTTTCGTTACTCCGTTAGCTTTCTGAACGCTGAGTCCCGCAGCTCCGGCCAAGAGCAGCAGCATGAATGTTCCTGCGCCCGGGCCGTAGAAGCCGTCATAGAATCCGATGAAGAAAGCTACAAGCACGCACACAATGTAAGTCCTGAGAGAAATACTTTCCTGAGAAGTTCTCTCTTCCCTCAATAAGTCCTGACTCCTGAAGACGTACCAAGCTGTTACAGGAAGTATTACGAGCATCAAGAGCCTGAAAATGTAATCGCTGATGAGGAGTGCAGTTTTTGCGCCGAGTGATGAGCCGAGAAGCGCAAAGATTATCCCCAGCACTGAGAGTTTGAGAGGCATATATCCGTCGCGCATGAATTTTGTGAATGCTATTGACGTTCCCATTGCGGAGCTGACTTTGTTAGTGCCGATAGCTACGTGAACAGGAAAACCGGCAATCAAGAATGCAGGAAGCGTTATCAGTCCTCCTCCTCCTCCGATAGCGTCAATGACTCCGCCGATGAAGATTAACGGGCAAATGATAAATAGCTGTGAAATAGTCCAGTCCAATTTTGAATCACCTGTCTGTATTTGTACTATGACCGAACACTTCATCAAGCATTTCGTTTACTTCTTCGTCTGATGCTGTGTTGTCTGCGATGACCTGTTCAGCAAGTTCACTATATTCTTCTCTTGAAAGCCCATTGTAATTATTCTGTACTGCTTTGTTATTGCCGCCTATCATTATCTGTGTATTACGTACTTTGCTTTCACTGACTGCTTCAGGGACTTCGTGTTGGGTAAATAAGGTGGCTATATTCTTCCACAACCTCTTAACAATTGCCAACATAACTGCATTAATACCTCCGTAATGATTATTGCAAACTTTACATGATGCTTTAATTTACCAATCTGCACATTTGTTGTCAAACTTATTTTGCAACGAATCACAATACATATGCTAAAATCTGAACTCATCAAGATTTGTACAGGAGATTGATTCATGTACACAGTTGAAGCGATAAAGGCTCTCGGAAAACTCAGGACTCCCGAAAGCCTCGATACACTCTTAACTCTCTTTGATGAAGCTCTCCCCATTGACATTAAGCGTGAAGTAGTCTCATCAATCGGCAGGCACAATGATAGTAACAGAGTGTATGAGTTTGTGAGCCGTGAAGCCTTCGGGAAAGCTCATCCGATGGAATTAATCTATCAGATGTTCAGGACGTGCCTTTACAGGAGCAAGGAAGACTCGCGTTTTCAGGAACTCCGAGAAAGAATCATCAATCACTATCATAATGAAGTCATAGACAAGATGAATAAATACTACGATTACCGGCAGAGCAGAGATAGAGCACAGCCTCACGGGAGAATCACGGGTCCGATTCTTCTTACGGGGGACTGCGAGGAGACTCTAAAGCAGATTCCTGACGAGTCAGTGCAGCTCGTCTTCACGTCTCCTCCGTACTACAACGCCCGGGAATACTCAGACTACACATCATATTCTGAGTACCTGGCCAAGATGGGCAGAGTGTTCACTGAATGCGGCAGAGTCCTTGAGGCAGGGAGATTCATGATCGTGAACGTCTCGCCGGTCATCACTAAGAGGCCGGGGCGTGAGTTCGAGAGCATAAGATACCCCATACATTACGACCTTCACAGAGTGCTTACTGAGTCAGGATACTATTTTGTTGACGAGATTATCTGGGTCAAGCCCGAGCCTTCAGTGCCCGACAGAATAAGCGGCTATAAGCAGACCCGCAAGCCGTTATCCTACAAGCCTAACTGCATAACCGAGAGCATAATGGTGTACCGCAAGAACTGCAGCTTTCTTCTTGACAGGAACATGAAGAATTACTCAGAATATGACCGCTGCGAAGATGAAGACATAGATACCTCTAATTGCTGGTACATTGCTCCGAAGGCAGACAAGAATCATCCTGCCGTGTTCCCTGAAGAATTATGCAGAAGGGTATTGCGCTATTACTCGTTCGAGAGAGATGCGGTACTAGATCCGTTCGCGGGGTCGGGGACTTTAGGGAGAGCAGCCAGGAAAATGGGAAGAGTGCCTGTGTTGTGTGAGGTCAATGAAGATTATGCAGAGATTATAGAGAGTGAGGCATTGGGATATTATGACGTTCGAGGAAGAAATAACAGAGCGCACCATAAACAGATTACTATCTGGTGAAGATTACAGAGACGAGATAATCAACGCTATCAACTCGCAGTTCTTTGACTTCACGCTGAAGTTCTTCAGGGAGATTCTGGAGGCAAAGCTCACTGGAACACACATAAATATGCTCTGGTACAGAGAACACTTCATTAATTCTGAAAATATCAAGCCTGATGATGCAGCGATATATTCCGGCCTGAACAGGAAGACCATAACGAACATTTACGGACATGCGACGAGAAAAATAGTTCTTGAGGCAGCAAATAACAACTTCGAATACTTGAGAGCCATGCTGTCGGAACTTGAGAATGATGCTGATAACGACTTAGCCGTAACTCTGAGCATAAGCAGGAATGATATTACCGTCAATCTTTCACTAACAGAAAGCCTGATTGTAATTAATGCCCTAGCGACAAAGAAGCTGCAGATACGAGGCGGAGCATGGAGCGCAATCGGCAAGAAAGCCGAGAAGCCTTTAGCGGATGAGCTGTGCAGAAGAGCAGGAGTCCCCGCCATTAACATAGACAGCAGAAATTTTGTGCGTGATAAGACTCTGGACTATGACCGCGAGACGGATTATAAGCTCATAAGCAGAACGGGCAGAGTTTACCGCGTTGAAGTTAAGCTCATAGGCAGAGGCAACCCGGAATCTGCAGATGCTACGTTTGCCCGTGATACTGATATATTTATTGCTGACACACTAAGTGAACAGAACAAAGCACAGCTGACATCAAACGGCAAAGAATACCTGATGCTGAGAGATAATCCCCGAATACTTGATGATTTCAGGAGCATTCTTGACAGGCTGGACATTCCCTACACAGGACGGTGAAAACATGATACGCAAGATACTACACACATCAGACTGGCACATAGGCCGCAAGCTCAAAGAACATGACAGGACACGAGAGTTCCAGAAATTTTTTGATGAGCTTCTGAGGATAATACATGATGAAAATATTGATGCCCTTCTTGTTGCTGGAGACATCTTCGACAATACTACTCCCACAGTTCAGGCACAGGATATGTATTACTCGCTCCTCAGCCGACTCGTCAGTTCCCCATGCCGACACATCGTCATCATCTCCGGCAACCACGACTCGCCCTCCTTCCTCGATGCTCCTGCCGACCTCCTCGAGCACTGCCGAATCCACGTCGTCGGCCAGGCCCGCCAAGACCCCGCAGAAGAAGTCCTCCCGCTCTCCGACTCTGAAGGACGCACCGAACTCATAGTGTGTGCAGTCCCCTTCCTGAGAAACAGGGACGTGATGAGGGCAGACATCAGCGACTCCTTCAGCGACATCGAGTCGGCCATCAAGTCCGGCATCGTGGAACACTACCGGCGAGTCTTCGAACGTGCACGCGAACTTCAGGGGGACTCGGACGTACCGGTTATCGCTATGGGGCATCTTTTCCTTCAGGAGGGCAGAGCAAGACCAGACGACGGCACACGTGAACTCTACGTCGGGACAGCTATTCGTGTTGACGCAGGAATTTTTCCGGAGTGGCTGACGTATACCGCACTCGGACACCTGCACTCTCCGCAGACAGCAGGACGCGACAATATACGTTACAGCGGATCGCCTATACAGATGGGCTTCGGAGAGGCCGGGCAGAACAAAGCGGTGTACATTCTCGATCTCGAGGGCAGACATCTTACAGGCATACGCGAGGCACAAATCCCGGAGTATCAGAGGCTCGAACGCATAAGCGGAGATATTCCGTCAATAATTTCGCAGCTCGGAGAACTCGGCGGGCGCAATGAAGCAATGTGGGTAGAAGTTACGCACACGGGAACGGAAGCGACAGGCAGCCTTCATAAAGAACTCAGCGACTACGCAAAGGCTTTCCCCGAGCTGGAGATTCTGAGCGTGAACAGCGATACCCCGGAGAGCGAGATAATCCCGAGTCCTGACACAGGAGGCCGTAACCTCGACGACATATCACCCGAGAAAATATTTGATCTCCTCATGGACAGCAAGAAAACTCCAGAAAGCCAGAGAGAACTATTCCGCAGGATGTATCAAGAAATTCTGCACAGCATAGAGACAGGAGAGGCCTATCAATGAAGATACTGAACATAACGCTGAAGAATCTAAACTCGCTGCGTGGCGAATGGTACATAAATCTTGAGGATAATGCTTACACAACAGAAGGCATCTTCGCAGTAACCGGCCCAACAGGTGCAGGAAAGACCACTATTTTTGATGCTGTATGCCTCGCACTCTACGGACAGACTCCCCGCCTCAAAAAAGTAACGAGCACAACGAACGAGATAATGTCCAAAGGTACTGGCGAATGTTACGCGTATGTTACCTTCAGCACTGAAGCAGGGAAATTCACATGCAAGTGGGGGCAGCACAGAAAGGGGCTAGAGTTCGACGGCAAGCTCCAGAAAATAGACCACCAGATATTTGACGAGTCAGGGACTCCCTTAACGCACAATGCAGAGGACACTCCCGGAAAAGTTGACGAACTCACAGGAATGGACTTCACGAGGTTCACAAGGGCGATGATGCTCGAGCAGGGAGGATTTGATGCATTCCTCGATGCCGGCAAGAACGAACGCGCCGAGATTCTGGAGCTGATAACGGGAACAAGTATTTACAGCGACATATCAAGGCGTGTGTTTGCGAGATGCAGACTCGAGAGGGACTCGCTCGCCAACAAGAAAAGCAAGCTCGATGGCCTTAAGGAATCCTACGACGGCATGAGTGAGGACGCTATCACATCAGAGATTGAGCAGCTAAACGCGGAGATTGCACGCCTCAGAGCAGCTCACGATGACACAGCCTCAGCGAGGGACATTCTGCGTGAGATAAAGAATCTTTCTGTTGACTTGGCCAGAACGCAGGATGATATATCCATTCATGAGAAACGCATTGAGGCATTCACTGCAGAGCGCAGAAGAATGGACTCCGCAGAACGGGCAGCAGAGATAGAGCCGGACTACACGCGCCTGATGTCGGCACGCAGCACTAAGGCCAAGTGCGAGTCAGAGTGCCGGAGGATGCAGGAGAGCATCGGGCGGGACGAGTCGAGTCTTGCCAGATATGCAGAGGTTATCCCAAAGATGACGGATGAACTCTCGCGCCTCAGAGGGAGCATCCCGGACTCCCCTGATGTTGTTGTGATGAGGGTTAAGTCGGCAATTGATGAATACACGAAAGCCGAAGAAGACTACAAGCAAAGCGAGGCACAGTTGCAGGCAGCAGAAGCAAGGCTGAAGAAGGCACAGGCCGAATCAATGAAGCGTGTAGAGGCCGGGAAGACTGTCCGGGCAAAACTGAACGAGGCCGAGCAGAATCACAGGAGAGTGTTTGACGAGATAATGAGCACGAGAGCACGGACGACAGCAGCCGTACTTGACGAGGAACGCGCGAAACTCAGGCCGGGTACTCCATGCCCGTTATGCGGATCGCCTGAACACCCGGGAGTCGTTCACGGCGAGTCAGCTCACGAGGAAGCAGAGGCACTCTTCAGACGCAGCGAGAAACTCCAGGCAGACATGGACAGGCTCGGCGAGATAGTGCAGTCCGCGAAATCCAGCCTTGACCGTGCAATCGAGAACTGGAACAAGGCCTACGCAGAGGAACAGACAGCCGCAAATGAAGCCTCACGACTCAGAGAGGAGAAGTCCGCTGATGCCGAGAAGCTCTCTTCATGCAGAATTGCCGTGAGCGAGGCTATTTATCCTCTGGGGCTTGCAGGAACGCGCGGAACTGGCGAAGTGCTGAGGAAGACTCAGGAGTGGGCGGAAAGAGTGAGGCAGCTTGAGGAACGCATACAATCTTCACAGAACGAGACAGCTAGGCTCGGGTCGGTGATTGCTGCTGCGAAAGATAACCTATCCCTAAAGAATGATGAACTCTCTGCACTTGGCCGGGAGCTTTCGGAGCTTGAAGCGTTATTCCGGGATAAGCTGACCGCTAAGAACTTCACAGATGAGAGCGATTTTGCGTCGTCGTTGCAGTACGTGAGTGAACTTCCCGGACTCAGGCAGAGATGGCAGGAACTCACAGACGGAACGAATAAACTTGCCGGAAAGTTAGAGGACATCCAGCGCAGATTAGACGAGAAGAAGGCACAGGACACATCATCGGGAACGTTTGAAGAGATGGATGCACTCTTCAGGAAACAGGAAGCAGGAATTATCGCGGTGAGCAGCAAAATAGCCTCGTTGACTCAGAAGCTGGAGAACGTCCGGACTCTTCAGGCCAAGATTGCAGAACTCGAGAAGGAATGTGCATCGCAGAAGGATATTGCGGACAACTGGGCAGCGTTGAACAGCCTCATAGGTTCAGCGGAAGGCGACAAGTTCAGGGTGTTTGCACAGAAGGTTACGCTGGAGCTTGTCGTGAACAATGCGAATGATTACCTGCAGAAGATGAACGGAAGGTATGTGCTGGTGCTGCCGCCTGAGAGCAAAGACCTGAAGCTGAGTGTGAAGGATAACGAACAGCAGGGGGAGATCCGGCCGACAGACAATTTGTCGGGGGGAGAACGATTCCTGATAAGTCTCGCGCTCGCTCTGGGACTCTCGCAGATCTCGGGGAGCAAGGCCAGAGTCGACTCGCTGTTCCTTGATGAGGGATTCGGCTCGCTCGACGAGGACTCGCTCCACACAGCACTCGAGGCACTCGGCGAAGTCCGGCGCGAGGGACGGATGATCGGCATCATCTCGCACGTGTCGGCATTGCGCGAGAGGATAGCCGCACAAATCAGGGTAATACCTCAGAGCGAGGGAGTGAGCGTGATTGAGGGGCCGGGTTGCAGCAGGGAGTGATATAATGCGCCGTCATAAGCAATAACGTAAACGGAGGGATATATCACCTCATGATTGAGTTTCTGGAAATTCTCGCTGACACCGTCCGCCAGCACCCCGACAGACCTGCAGTAGTCGACAGGGACGGAACACGCACAACAAACATAGCCGAGCTATATTCCTGCGCGCTCAAGGTCAATAACTGGCTGAGGACTCACAACATCGGACGGGAGGACGTAGCCGCAATATACTTCCCCAAAGGTCTCGAGTACATCGCCGCACGAATCGGCATCATGATGTCCGGGGCTGCATGGCTCGGACTTGAGGACATTATGGGCAAGTCCCGGATCGATTTCGCAATTCATGACAGCGGGTGCAAAGTCGTCTTCGGCATGGAGAAGTGGAACGAGGCCATGAAGCTGGAGGAGTGCCCCGAGATTGCTGACCCTGACCCTCACGACCTAGCCTTCATGCTGTACACGTCGGGCAGCACAGGTTACCCCAAAGGCGTAATGCAGGAGTACGGTTTTTACGACAAGCTCACGAAGTTCTGTCTGGAAATCTTCACACGATACAGCCAGCCCGAACCGTATATACATGCTGAAGTTACGCCCCAGTCCTTCCTGACCGGCATTATTCAGACAATCGGAGTGCTGGGCGTGAGAGGAACACTTCATGAAGTATCGCATGAGATGGCAAGAGACATTGATGCTCTGGCGGCGTACTTCGGGAAGCACAATCTGCGTTACGGAGGATTCTCACCCAACCTCTTGCAAC
>JAFSUD010000035.1 GCA_017445405.1 Synergistaceae bacterium
AGTCCCGCTACGTTAAAGTGCACAAGCGCAGCCTACGACCCATATCTCCAACAATCACTCAGCAAGCAAATTCATTCCCCAGCCCGTGAAGCATAGCCCTAATCTGCACACAGGAAGTCCCGCTACGTTAAAGTGCACAAGCGCAGCCTACGGCCATATCCCCAACAATCACTCAGCAAGCATCACTCCCAGCTTATGAAGCATAGCCTCAACCTGCACACAGGAAGCCCCGCTACGTTAAAGTGCACAAGCGCAGCCTACGGCCATATCCCCAACAATCACTCAGCAAGCATCACTCCCAGCTTGTGAAGCATAGCCATAACCTGCATACAGGAAGCCTCACTACATTAAAGTGCGCAAGCGCAGCCTACGGCCATATCCCCAATCCCTCAGCAAGCAAATTCGCTCCCAGCTCGTGAAGCATCATTCCCAATCTGCACACAGGAAGCCCCACTACATTAAAGTAATCCCCCACAATTCCATCTATAAGCAATGAGCCTTTCCCCTGCACTGCATACGCTCCCGCCTTGTCGTCAGATTCCCCAGTCATCACGTATGCTGCTATCTCGTTCTCGCTCAACGGCCGGAACTTCACACATGTCCGCTCGACATGAGTCATCACCTGCTCATTCAGGCACACACTGAGTCCCGTCAACACCTCGTGCTCCCGTCCCTGAAGCATCTTCAGCATCCTCACAGCGTCCTCCCGGTCTGCAGGCTTCCCCAGTACTTGGCCGTCAATAACCACAATAGTATCTGCAGCTATCACCACTGCGTCAGGGAATCTCTGTGCTCCTGCTTGTGCCTTCAGACGCGAAAGACGTGCACACAGCCCCGCAGGCTCTTCGTCAGGCGAGTGCGACTCGTCAGCGTCGGGCTTGTACACCTCGAACGAGAGTCCGAGTGCAGAGAGAAGCTCCCTCCGTCTCGGACTCCCGGAAGCAAGAATTATCCTCATTCCTGAATCACCCAGAACGCCATTACTAATGCAGCAATCCCTATAACGAGGCAGTACACCCCGAATAATGCCCACTTTTCTGCTTTTACTAAGCCGCGCATGAATCTCAACGACGCAAGCCCCAGAATGAATGCTAATGCTGCCCCCCATATCCAGCCTTCAGGAAGAAACACTGCACCCCCGTCTTTCAGGAACTTCAAGCACTCAAGCAATGTAGCTCCCAGCACTGCAGGTATCGAGATAAGGAATGAGAACCTGAACGCCTCGCTTATTCCCATTCCCATAAATAACCCCATCGCTATTGACATTCCAGAACGTGATACTCCGGGCAGGACTGCTATTCCCTGAGCAAAGCCTACAGCTAAGGCTATCTTCAGCAGTGATGAATGATGACGTGTACGAGAGAATACAGGGATAAGCAAGAGAACTATTCCCGTGAAGATTTCGCACAGCCCTACAAGAGGAAGGCTTCCGCTCATCTTCTCAAATGCCGGTTTCAGGCCAAGACCTAATATTGCTGTAACGAATGATGCAATGATTATTGCCCAGCCATAAGACCAGCCCGAACGCCTGTCATGAGTATTGAGCCAGCCTCCGAACCAGTCGCACAGTATCTCCCAGATGTCCCGCCAGAAGAAAATCACCACTGCTAACAACGTCGCGAAGTGTAATAGTATGTCGAACGCTGCCATGTTTTCATCAAAGCCCATGAATATCTGGAATATCGCCAAATGTCCAGAACTGCTCACAGGCAGGAACTCACATAATCCCTGCACCGCCCCTAATATCAGCGTCTTAATCATGCTCATTGCCTCCTAGAAAAATTCCTTTTCGTACTTGCTGTAGTCGTCATAGTAGCCCGACTGCTTCACAGAAATTACAGGCAGTATCACCGCAAATGATGAGTTCCGTTTTCTCAGGACATCCCGGACTCTCGTCTTCACGGCCTTCTTCAGTGCGTCAATGTTCACACGGCCTCCCGCAAGCTCCTGAATCGCTCTCTCGCTCACTGCGTACAGTTCATCAAATATCTGCCTGCTGTCCTCTGAGATGAACACTCCCTGCGTCTCAATTGCCACAGGGGCTAGCAAATTCCCTCTGTCGTCAACTGATGCCCCGACTACCAGCACTCCGTCTTCTGCTATCTCCCTGCGTTCCTTCAACACCTCGCTCTTGATGCTCCCTGCTGCATTGCCGTCAACTATCACTGCTCCCGCCTGAACATGCCCGTACTTCTTGGGCGGATTATTGCGCGAGAAAGTGAGAATATCTCCGTTGTCCATCAAGAAAATATTGCGCTGGGGAATGCCCACCTCCTGAGCAAGCTGCGAATGCCTCACCATGTGCTTATACTCTCCGTGAACTGGCACAAAGTATTGCGGGCGGACGAGATTCAGAATTATCTTCAGCTCCTCTGCCGATGCATGGCCGGATACGTGAGTGTTCTTCTCCTTCTCGTAGACCACTTCACAGCCCTGCGCAAACAGACGGTTTATCGTGTTGTTGATGAGCTTCTCGTTGCCGGGAATCACTGAGGCCAGAAGGAACACTACATCATGTTCGCCTAACTCTACGGACTTATTCTCGCCCCTGCTCATGGTTACGAGTCCGGAAAAAGGCTCTCCCTGACTCCCGGTCGTTACCACAACAAGCTGATTATCTGAGTACTTCCAGCTCTCCTCTATCTGGATAATCATGCGGGAGTCAATCTTTAGGTAGCCGGTATCTCTGGCAAGCTCGACGTTGCGGATCATGCTCCGGCCGAGAAAAGCTATCTTGCGGTTGAAGCGTGCCGAGACATCTGCGACCTGCTGAATCCTGTGGACGTTGCTCGCAAATGACGACACGATTATTCTCTTCGTCCTGTACGTCCGGAACAGAGAGTCGAGAGTCGCAGCTATAGTTCTCTCGCTCGGGGTGAAGCCCTGACGTTCTGCGTTGGTGCTGTCAGAACATAGCAGCATTACTCCCTTGTCGCCCTCCTCTGCAAATGCTCCGTAGTCCGTAACTCTGCCGTCTACTGGCGTGCTGTCTAGCTTGAAGTCTCCGGTGTGGATTATCCGCCCTAACGGTGTCTCGATTGAGAGAGCGACTCCGTCGGGGATTGAGTGTGCGACGGCGATAAAGCGTATCGTGAACGAGCCTATCTTGATCACATCACCTGCGCGTATCTCGTGATAGTCGGGGTGATAGAGCGGCAAGTCCTCCTGCAGCTTGTTGCGGATAAGTCCGAGCGTTAACTGCGTGCCGTAAAGGGGAGCATTGAGGCGGGGCAGGACATAGGGAAGGCCTCCTGTGTGGTCTTCATGGCCGTGCGTGATGATGATTGCGAGAATCTTGTCCTTGTTTGCCTCGAGGTAGGAGATATCGGGGACGATGTAGTCGATGCCGGGAAGTTCCGAGTCGGGGAACTTGAGGCCGGAGTCAATGACTATGATCTCATCTCCGTATTCCAGGACGTACATATTTTTGCCGATCTCTCCGAGTCCTCCGAGTGCTATGAAGTTCAAGTGCTCTTTGCCTTCAGTGCCTCCATTCTTGCGGCGTATCCGTGAATTTCTTTGCGTCAAATTGTTTGTCCTCCTATGTGAAAATTTTGTATATATATCCCCGTTGATATTCGGGGTAAAATTCTGTGTTCGTGATAGAGTTACTATATTATAACGTCAAGGGGGGAATTGCAGTGCTGAGTCTTGCTTCCAGAAAATGGGAGTCATTCTTTATCTCAGAGGTTGCGGAGATAATTTCAGGACGCGGAATTTTTGACGAGGAACGGCAGCCGGGCAATACGCCATACATTACTGCTTCTGCAATGAACAACGGAGTAACGGATTTCTTGAGCAACACAAATGACACTCTGGAGGCCGGGTGTATCTCAGTGAACAGCAACGGTTCAGTAGGGTATGCGTTCTATCATCCTTACGAGGCTTTATACTCCGGCGACTGCAGGAAACTTCGTCTCAAGATAGGGAATAATAAGTATGCAGCTCTGTTCATCGCCACATCAATAACCTCGCAGAAGGACAAGTACAATTACGGCTACAAGATGGGAACTGCGCGGCTCATGCGTCAGAAGATTATGCTTCCGGTTGATGAGTCAGGACGGCCGGATTATGAGTTCATGGAGGAGTTCATGAGGGAGAGGGAGCGGAAGATGCTTCGTGAGTACATTGCTGCTGTGAGAGCGAGGCTGAGGGGGAGCGAGTCATTGACTCTTGAGGGCAGAAAGTGGAGAGGATTCAGAATAGGCGACGTGTTCGTGATTTCACCGGGCAAACGTTTACGCAAGGAAGACATGACAGCAGGCAGCAAACCATTCATCGGAGCTTCAGACTCCAACAACGGAGTAACTGCCTTCGTGTCAAACTCCAACGCCTCAGAGGACAGCAACGTTCTCGGCGTGAACTACAACGGCAGCGTAGTAGAGAGCTTCTATCATCCTTACACGTGCTTGTTCTCTGACGATGTAAAACGTTTCAGGCTGAGAGACCATGAAGGCGACAAGTACATTTACGAGTTCTTGAAGACGGTGATACTTCAGCAGAAGGTCAAGTACACTTACGGCTACAAGTTCAATGAGCAGAGAATGCAGACGCAGATAATTATGCTCCCCATCGACGACTCCGGACTCCCGGACTGGCAGTTCATGCACGATTACATGCAGGCCATAGATGACAGACTCCTCCTCCAGTACCTCGAGGCAAAATCTCAGAACAGCACCTCCCCCTGACTCTTCCTGCCGGGCGTGAACACCTTCACCTTAACCTTCGCGCTCCGGCCCTCCTCATCTGCAACACTCACTAAATGCTCTCCGTCAGGCACATCATGAAAGAACGTCGCATCTGCCCTAGCTGTCCCTATGTACTCACCATCCAAGTACCACCACACTTGACCCTCTGCTCCTTCCGACTTCATGGGTATCTTGCGCTCAATGTCAAACGGTGCTGCAAAGTATGACGCTCCCGGCACAGGTGATATTATGCTCAGGCTCGCTCTGCCCTTCCTCACTTCGTTCACGTTCTCGCTCCTGAATGACGCAGGAAGAGTTATCACGGTCTCTCCTGCCTTGATGGTATGCATGTCGCACGGGAAAGTCTGTGTGATGCCGTCGAGTGCCCAGTCCATTTTCACATCAGGGCATAACGCAGTCGGAGGCTTCCCCGAGAGTGAACACACTCTGCGCAGGCTCAGGCCTTCGGGCGTATCGTACCAGCCGGAGTTCGGAGAGACCACACGAAGCACTTTCACCGCGACAGGAGCAGCAGCTCTCGCTCCGACGAGTCCGGGCCAAGATGTGCCGTCAGGATTCCCCGCCCACACTACGACGGTGAAGTCCGGAGTCCACGCAGCAGCCCACGCATCACGCAGGCCGTAAGATGTCCCCGTCTTCAGCGCAACCCGCCACTTGTTCCCGAGAGTCCCTCTCGCAAACACTGAAAGCTCGCCGTTGTACTTCAGCATGTCGCTCACGAGCCAGCACCCTCCTTCCGTAGCTATGCGCTCGCTGACCTGTGCAGACTCCTGAAGCAGCATCAAGTTCCGGTGAACTCCGAGAGACGCAAGCATCGTGAACGCCTCGAGTTCCTCAAGCAGAGTAATATCGCACCCGCCGAGTATCAGGGAATCTCCGTAATACTTCGCGTTCTGTGTCAGATGCCGCAATCCTGCCTCGCGCATGAGACTCAGGACACGGTCATTGCCGGTTCTGCGCAGGACTCTCACTGCAGGAGCATTCAGGGATTCACTGAGTGCCGAACGTGCCGTAACTGCTCCCCTGTACTTAAGGTCGAAATTCCGGGGGGCGCGTCCTGAGAAAGCCATTGACGTATCAGCAAGAAGGGTTGAGGGCGTGAGTATTCCGTCATCGATTGCAGCCAAGTACGCAAAGGGCTTCAGTGTCGACCCGGGAGATCTGGGAGCACGTCCGCAGTCTACCCACGAGGACGAGTCTGTCCCGTAGCTGAATCGGGCATTGCCTACCCACGCAACGAGCGAGGCTGTCGCGTTATCGACCACTCCCGCAGAAAGTGTGATGTTTGCAGGAAAATCGCTGAGTGATTGGCGGAGGATTGCCTCGAGTTTGGTCTGTGTCTCGAGGTTCAGCGCAGTATCGTACCTGTGAGAGTGCTCGGGATTCTGGCTCAGTAACAGCTCCGAATAATGCCATGCCCGCGAAGGCAGCTCAAATTTTCGTCCCGGCAAGTCCTCTAAGTATGCGCGTTCTGCTTCCTCATGCGTAAATACTCCTTTGCGCTCCATCAGGGAAATTATCTCGTTACGGCGTTTACGTGCTGCTCTTGGCCGGGTGTCTGGACGGTAAAGGCTCGGGCCTTTGAGCATTCCTATCATCAGGCAGGCCTCGCCGGGTGAAATCTGTGATGCCTTCTTCCCAAAGTAGATTAATGATGCCGCCTGCACTCCCCTGATGTTTCCTCCGAAGGGCGCGAGGTTCAGGTACGTCTCCAGAATTTCGGGCTTGCTGAGGTAACGCTCCAGCTTCAACGCCATGATGAACTCACGGACTTTCGTCAGGGGTGTGCGCTTTCTGCCCTCACGTTCGCTCACTGACATGCGGATTACCTGACTCGTTATCGTCGACGCTCCGGAGACTACACGCCCCCGAGTCATGTCCTGCCAGACTGCACGCATCATAGCGAAGGGGTCAAGCCCGAAGTGCGAGTAGAATCTTCCGTCCTCTGCGTTCACGGCAACGAGCGGTAACCATTTGCCCATCTCGTCAAGGGGGATCGGAATCTGCCACTCTGAGTCGGGAGAGAGCCTGACATGAAACAAGCTGCCGTTGATGTCGTAGAGTGCAGGAGAGCCGTAGATAGTGGTAACCTTCTCGGGGCTGAGGTCAATTGCGAGCCATAACCCCGAAAAGATTACTATTGCCAGTGCTGAAAGTGAGAGCAGAAATTTCTTCATGCTGCCTTCTTCGTGTTCTTGTTCAGCGCGAGAATGTCAAGCGTGTAACCCGCTACGTTGTTGCTGTGGTCGCCGATACGTTCAAGGTTGCTAAGTAACGTGATGAAGTTTACGCCCTTCTCCGGGTCGCATTCTCCCTTGTTGAGGCGGTCAATGTGATTCTTGCGGTAGATGCGCTCCTGAGAGTCTATCTTCTTCTCAATGTCCCGGATGACTTCCCACGCTTCGGCTGCGTCCTCCTTATGGATTGATGACATCGCTAGAGTTACCGCCCTGTTCGTAGTGTCGTACATGTCCCTGAACTCCTCAACTGCTCCGGCAGACAGGTAATTATTCATACTAGGCTGCCTTCTTCGTGTTCCTGTTCAGCGCGAGAATGTCCAGTGTGTAACCGGCTACGTTGTTGCTGTGGTCGCCGATACGCTCAAGGTTGCTAAGTAACGTGATGAAGTTTACGCCCTTCTCCGGGTCGCATTCGCCCTTGTTGAGGCGGTCAATGTGATTCTTGCGGTATATGCGCTCCTGAGAGTCTATCTTCTTCTCAATGTCCCGGATGACTTCCCACGCTTCGGCTGCGTCCTCCTTATGGATTGATGACATTGCAAGAGTTACGGCCCTGTTCGTCGTGTCGTACATGTCCCTGAACTCTCCGACAGCTTCAGCAGACAGGTAATTATCCATTGCGTCGCAGCGTTCTATGAGGTTCTCCATCCTGTCGCCTATGCGCTCAAGGTCGAGCGAGGCGTTCACGTAACACCCGAGAACTGTTGACACTTCGTCCGAGACTCCCCTCTGCCAGATCTCAGACGCATATTCTGAGATTGCCCGGGTTATCTTGTTGACGCTGTCCTCGAGGCTGTCAAATTTCTTCCTGCGCTCCTCAAGTTTCGATGCGTCATACTGGAAAAATGCCTCCCTCACTGTGTCAAACATCCTCCCGATTATGTCTCCCATGTGCAGCAGCTCATCCTTCACAGCCGCAACTGCTGAGGCCGTCGAAATCGTGAGAAGCGTCGGGTCGAGATACATGACATCTTCGGGCTGGTCTTCAGGACGCAGAGGAATAATCGCAGAAATCAGCTTTGCGAGGAGTGAGACGAACGGGAAGAATATTACTGTCGCTATGACGTTGAAGATCATGTGCGAGTTGGCTATCTGGCGTTCAATGTCGTTTGCACTCATGGCTACTATCTTCGTGTAGAACGGAAGCACAAGAAGGCATATCACCGAACCTATCAGGTTGAACAGCACGTGAGCAGCTGCAGCCTGTTTTGCGGGACGGCTCGCTCCCATAGCCACAATAATAACTGTAAGCGTCGTTCCCAAGTTCGTACCAAGAATTATGGGTATCGCTGCGTCAAGGTCAAGCAATCCCTGTGAGGCTAAGGCCATCGTTAAGCCTATCGTTGCCGCACTAGACTGAATAAGTATCGTCAGGACTATTCCGGCCAAGACTCCGGTGAGCGGGTTAGCACTCAGCATCAGAAGCATATCTTTGTGCTGAGAGATTACTCCTGCTGCACTCTCGATGAGCTGCATTCCCATGAACAGAAGGCCAAGACCTACTATTCCGCTCGCAAAGTAGGAGAGCTGCTTTGTCCGCTTGAACATTGACAGCACTACTCCCACTGCCACTAACGGCAGCGCAAACGCCTCAATCTTGAACGCGATTATCTGCGCTGTTACTGTCGTTCCGATGTTTGCTCCCATGATGATACCGATTGCCTGAGTGAGCGTCAGAAGGCCGGTGTTCACGAAACTCACTGTCATTACTGTAGTGCCTGTGCTGGACTGGATGAGCACTGTAACTAGAATGCCGACAAATATTCCGCGCAGGGGCGTTTTCGTGAGAGTGCCTATGAGCTGCCTCATTTTGTCTCCGGCTATGAACTGCAGAGCCTCACTCATTAACTTGATGCCGTAAAGAAATAATGCTACTCCTCCGGCTATGTTGAAGAATGTGTTAATATCCACTAAGATTTTTCCTCCCTCATGATTATTAGCGTTTAAGTGAATTGCTTAGAGTATAGCAGACTTGACGTATTTTCTTGAGCGGATAAGATTATTTATCACATTTCAACTTATTTAGGAGGAACGCGTAAACTATGCGCAAACTATTCTTGTGGGCATTGCTGGCCTCTGCCTTACTCTCGGCCGGAAATGCCTACGCTTCTGAAACATTCTCGGCTTTCGGACTCTACAAAGTCTACAGCAGCGATAACCCGGTCATCCTCAGAGCTGACGGAGAACCCTATTACTCCAACGTCAAGAACCTGCAGTGCGTCAATATATCTCTGGCTGCAAGACTCAATGACACTGATTTAGTTTACCTGCCGCTGGGAACGCTCACAGACACAAATACGGGCCTGCGTTACATGCTCACTCCCGGCAGCCTGACAGATAATCTCTGTGAGTATTACACCTCCGGATTGTCCCTGCGTTACTTCGAGGGTCATAAAGTCCTCTGGAACATCTTCACTTCCCCGGACGTTACCGCAGGCAGTGCAGCAATCCCCGCAATGTCCTCACTCAATCAGACGCTCGCAAATGATGCTGTCGTCCCGCACCTGAGGCTTTCACGCTCGGATGGTGATATTCCCACCGTCGGAAGGCTGGATTTCTGCTTCGTCAAGTCCGGAGACTGGAACTCTCCTGTCGTCCCTCCTGTCCGGAACGTCAATATCTACATCAACGGCTCGAGCCTCAATGATTACCCGGCATACACTGAACTCACCGGACTCACGAAGGCAGTACGCACAAGCATAGCTCTTAACATGTCAGAGTCATCGTTAGAGAGTGTTGCTGTCGAATACGAGAAGGACGGCGCAAAATACATCTGGAACTTCCAGCCCTCTTACGGAGCTTACTCCGGCATCGAGTGGGGAAAATTAGCTCTTGACAGCCAGCCTCTCACCATCAGAGCCGGAGCATCAGAGAAAATCGACATCAAGATTCCCGCCCGCTATAACCTTGCCGAATATTTCGCACAGAACGCTTCAGGAGATTTCCTGACATTCGGCAACAACTCAGTGCTTGGCCTGAGGGCTGATTCAGTATCATTCACTCAAGGCTCGGCATCATGGAACGGCCTCACTCTCAATGAGACTAAATCAACTTTGTCATTCACCCTCTCGGCATTGCAGACCGGAAGAACTACCCTCGCAATCACTCTTCCGGGCCTGAAAACTTATTACCGCGAAGTCAGGGTAACTAACTCGAGCGGAAGGCTTAACCTCTCTGACAGCAATTCTTCAGGTATAAGCCTCAAGGCCGCAGAGTACTATATTCACGCAAGAATGATTAACGGCAGACCGCATTACCCTTCTGCAGAATTTGAGGACATGACATTTATACTCTCTGCCTCCGGAGATAATCTGCCTTCTGAGGGATTCTTCGGACTGAGCAAGGGCACATGGTCAGAAGTTCACCCGGTCTATCTGGCTGATGACACGGACTATTACATCAGCTCTTCAGGTGCAGGCTGGAACACTGCGGACAGCTCACAGAACACAGAATATCCCGGCCTGAATATCACTGCAGAGAAAGCTGACGGTGCGTCTGTGTGGTGGGAATTCCCAGACGACGCGGGCATGAATGTAGCTTCAGCATCAATAAGAGGCGTGTTTTCAGGGAACTTCCCGAGCAGCAATCCGCTTCAGGACTTCGTGCCGTATTTCGAGATGACGCATGACGCAGCAAACATTGACCGCATAACTTCCATCAATGTCTACTTCGTCAACCCTGAAACTATGGCCAGAGTTACGCCCAATATCTCAGACGCAGAGATTGATTACTGGTACGACTGGAACACGTACAGTTCTGACACTCTGCCAGGCAGCGGCAAGACTATACCGCTGAACTACTACGCTTCGGCGAGCGGAAATCATGACGGAGATTATCACGACACTATCTATATCACTTACACCTACAACGGCATAGATTACGGGTGGGAGTTTGAACCTATGGATTATGAGTTTTACGGCTACATCACAGATTTCGCAATGCCCGTAAACTCTTCGAAGACAGTCAGCGTAAATGTCGATAACTCATCAGAGCTTGAGGCAATAGACTTCATGATCTGGGACAGGGAAATTATCTCTGCCAATCCTGCGCACTTTACTCCGGCTGAGGCTTTCTCGATTGACATTACAGCCCTCAAAGAAGGCACTGCAAGCTCCGCTCTCGTCTTCACAAAGAAGGATTACACTTCCTACGATAAGTTCGTCCAGACTCACGCACTCATCCGCGTAACAAGCTCCGACAGTGAAGCAGCAGATCTCAACATCGGCAGTGCTGACCTCAAGCCGGAGTTCATAGCTGCAAATGCCCACGCGTCAATTGTTGAGGGGACTACCTGCTACTACGACACTGACGACAGCAAAAATCTGTACGTGAACCTTAACCGGATAGGCTATATTCCGAGTGATTACGCCTACAGCAATAACGTATTATTCTCTCAGAGCGGAACACTTCACGTTTACAGTGATGATGAGGAAATAGACACTATCGCAATGTACCCCTCAGTCATAGGCTGGTACTACGATGATGAAGACACAGAGTATGCCCTCCTGAGTTACGGGAGCTATGCAATTTCGGCAGATGCTACGCGCATTGAGTGGACAGCTTCAAGCGACGTTATCACTTCCGGCACTGCTGACGTTTCAGGGCTTAACGTGAGATCTATTACTGAACAGCTCCAGACTTACGCGCCGTTCGTTGAGCTTATCAGAGAAGGCATCAATGCTTCAGGCCTGCAGTACTTCTTCGTTGACTCTATGGACAACTTGATTCCTACTCCTAGCAGCGTAGAAAACGTAAACGTCTACGTTACTAACTCCCTGATTGCTGACATTGCCAACAGTGATAATTCGGGCTTCATGCCGCTCAATATTCCAGAAATATACATTGGGTCAATAACTTTCAGCTTCAAGGATAACGGCGTAAATTATGCGTGGATATTTGCTCCGGTTGATAATCCTGATGCCCGCGTAACTGATGACGTGATGGCATGGAACACTTCATCGCCTGACCTTCCGCTGATTATGCGCGTCGGTGATACTCGTTCCCTCACTCTCACAGCCCGGAATCTGACCTCGCCTCTCGCTGTAGTCGGCAATAGTTCTCTCTTGTCGCTGGAAGTTCTAAGCACTTCAGGCAGCAGCGTAAATGTTCAGCTTACTGCGTTATCTGCAGGCATGACGAGCATCACTCTGACTGACGGCGAAAACATGACCTGGCCCCGTGAAGTCTGGATAGCTGACTCGGCAGGAAGAGTCCCGCACCTCACTGCGGACATTGACGCACTCGCGGAGTCTCTCTCGTCCGGTGCATCCTCCGACCTTCCCGGCAATCCCGAGACAACATCGCCCGACGTTCCCGGAGACGACAAGCCAGCATTCACGACCGGCGACCCTGTCAATGTGCTCAACGGACTCTCTGTCTGGCCGAGATTCGCTGTGCCTGCTGACCCATCAGGAGACGCATATAATCTTGAGTGGCAGAAAGCCTACACAGAAAACAGGCCTTACGGAGTGTTCATGTTTGAGGATGAGGCTGACCTTCTGGCATCGCGTGATGTTATGAGCGTGTTCACAGAGCTTAGTATGGATCTGATACTGCGTGAACCTGCTCAGGTGCTGGCTGTGGTGCTGCCCGAACTTCAGGTGAAGGAGTCAGGAGTGTACACGTTCAGGATACCGATTGAGAATGTGGCATTGCCTAGCACAAAGATATTCATTCATGCTCTGCAGGAAGAGAGCTACACCAACGAATCAGAAGCTCAATCAATAGAGAACTGGTATTCAGATGAGGGCGGAGAAATAGAGTACATATTCGGCGATGAGTATGTGAACGCAGCGGTTTATCTGAGTGCAGGGAAATACGCGCCTGTGATTTCTGCGCAGGCAACGAGCAATGATGTACGCCTGATTGCAGGAGACATAACAAGCGTTGACGTGTCGCCCGACATTTCGCCGGACGTTAGCGGGGATGTTTCGCCGGACGTTAGCCCCGACGTGAGTCCCGATGTTTCGCCGGACGTAAGCCCGGACATTTCGCCGGACGTAAGCCCGGACATTTCGCCCGACGTGAAGCCGACCTCTCCGGACATAACACCGACTTCACCGGATAACCCCGTTCCTCAGCCCGGCCCAGACTCGGGAGATACTCCGTCCCCGACTCCCGGCCCTGATTCGGGAGATACTCCGTCCCCGACACCGAGACCGACTCCGACCAGCGACGACAACAGGGAGGATAACCCGAGCAGCGGAGGAGGAGGAGGAGGCACTACTGACCCGAACGCAGAGGACAACTCGGGAGGAGGCACTACGCCGAGAGAGGATTCTGAAAATGTCATGCTGCCTGTAGCTCCGACAAAGCCGACAGTTGACGTTGAGGACGATACGCTCATCACTAAGATAATATCCGCAATACAGGCAGTGAACAGCAGAGTTCTCGGAAGTTCTGAAGTTATCGAGCTTCCGTCAAGCTCATTCGGCACAACAAGAAGCTACCTCACGAATGATGAACTCGCTCTGATACCCAGCACAGAGTCTCCTGTACTCATTCTCCCGATCATGAGGGTGAATAAAGCTGCTGTGTATGTCTTCGGCGTGGATATTACTAACCTCCGTGTCGGCGCAAGCATATTCCTCTACATGATGCCAGAATATGTCTCGAACGCTTCAGGGTTCATTTCGTCGGCTACAGATTATGATGCGTACATGTTCCTTGATGACAGCGGGACTCAGGTCTCGGCTGTACCGGCAAACAGGCACGTGAATATTGCTGTGTACATGGAGCCGGATGTGATTTACGCACCTGTTATCACGACTACTGCATCGGGCAGCAATTCCGGAGGCAATAATTCCGGCGGCAATAACTCGGGCGGCAACAGCGGCAATAATTCCGGCGGCAACAACTCGGGCGGTAACAGCGGTAACAATTCCGGCGGCAACAACTCGGGCGGTAACTCCGACAATTCCGGAGACTCCGGGAGTTCCAGCGGAGGCGGAGGGTGCAGTGCAGGTTCTTCATTTGCAGTTCTCCCGCTCGCAGTCATGCTGTTCATCAGGCGCAAAAGGTAGTTAATCAATTATCCGTGAGCTTCTCCTGATTTACGTGGGGAGGCTCATTATTTATTTAGGTTTATGCGATAATTGCAGTATCACAAAAATTTATTGGAGGCTGGCTAACAGTTAGCTATAAGTTATAAGTTGTTATAACAATCTTAATTTATTTTACAGAAAGGAGGTAAGCCGTTACAGAAGGACTAAAAAAATTTCTGGCTGACATGTGATATAATCCGCGCTAATTGGTGTCTCATTGAGGACTGAATATTTGCGGGTTTGGCAGAGAAAAAAGAGGCGAGAAACAAGCTGTTCTAGGGTTCTGCCAGTAAAATATCAACCTTATCGATGCGTAGAGAAACTATGTACCGGTACGTTAGCCGGGAATTAAAGCCTCCGGAGCGTTACACCAAACGTTAGTAGCAGTAACATAGTGAAAGCGGACGCGACGAACGAGGAAGGGAGCGAAAAAGTTAGTATTAAGCTAGGAGCTGACAACTTTTTATAAGTCTTCTGTAACGGGCGATTAATCAATCTATGCTTCAAACTATTAACCCGTTTCTTGTTGCAGGAATGTTATTTTTCCTGAGCCTCGTTGCAGGTGCTCTCTCTGAGAAAATCAAAGTCCCTGCACTCATTCTCTTTCTCGCTATCGGTATGCTCGCAGGTGTTGACGGCCCGGGAGGTCTCGTCTTCTCTGATGCTGTCGCTGCAAATAATGTAGGTACTTTTGCGCTCGCGTTCATCCTGTTCTCGGGAGGCTTTCAGACTCAGTGGAGCGACATTAAGCCTATCGTTACTCAGGGAGTGATCCTCTCGACGCTCGGAGTATTCCTCACCGCTGTTGCTATGGCCGTACCGCTCGCTATGCTCCCTCAGTTCTCCTACAAGGACGCTTTCCTGCTCGGAGCGATAATCTCATCTACCGACGCTGCTGCAGTCTTCTCAATTCTCAGGACTCAGAAAGTCGGCGTTAAGGGAGCGTTGAAACCGTTATTAGAGTTCGAATCAGGAAGCAATGACCCGATGGCCGTGTTCCTGACTCTGACGGCGATAACGTGGCTTAAGACTCCGGATGTCCCGGTTACTGAGCTTGCGGTGAAGTTCGTCGTGCAGATGGCTGCAGGAGGAGCTATGGGCTATGTCATGGGAAGATTCGCATGTTACGCAATACAGCGGCTCAGAGTTACTAATGAAGCTCTCTATCCTGTGTGGGGAATATCTATCGTCATGGCAACTTTCGGACTCACTGAGACAGTTTACGGCAACGGATATTTAGCCGTGTACGTGTGCGGTATCGTGATGGGCGGAGGAGATTTTCTCTACAAATACAGCCTGCAGAGATTTCATGAGGGCTTTGCGTGGCTCATGCAGATAATCATGTTCCTTGTGCTTGGCCTCCTCGTTACTCCCCGTGAAGTCTTTGATGCCTCAGTTATCAGCATTGGCCTTCTCGTGTCATTCTGCCTCATGTTCGTAGCAAGACCCATTGCCGTATTTATGTGCACGATATTCAGCCGCTTCAACTTCAGGGAGAAATTATTTGTGAGCTGGACAGGACTCAGAGGAGCAGTGCCCATCATTCTTGCGACGTACCCGTTGACAGAGGGACATCCTCAGGCAGCCTACATGTTCAACCTGATATTCTTTGTCGTCTTGACATCAGTAATGCTTCAGGGAAAGACTTTAGCCAATGCCGCAAAGCTCCTGAAACTTGATGCTGCTGTTCGTGAGGCCAAAGCGTGGACTCTGAACTTCGACATTACGCCCGGTTCCGGGACGGACATAACGCGCGAGGTAGACCTGAAGCCTGATGCTGAAGTGATAGGCCATGCTGTGAAGGATCTGCATTTCCCTGACGGAGTAACTATTCTGCTAATCAACCGCGGAGATAAATACCTGATACCCAAAGGCTGGACGGTGCTGGAACGCGAGGATACTTTATTGCTGTTCGGAGACAGAGCCAAGCTCTCAGGTGTCGAGGCACAGTTAGCGCGCAGGGCAGAAAACTCAGAAGAATAAGTGAAAAACGTGAAGAGTGTGCTAATATTCATAAATACCCCCATGAAGGAGAAGAAGAAATATGAATAGCGATACCCTGAGCGGATTTGTGAAGGATTTATTTACGCTGCGTACAGTATGGATTGACAAGGGAAACGGAAGATGGGCAGTTAAAAAACGTCTCCACCCGTTGATGAGGGCTATATTATGCACGCTGGGATTGATGCTGTGCGCAATCGTGTATTCAGGACTTCACGCACCTCAAGCAGTAGATGCTGAACCTGAGCCTCTGATGATAGCTGCTAAACTTCCTGAAGCAGAAAAGCTCCCCGTTCCTGAAGAGCCGCCTCTGCCCGAACCGCAGGAAGAGACAGCAGAGAATAGCATTCCGCCGTATCAGCCTGTGGAGAGCATAATTATTCCCCTGACTACTAAGAGAGCAGAAGCCTCGCCGGTGGAAAATCCGAACGTGAGCATCTGGCCTCCGAAGGAAGCAAAGCTGCAGCCGGCACAGAAGCCCGCAGTAAACAACGGCAGGTACAACATCAAGATAGTGAAGTCTACGTACACGCTTGCACTGTATAAGGGCACGGAACTTGTGAAGGAATACCCCATAGCAGTGGGACGCAATCCCGGAGACAAGCAGCGCACAGGAGACAACCGGACACCCACAGGGAATTTCAAGATAGTATCAATTGAGAACGCGAGCAAGTGGACGCATGATTTTCGGGACGGCAAGGGCAAGATAGCCGGAGCATACGGCCCGTGGTTCTTGAGGCTTGATGCTAAGGGCTGGAAAGGTATCGGCATTCACGGAACGCACGCACCTGACTCAATAGGCACCCGGGCAACAGAAGGCTGCATCAGGCTGAACAATTCAGACATAGCGGAACTCAAGCAGTATGCATACCGGAATATGCCTGTAGTGATAAGCGAACGATAGGAGGAATAATCATGCTTAAGTGCGGAATAGTGGGACTGCCATTATCAGGAAAATCTACAGTGTTCAATGTAATCACGAGAGCCGGAGCAGAAGTGAAGCCCTATGCATCAGGGAAGACCGAACCTAACCGCGCGCTGGTTAATGTTCCTGACGCAAGATTTGACCGTCTAGTCGAGATATTCAAGCCCAAGAGTGAGAAGCCCGCTGATGTGGAGTTTGTGGACTTGGCCGGACTTAGCCGTAATGCAGGAAAAGGCGCAGGACTAGGGAACTCGTTTTTGTCGTTCGTCGCTGAGTCAGAAGCACTCTTACATGTCGTCCGTGTGTTCGCTAATTCATCAGTGCCTCACCCTGAGAACAGCATTGACCCCTTGAGGGACTGGCACATTGTCGAGGCAGAATTGATTTACCGGGATTTGGGAGTAATCAGCAACAGGTTATCACGCCTTGATGAGAAGAAGGCCAAGAAGAAGCTCACCCCGCAAGAGTCTGCAGAACTCGATTTGCTGAAGGAGTTAGAGGCTCACCTGCTTGAGGAAAAGCCGCTGCGTGAATTTGCGCTGACTGACGAACAGAAACGTAATCTTTCCGGTTTTGCGTTCCTGACACTGAAGCCGGAATTAGTTGTGCTGAATCTGGATGACACGCAGACGGGAGAAGTTCCCGAGCTTGCAGGCCTCGAGGCAGAGATGAAGGCTAAGGGCGTGAAGACTGTGCGGGTGTACGGAGCGACGGAGATGGAACTTGAGCAGCTTGACCCGGAAGACCGTGAAGAGTTCATGAAGGATTTAGCAATAACTGAACCGGGAAGGGACAGGCTGATTCATGAGGCATATAAGCTCTTGGGGTTAATCTCGTTCTTCACGTCAGGCAGCGATGAAGTGAGAGCGTGGACATTGCGGGAAGGCAGCACCGCAGTAGATGCAGCAGGAACTATACACTCAGACCTAGCAAGGGGATTTATCCGTGCACAGGTAGTTGCGTATGATGACTTCATAGCGAACAATGCCTCAATAGCGCAGTGCAGAGATAAAGGAGTTCTGAGGCTTGAGGGCAAAGAATATATTGTTAAGGACGGAGACATGATAGAGATACGCTTTAATGTCTAGAGAGAACAGCAAGCCCCCCTGTTATTGGGGGGTATATTTTTGTGCTTACATAGCTTGATGCTGCTACGCTCCCAAGATAGAGTAGTACCTAGTAAGTTTATGGCCTGCTGTTTTCGAATCATACCCACAGGATTTTATTATGGAAGAATGGTCAGTGCGCGGTGCATCAAGTTTGCTTAAAATGATGTCGCTCCATTCACTTGCACTCTTGTCAAGACCTATAAAGACTCCTAAGTCATCGCAAGGACTCGACTCTGCAGGTATCTGATCCGAGAAGAAAACAGGCAGACCGCAGCATTCAGCCTCAACTCCTGCAACAGAAAGCCCCTCATACAGACTAGGCAACAGAAAGCAGTCCATAGCGTTATAAAATTTCTGTATATCTTCTCTCATGCCTAGATAAACTACTTTATCATCTATTCCGCTATCATGAATTTTGTGCATCATATCATCCTTCAGTTTGCCATCACCTATCAGAAGCAGCCTTGATCTTGGCTCACGCTTCACTATCTCAGCAAAAATATCAACAAGAAACAATGTGTTTTTCTGAGGAACGAAACGTCCAATATAGCCTATGACTATGTTATTCTCAAGTCCTAGTTCTTTTCTCGTTCTGGCCCTCAGTTCAGGATCAAACTTGTTCTTCTCTGCGTCAATAACTGTCCTGAAGAGCACAAAATTTTCACTCTCCGTTATCTTCCTTCCGAACTGCCATATTCCGCACTCTTCCCCATTGGCAGCAAAGTGTGTCGAGAATGCAGAAGGAAAGAGACGCAATATATTTTTCAGAATATTTCTCTTGTCGCCTTTATGCCCCATAGAGATACTTTCATTTATGCGCACACGAACTCCTGCAAGTTTGCCAGCCAGCATCGCAAAGACATTCATAGTACTGTTGTAGCCGTGCATTACAGTGTATCTGTTCTCCCTGCAGATTCTCATGATTGCCTTCATGTTGGCGATAATATTCTGGTACGGAGGAATGATATATACACGTCCTCCCAGACTCTCGATTTCATCATAGGGTATTGCGCTGGAATCACTATCGCACAGGAAATCTAGCTGTACTTTCTCGCGATCCATGTGCCTGTAGTACTCCATCACCAGATTCTTTTTGCCTCCAGTGTTGACCTTGCCCATCACAACGCATACACGCATAACTCTTGAGGACTTCATGAAGTCTGCAGTTCTCTTGATGCCTTCCTTAAGACTTATAGGATTCAGAGCACCAAATGCTGCTTCATATCTGCTTATATCAAGGTAATTCACAGGCACATCAATTTTTCTTGCAGGTTCGTACTCCGCATCCAGCTTGACGTTCAGAGTATCCTGTATCGTATCAATGAGCTGCTTTATACTCGTTCCATGTCCTGAGCCTAAGTTGAACGTCCTGTGAGCACTTTCACCATTCGCTATATTAACTATGCCTCTTACCGCATCATCAATGTATATGAAATCCCGCACAACTGAACCATCACCGAAAACATGTATCTTCTCGCCGTTCAACGCCTTGTGTATAAAGGTGGTTGCTGCTCCGAGCCTGCCGTTAGGACGCTGATAAGGCCCGTAAGGATTTGCAAGACGTATGATTCTGTAGTCAAGTCCATAGACGTAATGATAAAGGTAAAGCAATCTCTCTATAGTAATCTTCTGGATGCCATATGACGTAATGGGGCGGGCAGGAGTATCTTCATTGACAGGACATATACTTTCTTTGCCGTAAACTGTCCCCCCGGACGAAATGAATACTACCTTGCTGGCTTTCTGTCTTACGCACGCTTCCAAGAGTTCATAGGTGAAAGAAATGTTAGCTTCGAGTTCCTGATAAATATTTTTGTTCGAGGTTGAAGGAATTGTTGTGCTGACTAAATGATAAACAGTATCATTTGCGTGAATTAATGAGGCTAGACTACGTATTTTACGGGGGGGGGGGTGAATGAAGTAACTTCAAATCTGATATTGTTCAGATTCATTTGCTTAATGTGAGCAAAATATTCCGGTCTCTCATCAACTATAGTGGTGGTATCGGTCGGGTTTTCTGCAAGTTTCATGGTTAAGTTAGTTCCAATGAAGCCCGCTGCACCAAAAATGATGTTGTTCATCTCTTGCTTGTCTCCTGTACAAAGTTTTAATTTGCAAGAATTTTAGCATGACATTTCCCAAAACTGAAATTCTAGTACACTGCAAATCCGCTCAAGAAAAAATACCCGCTCACAAGCTCAAATAACAGCAATGTGAAACGAGTATATTATTTCAACCGTAAAATTCGCCGTCCTGATCTTACAAGCCCCAGTTAAACAGGTTATCTATCATCTGCTCCTTGAGCTGATCCGACGTAGACTCATCCTCTACGCTCTTATTGCCCTTGCCTACAGGGAATTTCAGCTGCAGCTTGAACTGCGTATCATCACGCTGCTCTTCTGTCTCCTTGTTCAGCATGTCTATCGGCAGAAAATCCTCTATCGGCTTCGTTATCTTCAGGTTCTCAAGCCTCAGTTTATCCCATGAGTTCGCAAGCGTAAATGATACGTTCTGAAAATCCCTACGCTTTATCCCCAATACTCTTCCCGCTGCATCCTTCAGCACATTGCGCCCCAGACTCCCCGTCATGTACTGGAACACTCCCTTCATTGCTCCGAGCATCTGGTCAAGTATCTTAAGGTCAAACCTTCCGTCGCACAACAACTTCAAGCCTTTTCCCGGTATTCCAAGAGAGCCGTTGACGCTTACATACCTGTAAAGCGGTTCATCATTGCCTGCCTGTGCTCCTGTGCCGGGATTCAAGAATATATCGCTCCCGTTCCAGAAGAAAGTTCCGCCTATCTTCTCAAAACTTATACGCTTTGTCGGCGTAATCCTGTCAAGCATCGCCATCTTGTGGAAGTACCCGGGCGTTGTCGCAAATTTCCCGTTCGCGTAACTGGTGGCTAGCATTCCGTTAGCCTTTGTGCCCTGCTGACCATTCATCACTACTTGGGCATCAATGCTCCCTATAAGTTCTCCTTCAGGCAGAAACAGATTAGCCAGCTTTCCGAAGTCCAAGTGAGCAACCTTCACGTTCCCCTGCCATGATGATTTATTTATGTCGTACTCAAATCCGGAATTTATTTCTCCGTCGCTTAACAGGGCACTCGCTTTCCTGATTTCTACCCTGTTCACTGAAGGCCTGTAAACTACCGGCACTGATATATCTTTCACTTTCACCTTGTCTATCACCGTGAGACTCGGCACATTCGCATTCACATTAATATCTGCATTGGGCTTAGTGCTCCCGTCCACTTTAACTGTCAGAAATCCTTTAGCCGTCCCTTTCATGTCTGGCATCTGCGTCTGAATGGCTTTGTCTATGTCAAGCGGCTTCGTCTTCACTGAGTAAGCCCATATGCCGTTATTATTACGCAAATCAACATCTGCTTCCGGTCGGAAATCATTAATTCTTGCTTTGGCATTCACAGTGTAGTGATTGTTCTGCGGTGTCCTCAGCTTCACGGCTATATCATTGATTTCGTTCGCGCCCAAAATCACCGGAGAACCTGTCCTCACATCCAATGCAGGCCGGGAAACCGTCCCCGTGAGTGCAATATCTCCCCTGAGCATACCCGTAACAGGCGCGCTCCCTGTGAACTGCGTCAATAATTTCTTGAGGTCCAGCCTTCTCACAACTGCCTGAAAGTTCATATTGCTGTTCATTATGTCCTTCTGGTTTATGTTCATGTTCCCGCTGCCCTTAATCATCGCTCCGTTCACTGTCGCCTCAAGATTCCTGACGTTCACCCGCTGCGTCGTTCCTGAAACATCAAGTGCTCCGCTCGGCAGGTCAACTATATCACCGGCCTTCACATCGGCTGCTCTCAGCATCACATTCACTCCCGCATTCTTCACAGGGCCTTTCACGCTGACATTGCCCCAGACTTTGCCGGAAACAGGCATAGATTTATCCTGAAGCCCGAATTTCGTCATCACTTCTGCAAGATTAATTCCCTGCGTCGAGACTGCAATATCCAGCCCGGGATTGCCTGCGTTCTTCAGATTTACGCTCCCCTTTAGGCTTATGTTCCCTCCGGGTAATGTGGCTCTCGCATTAGGAATACTCAGAAGGTTACTCGCAAAATTTACAGGCAGGTCTACATTGCCAAGAGTGTAGCCGGAATACCCGACATTCCGGGCCTTGAGGTCTGCTTTCGCTCGGATAGCGTTAATGTCCATGTAGTTCCCTGACGCTGACGCATTGAGCGAGAATACTCCGGCCAAGTCCTGAAGTCCTTTAATGTAGCGGGGCTCTACGTTCTGTGCGTTCGCTGTAAGGTCAAATCTGCCGACGTTAATGTTCACGTTACCGTTGAGGGTTACTCTGCCCTTCGGAAGTGAGACTGTCCCATTATTGATTTTCACTGCACCTTTCGCAAAATCTACAGGAATATTTATATTGCCTATTGTGTAATCTGCATACCCCGCATTCCTGGCCGATAGCGTCGCCTCTGTCTTGATGCTGTTTATGTCCGTGTATTTTCCTGAGCCTTGAGCAGTCAGGTTATACGTTCCCTTAACGTCCCGGAGGTCAGGAATTACTGAGGGGCTGAAGTTCTCCGCATCTGCTCGGAAGCTGAAACGCTCGCTCCTGAGATTCGCGCTCCCTGATGCTGATAACCTGCCCTTCCCCATGTTAAGCGATAATCCCCCGAGTTCCGCTGTGCCCCTGCTGTGATTGTAGAACACCTCGCCGAGAAGATTATTCACAGTTATTCCGTTCGCGCTCAGTCTGTCAGATGTGATTCTGCCGTCAACGTTAAGCGTGTCAGAGATAACAGCACGGGCAGTGATTTTCCCTGATGGCTTCTTCACTGACTTGGCAAGTGAAGGGAAAGTGTTTATCAGCGTCGGGATGTCTAAGTTCACGACAGAGATTATTGCACTGGGCTTGATGCTGCCGTCCGTGCCAGTCTGTGCTTCTCCGCGCGCAAAAAGTTTCCCCCTGAAGATTTCTCCGCTGAGTGAGAGTCTCGGGGCATAACCGGGCGCAATATTTACGTGTCCGGCTAGGCTTCGCAATATCTGAATGCCTGCTGCGGTAATCTGCGGAATATCTGCCGTAACGTCCGCTTTAGTCTTCGCAAGAATGCTCATCACATCTCCGCTAGCTACTGTGTCAACATCAAACTTTATGTTTCCTCCTTCACCCTTAAGGCCAATATCAGGCGCAAACATTTTCCCTATCTCGTTAAGCGATATGTTCAGGGCTTCTCCGTCAGCCTTCACTCTCAGCGTGTTAATGTCGGCCTCTGCATTTGCCTTCAGTCCTGCAGCTTTAGTGTTAAGAGCTGCATTGTCGAGGGCGAAGACACTCACTCCGTCCCATGAGAAGGGAAGCCGGAAATTCAGGGGTACGCCCATAACATCAGCTCGGGGCATTGAGAGAACTCCGGAGGCTCTGAGCTTTCCGTCATCACTCACTGCGGAGACTCTGGCATCAATCCTTCCGGAGGCCTTCACGCCTAAATCAGGCGCAAACTTCATGAACTCATCAAGCGATAATGCCGTCAGAGAAATATATGCTTTCAGAGGCTCAAGCGTTCCGGTGAATTTCCCTGTGCCCTTCTGACCAATGAACAGGTCAGACGAGATTATCTCTATAGGCTCAAAGTTTATGCGTGCGTTTGCCTTGAGGGGGAGAGTGTTATCACGTGAAAGTATTTCTGCATTGAGCACAAAATTTCCGTCTGTGCTTAATGTCATTGCGTCAAGTGATAAATCTGCGTAAGGTGTACCGAAATTCACATCACGTACTGAGAGAATGAAAGGGTTAATGTGAATAGGTGAAGAGGCTTCATCTTCTTCATCATCTTCTTCATCAGGCGCATCATCTTCATCTTCAGAGACTGCAAAAAAGTCAGTGAGCACCATCACATTATCAAGGTCAGAACTGAATCCGTGAATGTAAAGTGATTTTACAAATGGTATGCCGTCCATTCCTGATAGTATTAAATTCCAATCGGGACTTACTGAGGCTTGACTGAGGGTTAATAGTTCCTGGTCTCCTGATTTCAGCTTAAGGCCTTCTAGTTTGTAGCCTTCTCTTACTGAACCGTCCAGGCTGTCAATTTCGAGCGTCATGGGTGAAAGAAAGAAATTACCTGCGCGCTGAACCAATGGTAACATTAACCACGAGCCTGTGTCAAACCAGAACAAAGCAGCACTGACAGCAATTAGAATGATGCATAAATATATGACGTACTTAATGAGCGAGCCAATAAACCGCACTGTAAAATTCACATCCTGAAAAATTTTCGTTAATTATATTCTAAAATGTGGTATAAATTTACGTTGCGAAAAATAGAATTTATGTATGGGGGTAATTATCATTTCACCGCGCAAGAAATCCGAGACTGCTGCTGAGACAATAACACCCGATATAGCAGAGGCCTCAAAGACAGCCAAGAAATCATCAGCATCACCAGCCAAGAAAAACGCTGCATCTAAGCCTGAAGGGACGGCAGCTAAGAAATCAGCTACAGCTAAGGCCACAACTGCAAAGAAGGCATCATCAACTACAGCTAAAGCCACAACTGCAAAGAAGGCATCATCAACTACAGCTAAGGCCACAACTGCAAAGAAGGCATCATCAACTACAGCTAAGGCCATAACTGCAGATGAAAATTCTGCTGCGGCTAAGGCTGCTGCTTCAGCAACTAAGGCCACAACTGCAGATAAGAAATCTACAACTACTAAGGCCGCTTCTGAGACTAAAACATCATCTGCAAAGAAGGCTTCAACTACTGCGACTAAGGCCTCAACTACGGCTAAAACCTCTATTGCAAAGAGGGCATCAACTACTGCAGATAAGAAATCTACAACTACCAAAACCTCACCTACAGCTAAGGCCACAACTGCGGCTAAAACATCTGCTGCAAAAAAGGCATCATCAACTACAGCGACTAAGGCATCAACTGCAGATAAGGCCACTTCTGCGACTAAAACATCTGCTGCAAAAAAGGCATCATCAGTTACGGCTAAGGCTAAGGCTACTGCTTCAGCAGCAAAGGCCATGACCGCAGATAAAAATTCTGCGACTACTAAGGCATCAACTGCAGCTAAGGCCACTGCTGCAAAAAAGGCATCATCAACTACAGCTAAGGCCAAGACTGCCGCAGCTAAGAAAACTGCATCATCAAAATTAATAGACAGCGCATCAGGAAAAGGAAAAACCCTGATAATTGTCGAGTCTCCGTCTAAGGCAGCTACGCTCTCAGGAATGCTAGGGAAAAGCTACATAGTACGTTCAAGCAAAGGGCACATGAAGGACTTGCCCAAGAGCAGGTTAGCAATAGATATTGAGCATGATTTCACGCCCGAATACATACTGGTTAAGGGCAAAGCCTCCCTCAAAAATGAACTCCTAAAACTTGCTGCAGATGCCTCACATATACTATTAGCCTCAGACCCAGACAGAGAAGGCGAAGCTATAGCGTGGCACTTGGCCGATATTCTGGGCGTTGACCTGTCCCAGAAATGCAGAGTACGTTTCTACGAGATAACGGCAAATGCAGTCAGGGCAGCAGTGAAAAATCCAGACTACATAGACATGAACAAGGTAGACGCACAGCAGGCCAGAAGAATACTAGACCGTCTTGTCGGCTACACATTAAGCCCCCTTCTCTGGAAGAAAATACGCTACGGGCTTTCCGCAGGGAGAGTTCAGTCAGTTGCGCTGAACCTGATATGCGGACGCGAGAGGGAAATTCAGGCCTTCATCCCTGACCCGTATTATGTGATAACAGCTAAGGCAGAAAACGGCGCAAGAACTTACGAACTCAAAGCCTATAAGCTGGACGGAAAATCTCTCATGAAGAATAATTTACCGCTAGGCATAAATACCCGCGAAAAGGCAGACGAAATTATTGCTGAGATAAAGGCAAACGCCCTCATTGTCAGTGAGTTCAAGTCCAAAAACGGCTCTCACTCTGCACCTGCACCATTCAGGACAAGCACGCTTCAGCAGGAGGCCTCCCGAAAACTCAGCATGGCACCTGCCCACACAATGAGGATTGCTCAGGCACTTTACGAAGGAGTAAATATTCCCGGGCGTGGGCATACAGGACTTATTACTTACATGAGAACTGACAGCCTCAGAATTTCCAATGAAGCACTTGCATCATGCAGAGAGTTCATAGCATCAGAATATCCTCCCGAATACCTGCCGGAAGCTCCTAACGTTTACGCTGCATCAAGCAGGAACATGAAGGTTCAGGACGCTCACGAGGCAATCAGGCCTACGGATATAACCCTTACGCCCGAATCTCTTGAGGGAGTGCTTACGCCCGAGCAGCATAAAGTGTATTCGTTAATCTGGAGAAGGTTTACGGCGAGCCAGATGACCCCTGCAGTAACGGCCAAGTCAACAGTGAAGGCACAGGCTGGAAGAGTGAGCCTTAAGCAGGAGGGAGAGACGCTGTTATTTGACGGCTGGAGCAGGCTATGGCCTCTTGACCTTAAGGGAAGCGTTGTTGCTAAGATTGAGGCAGGTGAAGTTCTGGTGCTTGAGGGTGTGCAGGATGAGAAGAAATACACTAAACCGCCCGCAAGGTATTCTGAAGCAGGGCTTATCAAGACGCTTGAAGAAAACGGTGTAGGCCGACCTTCAACATATGCCACAATAGCCGGTACACTTGATACGCGGGGCTACATTGAGAAGAATGAAGAGAAGAGATTTTGCCCCACATCACTGGGAATGACTGTAGATAATTTTCTTGCGCAGTACTTCAGCCGAAAAGATTTATCCTCAATTGTTGATGCAGGTTTTACGGCACAGATGGAGAAGGAATTAGACGAGGTAGAGGAGGCAGCGAGGAAGTGGCTTGATGTTGTTGGGGAGTTCTGGGGGGAGTTTTCGAGTACGCTTCATGAGGCGGAGGATGCCCCGAGAGTGCCATTGCCCGAGCCTGAGGCGATAGGTGAGAAGTGCCCTGAATGCGGACATGACTTAGTGAAGAAGCGCGGAAGGTTTGGGGAATTTATTGCGTGCTCAAATTATCCTGAATGCAAGTACACCAAGCCTATATTAAGCACTATAGGTGTGAAGTGCCCGAAGTGCGGAGAGGGAGAGATAGTGAAGCGCAGGAGCAAGAAAGGCAGGACGTTTTACGGTTGTTCGCGTTACCCTGAATGTGATTACGTTGCGTGGAACAGGCCAGCAGGCGAGAAGTGCCCCGAGTGCGGAGCTGACTTATTCGTGAAGGGGTCAAGTGTGTACTGCGAGAAGTGCAAATACAAGGCCGAGAATGCCTCATTGAGCGAGTGAGTGCCCGAAGTGCGGAGAGGGAGAGATAGTGAAGCGCAGGAGCAAGAAAGGCAGGACGTTTTACGGTTGTTCGCGTTACCCTGAATGTGATTATGTTGCGTGGAACAGGCCCGCATACGAGAAGTGCAAATACAAGGCTGAGAATGCCTCATTGACTGAGTGATAGAATGGTGAAGATTTTTTGAGGAGGAATTATTGTGATGACTACAGAGACTTTAGAGAGAGGCAATACCGCACTTGAAATACCGGTAAATCCTGAAACAGGAGAATATGACGAGTATTATTGGGAGGATTACGACCTTTACCACAGCGAGAAGTTCCGAGAGGCAATGCATGAGGCTATGGCTGAGGCAGATGACATAATAGCTCACCCTGAAAAATACAAGTTTTACACGTCTACAAAGGAAATGTTCAGGGATATGGGGCTTGACGTAAGCAACATTCCAGACAGATGAACAGCATCTATAAATACAGCTTGGAACGTTCGGCAAGGTTTGAACGTGAGGTCAGGAAGGCAGAGAAACGAGGCCTGAGAGCAGAAGAGCTTGATGCAGTGGTGGAAAAACTCAGGAAGGATGAACAGCTTGAACGTAAGCATCATGACCACCCGCTGCATGGAGAATATGAAGGCTACAGAGAGTGCCACATAAATCCTGACTGGCTGCTGATTTACAGAAAGTACAAGGATAAATTAGTTCTCCTGCTTTCACGCACCGGAACTCACAGCGATTTATTCACTTAAACTATAAGGCTGCTTGCAGAAATATAGATTTAGTGTAGAATTTCAGGCATGTCTAAATCAGCTAACAGTAAGGACAAAAAAGTAGCTGTTAATCGCAAGGCCAGACATGACTACTTCATTCTAGATGCATTTGAATGCGGAATAGTCCTGACCGGCACAGAGATTAAAAGCGTGCGCAACGGTAACCTTAACCTCAAGGATTCATATGCATCACTTGAGAACGGTGAACTTTGGCTGCTGGGTATGCATATATCCCCCTATGAGAAGGGCACTTACTATAACCATGAGCCGGAACGTAACCGCAAGCTACTGATGCATAAGCATGAACTAATCCGCCTCAAGAGCAAAACTCAGGAGAAAGGATTAACCTTAGTGCCTCTGAGCGTATACATCAAGGACGGCAGGCGTGCAAAAGTAGAATTGGGACTTGCGAAAGGCAGAACAGCCCATGACAAGCGGGACATGATAGCCGACCGTGAGGCCAAGAGAGATATTGCGCGTGCAGTTCGGGGCAAAGGACGCTATGATGAAGATTAATTAAGGGGGCGACAGGTTTCGACGGCGCGAAGGAGGATCTGAAGGAGCAGGCCGGGGAAAGTCTATACTCACCCGTAAAACTTAGGACAAAACAATAAAAGTCGAAGATAATTTCGCATTAGCGGCCTAGTTGCCAGCTACGCC
>JAFSUD010000036.1 GCA_017445405.1 Synergistaceae bacterium
AGAAACAGCGGAGTATTCGGAGAAGAGTCAGCACGAATCACACAAGCCGTCACTGACAAAGTTATGCCCTTGCTGAACTTCGAGAAGCCCAAAATTTTGATCTACGGCATCTACAACGCAGGCAAGTCTACTCTAGTGAACGTCCTTTGCGGAAGAGAAATAGCAGAAGTCGCCAACCGCGCAACAACATACCGCGCAGAGTCCTACGATGCAGGAAAATATATTATCGTGGACAGTCCCGGCATTAACGCACCTAAAGAGCATGAACAGATTGCGGACAAAGAGATTAACTCCTGCCACCAAATACTGTTTGTTATAAGCAGCAGGGGAATCTATGAGGATAGGAAAAATTACGAGAAGATGTCGGAGCTGATCAATAAGGGTCTGCCGTTCGTCATAGTAATAAATGAGCGTGCCCCTGCGCCTGATGAAATCCAACAGCAACAGATATTCATCAATAACATGAAGAGCAAAGTCCTCGAAAACTTGGCTCTGGTGAGCGGAAGGCCTGATATTGGGAGCAGGTATGACGTTATCGTGCTGAATGCTAAGACAGCGTTGAAGGGAATACTTGAGGACAAACCGAAACTAGTGGAGATGAGCCGCATATCAGATCTGACTGACTGGATCGCGAAGCATCTGGAGGGATCAGAGGCCATGAAGAATATGCTTGCTCCGTTGTCCGCGCTTGAAGACCAGATCAAAGAAGGCGAAAAGCTGTTGACTACAAAGACAGCCGGAGAGGACTACGCAAAGAAGCGCAGTAATCTTCAGGATCGTATAACGCAGTTCCAGCAGTATTTTCTTGACAGCTTGAGAGGAGTGGCAGAATCCCGCAAGCAGGAAATCTATCAAGGACTTCTAGGGAACGCTCAAGTAGACATGAGGAGGCTTTATGATGCGATAAGTCAGGAAGCAGAAGAACAGTACAAGCGTCAAAGCCAGCCGATAATCGACTACATCCGTGCGAATTTTGCCGGGCTTGGAGTAAGAGTAGATGCCTCCGGAAGAGTTACACTGACGACTCCGTCACTAGATACAGCCCTTACGAAGAAATACGACGACTCAGAATCAGACCTTCCCGCAAGCAGCCTGATTGACGAGTCAGTGCTGGGGAATCTGTCAATCCCAAGCATAACCGCAGCAGCCACAGCGATGGCCGGAGCAGGAGCAGCGCTTGGAAGTTTTGTGCCAGTACTCGGTACAGCCTTAGGCGGAGTACTCGGAGGAGCAGTCGGAGGAGTTATTGAGTTAGGCAGGCAGATATTCCAGAGTACAGCGGCCAAAGAAAAAATGGAGTATGAACGCAGACTACGTGAAATCGACGCGATTAATGAGCGTGAAGCCCGAAGAGCCGAAGAAGAGAACCGCCGCCGTCAGGATGCTAGAGTAGCAGCAGATACTCAGGTGAACTCAATAATACGAGAACTGCGCAGGTACTACGGAGACATGATAGCTCTGAACTTGGGCGGAGTGAGCAGGACTATAGAGGAAGCTATATCACGAATATCAACCGGCAATGCGAAGATAAAACCTGTGCTTGATGAGCTGAAGAAATTACGCGGGAAAATAGACTCACTGCGGAGGGAAATATCGTGTTAAGTCAGTCAGACATAGAGACGATAGCCCGGCTTACTAATAACTATGACCTGCTCAAGAAATGGGAAGGCCTCGCCCGTAAACTTGCCGGCGGCGCAAAAATCACGATAGCGAACACAGGACTCTACAGTTCCGGAAAAAGCAGCCTGTTCAATGCACTGCTTGGCCGCGTGAATGAGGAGGATATGCGTTTTGCGGTTGCAGCACCGCCGATGACACGAAACGGAGACCGTGAACCCCTCACCGAAAACATAGATATGCTTGACACGCCCGGAATTGACGCGAACTTTATGGATGACGCTACAGCCTTCAATATGCTGATGGAGGCGGATATTATTCTCATGACGCATAACGTGAATCGCGGAATGCTTGACCGTCCAGAATATGACTGGCTGAAGCGCATAGCAGGAGGAATAAGCCGTGAGACTCTTTCTGAGCGGTTAATCTTCGTGTCGACATGGACGGACAGAATCGACAACGAGGAGGACAGAGAGAAACTGCGGACCGAGATAAAGCGTCAGGTGCTGGAGGCATTGAACGGCGTGGAGATACGTTTTGTTGAGGTGAGTGCGAAACGCTACAAGACTGGTGTGGAGAAAGGCAAAACCGGACTACAGAACGCGAGCGGAATACCGGAACTCAGGGAGTTAGTGATTTCTGCCGGTAAGAACTTCGCGGAGAGAGCAGCAGTACTCAGGCGCGGGGAAATTTTGAGGCTGTGCAGTGAGAGCAGAGACGCACTCAACGCTAGGAAGCGTGAAGTCAGCGAGGAGATAGAGAACCGGAAGAGGCGTATCAAGTCCAGATACAGCGGAGCATTCGAGAAGTGGCGGGTGATACTTGGCGAGTTCAGCAGTATGAGGTCAATAGTCATCAACAAACTTCAGGAAGTCTATAACGCCTCAGATAATGCCTCAGAGTATCAGGGCTTCAAGAATTATATTTACGGCATATAGGGAGGCTGAATCATGGCAGTAATTTTCTGGGCAGTAGGCGGAGTAGTGGCCAGTGCAATGCTTCATGAGGACCACAGCGCACACAGTGATTACGACAACTACAGCAATCATAGCGACTACAGTGATTACGCGGAACGTCAGCGCAGGAGACTCGAAATCCTGAAGTCGGACACAGAGACAGCGGCAAGTGCACTCTCAAGCCACAAATCCAACAATGTGAACCCTGAACTTGATACATACAGCCTCAAGACGCAGACAGCAATGCGTGTAGATCAGTCAGCAATGGATAAGGACGCAAGGGCAAAGATTCAGCGCAGAATGGACGCAGCAGAGTCATCAGAGACATCAAACCTTAACGATGAGCTTGTAGTCATCAACAACATACTTGACAAGATTTCGAGTCTTGAGAAGGAGAGCCAATCATGAACGCCATAGCATCAATCAATGAATTTGTTGACGTAATGTTAGAGAGCAAAGCAGACTTTCAGAACGTCAAAGCCCAAGCGGAGAGCCGGAATAATCAGGTGAAGGAATGTATCTCACGTTTTGAGGCAGCTATTCGTGAGCTTACCGGAAGAAAAGTGAAGGTGAAGAATCCAGAACTTGAGGATATCTCCAGAAAGCAGACAGCAGGACTTGAGGAGATGCTGCAACGTGTAGCTGCGAGTCTGGAGGCAACACGCAGAGGCATGAAGTTCATCAATGAGTATGAGGACTCATTCAACATTGCTGTGTTCGGGAAGGTGAAGGCAGGAAAAAGCTACACAGGAAACTTCATCATGGGGAACGTGATTCGGGATTTGGGGATTGCGACATCATACGACAAGATACAGCCTCGCCCAACGGTTACGGTGATAGATCGCGGGAAAAAGACTACTCAGGCAAAACTTGCGGAGTTTGACGAGGAGGGCAAAGAGGGCTTCAGAGTCGACCCCAACGAGGCAACGAGTACGATACAGTTATTCAGGCTGGGCGGAATGGTGTGGATAGACACGCCGGGTATAGGCAGCGTAACTTGGGATAACGAGATGCTTGCGAAAAGTTTTGTGGACAATGCGGACTTGATTGTGTACATGAGCAACTCTGACGCTGCGGGGACTCAGCAGGATTTCAAGGAACTGAAGGCACTTTACGCCAGACAGAAGAGATTTGTGCTGCTGCTTACACAGTCAGACGATACACCAGAGGATGTAGACGATGAAGGCAATATTATTCGTGTACTGGGGCCAAGATCCGAGAAAGACCGCAGAGACATGGAGGAGTATATTCGCGATGAACTTGTGAAGCATGGAATCAGGATTAACATGGACAAGGAAGTTTTGACGATCTCCACGAAGCTGGCAATTGAGGGCTTGAAGAATAATGATGAAGCCATGTTTGAGGCGAGCAACCTGAAGAAGTTTCTTGCAATCTTGATCAGCATAACCCGTAACGAGGCGGGCAAGCTGAAACTTGCTACACCATCAGGGAGAATCAACGCCATGATAGACGAGATAGTGAAAGCACTCGGAACTGCGGACGGCACACTCACGGAACACATGAAGATTCTTGAGGACATGAAGCGCACCCTCAGTGAAGACAATGAGAATCTCCAGTACAAGATGCTGAACGAATGCATGAACAAAGTAACATCGATAGTAACCAGTAAGGCGCAGGAAGTAGAGTCCGGAAGTGCAAGCCTGAGTTCTGATGAGCTGCAGGAGATAGTCAGCCGTGAGGTCTACCGCGTGATTCTGGCGACATGTACGGAGAAGTTTGCGGGCAGTGAAAATATTCTGTCGGAGTATGCTGCGACTCTGAAAGTCGGGGGAATTTCGGGGCTGAGCATGAGGCACGACACAATAGAGTACAACCGCCAAGTATCGGAGCGTTACGAGAGAGACCCTGACGGAATAATCGAGCATGTGAAATCGTGGTTTGGGGCGAAATTTCACAGCTTCAGGCTGAAGACTATAACCGAACACAGGAATATAGATTTAGGTGTGAACCTTACGGAAGTACTCTCTGATGTGAGGCGCAGTGTGGAGGCAATTTTCAGGGAGCAGGTGCCGGGCATCATGAGGAAGTTATCGGATAGCTTGATAGCTCCTGTAGCGGATCTCCGGAAGTCGGCAGGAATAGAGATAGAGAAAGCTAAACGCGAGCTTACCGGCCTGAAATGCTGACACTGATTCTCAAGGCTAACAACTCCTGCAACCTCAGGTGTGCATATTGTTCTGTCGGAGATAAGACCCATTCAGGGATGATGACGGAGTCCGAAATGACGAATGCCCTTCTGTGGTTTGCTGGGTTAGCCAGTGAACGCGGAGAGTCCAACCCGTGCATAATCTTTCACGGAGGAGAACCGCTGTTAATTCCTGTGAGTCAGTACAGGAAATGCATTGATGAGTTATTCACGCAAGCACCCGACCTGAAATTTACGCTGAACATCCAGACTAACGGGACGATTCTTGACGGCGAAATACTCTCACTCCTGAAGGACTATGCTATCAAGCCCGGAGTATCTATTGACGGCCCTGAAGGTGTACATGACTCACAGCGTCGCGACATTTCCGG
>JAFSUD010000037.1 GCA_017445405.1 Synergistaceae bacterium
ATCCCAATTGATGATGACGGCCATAATTCCCTCACGCTCCGGCAGAGATTCGCGACTCCGTCGTAGTTGTGCCCTCCGTCAAGAACAACATCACCCATCACCTCGAGCCTTCCCGGCCAAGACGCACTGCGCATTCCTTCACGCACGGACTCTTCCGTAATCTTGGGCAGCACATCCCTCACGAGCGACAGCGCAGACATCGCAAGAGCAGCATTCTTCACCTGATAGCTCCCGATAAGCCCGGTCCTGACTCCCTGAAGCTCAAAGCCATTCGCTGCAAAGTCTAACGTGTTGCCTTCAGGAGAGACTCTGACGTTCCCGACTCTTGCCTCCTCGCTAACGACGAAGGGCAAAGCTCCCCGCTCATCACATACATTCCTGAACATAGGGATTAATGATTCTGGACTCCCTGAGAAACATGCAGGGGTATTCCTGCGGACTACAGCGAACTTCTCACCTGCAATACTCTCAAGAGTCGGGCCTAAGTATTCTGTGTGGTCAATTGAGATCGAGGCAATCACCGAGCAGATGACGTTATGCATTGTGTTAGTAGCGTCAAGTTTTCCGCCCAAGCCGGCCTCAACGACTCCGACATCAATATTCTGCTGCCTCATGAGCAAAAACGCGCTAGCTGTCAGAAGCTCAAAGTATGAAGGCAAGTCCTCTCCCTCATGAATCACTCCCGCTGTCTCCTGAGCAGCCCGTACCCAGTCTTCAGGACTCAGAGCCTGGCCGTCAATGAGGAGTCTTTCTCCCGGACTCTCGAGGTGCGGACTCGAGTAGAACGCTGTGTGATAGCCCGACGCTTTCAGAACTGACGAGATGAACGCTCCCGTCGAGCCTTTGCCGTTCGTGCCTACAATGTGAATTGACCTGAAGGAGTCCTGCGGATTGCCGAGACGTTCAAGCAATCGCGATATTCTCTCGAGGCCGGGGATGATTGCGTTAGCTGAATGTGTGTGCAGTAAATTTTCTAGTGTGTCAAAAGTTGTGTGTGTCATGGCATAAATAACAGGCAGGCCTAATCTCTCAGCACCTGCCCGTGAAATATCTATTTCGCTGGAGGAAATGCGAAGCTGGATTTGTAGCCGAGCTGCTTCATCTTTGCGACGATGCGGTCAGCATAGAACTTAGTGGGTCCGCCTTCAAGCCAGACTTTGAAGTGTTTGGAAGCAGGATTCTGGTATATTGTCGCCTTATAGCCCGCACGTTTGAGCTTCTTCACGGCTTCCTGTGCTCCTGCCTTCGACGTGTACGCGCCTATCTGCACGCGCCATTGCTTGTTCAGCGGGACAGGTGCACTCTTAGCAGCAGTCTTTGCCGGAGATGCGGGCTTTTCTGGTTCTGCTTTCTTGGGAGCAGGAGTGTTTGCGGGCTTGTCAGCAACAAGCGGGATAGGAGGAGCGACTTCCGCAAGAACAACGCTCTCATCTTTAGGCACGGCTATTTCTGCAGAAACAGGCTTAACCGCAGGAACAGCAGATGCTCTCTCACGCTCACGCTCTGCCCTTTCCTTCTCGCGTTCACGTTCAGCAAGCAGCGCAGGAGAATCAGCATAAGCACGTGTAGACGTTATGCTAGGAGAAGACTTTATGCCGTTGATGAAGAACTGCCGTCCCGCAAGAATCAGGAGACCTACTGCTGCAATGCTGACGATCGGCAGGACAATATCCCCGAACGAGGGCAATATCCCGCGCTTCTTGATGCCCCTTCTGACTCTAGGCCGTCTCTCAGTTCCGGCTGTCTCTTCTGTAGAGTGCTGGCTGGTCATAGCTCCTCCTCAATGAATCAGGAAATACACTGCGTTCTTCTTCCGGCGAAGTCAGGGGACTCTCAACAAATCCTTTCTGCGCACCTGCAGTCCTCTGCTTGTACACATCGAAAAGAGTCCTGCCTCCTGTTCTGGCTGCAGGCTGAGGCTGTCTCACCGGCTGCTGAGGCTGTCTCGGAGTCTCCGGCTTCTCTGCTGCTTTTGCGGCACGGGCTGGTGCTGCTGCTTTCACTGCTGCTCCTTCGGGGAACGTCGCAATCAGTGTAACGTGTACTTTGTCGCCGAGAGATTCATCGATAACGTGTCCCCAGATTACCTGCGCATCTACGTCGGCAGTAGTCTGGATGATGTCTGCTGCTTCCGTCATCTCGCCTAACGTGATTTCCGGGCCGGTCGTAACGTTCAGCAGCATACCTTTTGCGCCCGAGAGGTCGAGAGTCATTAACGGTGAATTGATGGCCTGTTCTGCTGCTTTGCGTGCACGGCCCTCGCCTTCGCCCTCGCCCATGCCCATAATCGCTATTGTTGCTGTGCCGTTCTCGGGAGCTTTGAGTATTGTCTTGATGTCCGCAAAGTCAAGATTGATGAAGCCCTCTTTAGTGATAAGGTCGGTTACTCCCTGCACTGCCTGACGCAGAACTTCATCTACCTTCTTGTATGCGTCAACTATCTTTATCTTGAGGCCGTTATCCATCTCCAGCAATTTTTGATTCTCGACGATTAACAGCGCGTCAACATTCTTCTTGAGCTGGGCAATTCCTTCTTCTGCCGTGAGCATACGTTTGCGCATCTCGAAACCGAAAGGCTTAGTTACTACTCCGACAACCAGAACGCCCATTTCTTTGGCGGCTTCGGCAATTATGGGTGCTGCTCCTGTTCCTGTCCCTCCGCCCATTCCTGCGGTTACGAACAGCATATCCGCTCCGTTGATGTATTCGCGGATCTTCTCGATGCTTTCCTTTGCGGCGTTAGCTCCCATTGCGGGATTAGCTCCTGCACCGAGTCCGCGTGTCAGAGTCTCGCCTAACAGAATTCTGTTGGGTGCTCTGTTGGACTCCAAAGCTCGGCCGTCTGTATTCGCAGCTACAAAATCTACTCCCTGAACGTTTGAGTCTATTATGTGGTTAAGGGCGTTTCCTCCTCCGCCTCCTACTCCGAACACAACTAGTTTCTCATTCTTCTGAGTATTTCCGTCTGCCATAGTGAATAAGTTATCCTGATTCATTAACTAATCTTCCTCCTTCTTCGCTGTCTGGAAAAAATATTTTATTGTATTTTTTCAGGCATTACAAGTTTGCTCATGCGCTAGAACAAATTTTTGAGCTTCTCCATGAACCCCCCGAGTGCTTCCTTAAGATTGGGCTTCGGCTCTTCATCATACCCGCCATCATCACCGCCGTCATAACCGCCATCAGGCTCATCACGTCCATAGTCGCGGCCATAATCCTCCGGCTCTTCACGCCCGGGGTCGTCGTCTTCAGGATCACGTTCGCGTTCCCTGCGTGCTCTCCTGCTCTGCTCCTGGCGTTCACGTTCCTCCGAGTTATCGGCGAGTCCGGGCAGCGGCTGGTCGGACTTGATGAACATGTAGGGGTCTTGTTCAGTTACGGCGTGGTACTTGAGAATCCCTGCGAGGCTCACATACGCTGCTGTGTCGAGTCCCGGAGGCATCGCGTAAATCGGCTCTTCAACTTTCCGCACAGGCATCTGCAGAATGTCTCCGAGCATCATATCTATACCCGGAGTCTCAGACACACCGCCCGACAGGATTATTCCGCCGGGAAAATGCTGAGGCGTGCACTCGGCTAATGCGTTGCGGATATACTCTCCGAAAAGCTCCTCAAGACGCGCATATATCACCTGATACGCAAGGTCTACATCTACGCCTTCACTTCTCAGGTCGTCCTCGTTTGCAGCAAATATTCTCTTCTTGAGGTGCTCGGCCTCTCCAAGCGTCATATGAAGCACTGTCGCCAAATCCCTGCGTATGTGTTCGCCTCCGATGGGTATGCTCATCACACGGAAAGCACGCCCCCCGCGGTAAAGCACTATTCCTGTAGTTCCTCCGCCTATGCAGATTGATATGCACCCCGCGCGCATCTCTTCCTCGTAGACTGCTCCGAGTGATGACGCAAGCGGCTTAAGCACAAGGCCTCTGACTCTCAGCCCTGCTCCCTGCACACAGCTCACTACGTTCTGGACGTAAGTCATCGGGAATGCTACTGTCTGCAGCCACACGTCAAGCTGTGATCCGTTCATGCCGAGCGGTTCGTCTACATTCTGGCCGTCAAGTTCGTATCTGGTGGGGATCATGTGGAGTGAATACATATTGCTTCTCATAGGGACGTAATCTCTTGCACGGTCTATTACGTTGCGCAGCGCATCTTCCTCTACTGCTTTGGAATCGCGTCCGCCGAGCGTTATCATTCCGTGTGTCGACTCGCTCTGAACATCGAGCGCATTGAAGGCCACTATTACGTTCTTGAGCCTCTTGGCTGATATTCCGGTGATGCTCTGGGCTTCCTGATATGCTCTCATCACGGACTGCCGGGCGTCCGGAAGACTCACTATTATGCCCTTAGCAATGCCCTTCGAGGGAGCTGGCCCAAAACCTATTACGTGCACAGAATCCGGATAGTCCGGGTTCTTCTCCGCAACTATCATCGTGGTCTTTGTTGTCCCTAAGCTCAACCCTACAATCAGGTTGTCCGATCTTCTCTCACCCGGCATTTTGTCTCTAATCCCTTCCTTGTTTTGATGTATCTATAAATTACGTACTGAGATTTTTCCAGCATACGTCGCATCAATTACATAATTGCCGCCCTTGCTTATCAGATCAGCAAATACTTCGTCTATCGCCGGCCCTATATACTGATATGAATATTTCTCACGCTGAAGGTACAGCTCGAACTTCTGCCTTCCGTGCGCCAGCTTCAGAGTGAACAAGTCCATTCCTGCACGCCGCCCCCACCTGATCTCCTGCGCTGCCTCAAACCACCTGCAGCCCCTGAACTCCTCGAGGAACGAGTCAATGACTTCTGTGCTCACCGGCGAGTCGAACACTCCGGACATAGGGAGCTGGACTCTCACCTCATCAGAGCCGCCGTCTTCCGGGACCTGCCAGACAAGATTACCTGCCTCTGCCTCTGAAGGCCTGCCCGGTTCATAGAGCCACATTTTTCCGTCGCGTGATATGCACCAGATTCTTCCGCGCCAGTTGACTTTTACCCATGCCTTGCGCCAAGTTATGGAGGTTTTGAATCTCCCTAAGCTCTCCATCTTAGTATCTACAATGACAGGCATATCGCGTTCAAGAAAATCTTTCATGCCCTTAGAGTCCTTGACGAGGTGCGGCCAGAACGTAAGGCATCTCTGAGGGAACACCTCCCACAATCTTTGTTCGAGTGCCTGAGACTGTGCCTCAACCCGGTAATTCTTGAGGGTGAACCAGAACCTATATTCATAAATGCGTGTCATACAGCCTATCAGCATAACAAGCATAAGGAGTCTGCGGCGCACAATTTGCTATATACACGGACACGGGCCGAGTATTTTTATCTCAGGTTCGAGCTTGATACCCGTGCTGTCATATACTCTCTGGTAACACTGCCTGATAAGTTCCAGAATGTCAGAACTTGTTGCGTGTCCCATGTTCAGGATAAAGTTTGCGTGCAGGTCAGAGACTACTGCATCACCTACACGAAGTCCTTTGCACCCGCATTCATCGAGAAGTTTTCCGGCGGAATTGCCTTCAGGATTCTTGAACGTGCACCCGGCATTGCGCAGACCGTGAGGCTGTGTCCCGCGCCTGAGCAGATAACTCTCCAGAACGTCTTTATCTTTGGGCTGTGCTGTCCTGAAGGTCATGCGTGCAGAGACGATTATGCGTTTTCCGTCAGAGAGCGAGCATTTGCGGTAAGAGTAAGCTATCTCGTTCTCGTTCCAGTTCCTTATCGTCCCGTCAGGCTCAATAGTGCACACGTATTCCGCGCACTCACAGACTCCGTGTCCGCCTGTGCCTGCGTTTCCTGCTATTGCTCCGCCGAGAGTCCCGGGAATGCCCGCTGCAAACTCGAAGCCTCCGAGTCCCCGTTCACGAAGAGCCTTCATGATTCCCGAGAGCTTGAAGCCCGCATCTATATCTGCCGTGATGGGAGTACGCCACTCTATGGAGTTAAGATTCTGAGTAGAGATGACGACTCCGCGAATGAGGCCGTCAGGGAACAGGACATTGCTGCCTCCGCCAAGAACATACACAGGGACTCCCTCCTTCATGACAGCGGAAAACAATATGTGCATGTCCTCTATCGATGAGGGAGCTGCGAAAATCTCAGCCTCTCCTCCGACACCAAGAGTGCATAACGGAGCAAGAGGCATATTCTCGTGTAGCGTCATATGGGGCAAAGCAGAATGTATATTATTAGTCAACATTGTGCACTCAATAAATCCTGATAAATTTTTCTCGTAATTATACCCTAAAGAGTTTGATTCTCATTCACGAAATTTTCACCCAGCTTGTAAACGTCGCCCGCCCCCATAGTCAGCAGAATATCTCCGGGCTTCACGCACTCCTTCAGAAGTTCACCGACCTCATCAAAACTTGCTGACTCTATTTTTCCTTCTCCGAACTTCACAACTTCCTCTGATGAACTGTGAGGCAGTGCTGACTCTCCGGCAGAGTACACAGGCAGCACAAAACTCTTGTCGGCCCGGCCAAGTGCTCCGGCAATGTCGGGGGCAAATTTCGCTGTGCGTGAGAATCTGTGAGGCTGGTAGACGACGACGAGCCTGCGTTCCGGGTAAATGCTCCGTACTGCTTTGAGGGTCGCCGCAATCTCTGAAGGGTGGTGTGCGTAATCGTCCATCACAAGAATGTTGCTGTGCGTTATGCCCTTGATCTGCATTCTGCGTTCCGAGCCGTGAAAGTCTTTGAGGATTGATGATGAAGTGGTGAAGTCTATTCCGCATACATCAGCCGACGCAATAGCAGCAAGAGCATTCATGATGTTGTGCTCGCCGGAGACAGAGAGAGAGAGTCTCCCGAGTTCTTGGCCGTTGTGCGAGACAGTGCAGGAGATTCCGCCTCCGTGTGTAGACTCGACATCATACGCTCCCCAGTCGTGAGACTTTCCCCAGCCGTAACGCAGAATCTTTCCGCGAGACTTGCTGCAGCGTTCGTAAACCTGTGAAGCTCCCTCGTCCTCAGCGCAGAGAATCAGAGTCCCGCCCTGTTTTCTGCCGTCAGCGTAACGCGTGAAGGCCTCGATGACTGACGCGCGGGTCGGGTAGTGGTCTACGTGATCCCAGTCTGCATTAGTGATTATTGCGATTTCCGGGTGGAACAGCTCGAATGTTCCGTCTGACTCGTCAAGCTCGGCGATGAAGTGTTCGCCCGTCCCTGATACTGCGTTGCTTCCGATGTCGGGGACGTTTGCTCCGACGTAGATTGTCGGGTTCATGCCTGCCCTGAGAAAGATTAGGCCGGTCATTGATGATGTCGTGGTCTTGCCGTGCGCTCCAGCTATGCCTATGCCTGATGATTCATTGAAGAGTGAACTTAAGGCTTGCGCGCGTGAGATTATGGGAATGCTGAGGGATTGTGCGCAGATGACTTCCTGGTTGTCGTGATGTACTGCAGAACTGAGAATTAATGCGTCCGGCTTGATGTCAGTGATGTGCTGCTCAGAGTGTCCGGGCAAACAGGGTATACCGCTGAGGTCATAGTGAGGCTCTTGAAGATCGCAGCCTGTAACCTCGAGTCCCCTTGCGTGTAAGAGTTTTGCTAGTGCGCTCATTCCTGCTCCTCCGATGCCCATCAGGTGAACGCGCTGATATTTATAGTTCATGATGTCTATGCTCCTAAAGTTTTTGTGATGAACGAGTGATTTATTGTAGCATGAGTGAAAAATATACCCCCCTGACTCTGACGCAGGAGGGCGTGAACTTGTCAGAATTTCGTGTATTCCGGAGGCTCGAGATTGTTAGTCATGTACTCTGTGAAGTCAGCTATCTTCTCTTCGCTGATGTACGGTGCCTGAAGCCTCACAGCTACAGGGTTGCTCGTGCTCATGAACAGCATATCGCCTTTACCGGTGAGCTTGGCCGCGTCCTGAGAGTCGATAGCGTTTCTCGAGTCTGCCTGTGCACTCAGTGCGAACACTGCCCTTGCCGTAACGAGAGCCTTCATCTGCGAACTCCACACGTCGGGCGAAGGCTTCTGTGCTGCAATGAGCATGTAAATTCCTGCACCTGCTGACTTGCGGGCCAGCTTCACGAGCAGGTCTCCGAACTCGTTGCCCGGAGCGTACATGAGATCCGACAGCTCGCTGATCACTATCACGATCTCGGGAATACGTTTGCCCTTGCTGACCTTGCGGTTATAGGCCTCAATGTTCCGGGCCTTCTCGTCAGCAAATTCCGCAGTCCGTCTCTCCATCTCGCTGCACGCCCATTCCAGAGCTTTTAGGGCAGTCTTGAGATCGTTGACGGGTTCGGCCATGAGATGCGGGAGTCCCTCATAAGCAGGGAACTCTACGTGTCTCGGGTCAATGAGAATCAGCTTCAGTTCTTCAGGCCGTCTTATTGAGCACAGGCTCATGATGCACGAGTTGATGAATGTCCGTCTGCCCGAGCCTTCGTTGCCGGCTATCAACATATGCTGCATTTCCTCAAGCCCCCGCACAAGAATCTTCCCGCCCGTCTTCACTCCCAGCGGTAAAGGCAGTCTCGCATCCGTGTTGATGAACTCTCCCGACTCGATAATGCTTCTCAGTGATACTGTCTTGCGCTCAGGATTTGGAATCTCTATGCCGACGTAGTGAGTCCCGAGAATGGGAGCCTCAATGCGCACTGACATGACGGCCAAGTCCAGCGAGAGTTCTTCATCGAGTCCTGCAACCTTGCTTATCTTCACGCCCGGGGAGAGTTCGAGCTTGTACTGAATCACTGACGGCCCTGCAACTACCTGCGCCACTGATGCGTTCACGTTGAAGTTCTTAAGCGTCGTGATGATTGCGCGTCCCTGCTTGCCTGAATCTCTGGGGGCTGCTCTCGATGCGTCGAAGCGCGAGCGTTCACCGAAGATTTCCGGCGGAGGTGGGAAGACTGACTCGTCGCTGCTGCGTGAACTCTCTGTGCGTAACTCGGGCTGTGCCTTGCGTGTGTCTGGTGCGTCGGACTCCGAGTCCGGGCCGGGAAAAGTCAGCTCGGGAAGAGGCCTGCGGAGCTTGCGGGTGCGAGATGATGACTTAGGCTCGGGCTTTCTGGGAGCGTTGCCTCCGGAGTCGAGGATGGCGAGTGCGTCGTCGATCTTCTCGAGAGCCTGACGGCCTGACTTTGTGCCGTAATCAGGATCGATCTTCGGCTTAGGCTGCGGGTCCTCCGGAGCGGGTTTCAGTTTCGGAAACTGTATGCTGAAGTTCTGCATGATGTCAGAAATCTGTGCGCTGTCGTCCTCGTCATTCTGCGTGAGCTTGGGCTGGGGGATATTGCGCGTGAAGAGTATATCCTCCGGACGGTCTTCATCATAGTCATCTGTGCTGCGTCTGTTTTGGCGGGAGGGCTTGCGTGGTCTGCGCCTCCTGACCCTGAGACGCAGTGAGGACATGTCGGGCATGGAGAGCTTCAGGATTCGCGAGCCGAAGAAGAACGCCGACAGCAGGAAGGAACATGCTACGAGTATGAGCGTGATGAACGTCCCGATGTTGAGGACGAAGAATTTAGCGATCCCCGAGCCGAAGTCTCCGGGCCTGAAGAGAGTCAGCTCCGAACTCCAGCCTGTCTCCTTGAGGAAGCCGAGCATGAAGGCAAAGGATATGTAGAGCTGAATTGTCCCTAATATCTGGCGCGGAAGTTTAGGGATTCTGAACTTCAGGAATTTAGCTGTGCACACATAAAGCACGAACAGCAGAAGTACTATCACTGCTCCTCCCCATTTGTTCCTGAGATACTTTCCGATTTCGCGCCCGTTCTCGCCGGTTAATGAGCTGTCGAACAGTGAAAGCATGAAGTATATGCACGCTATCATCAGCACAATAAGTATCATTTCTCCCCAGCTTCCGCCTTGAGTTTCCTGCTGTTTTCTGGCCAAATGTGTAACCTCCTTTACTTCTCTGAACGTATCTGCTTGATCGTGCGGTTGTGTTCCGCGTTGGTCTTCGAGAAATGGTGATAGCCGCTCTTGTCCGCAACGTAGTAATAGTATTCGTTGTACTCGGGATCAAGTGCTGCTCCCCATGCCTCCGCTCCGGGAACGCATATAGGTCTCGGGGGCAGCCCCGCAATCTTGTAGGTGTTGTAGGGCGAATCGATGTCAAGATGCCTGTAGAGAACCCGCGTAAGTTTCTCGCCTTTGAGCCTCCATGCATACACTACCGTTGCATCTATCTGCAGCTTCATGTTCTTGCGAAGCCTGTTGTGAATCACTCCTGCTACAGTCCGGCTCTCTGAATCAAACAGGACTTCACGCTCAACCATTGAGGCGACGATTGAGGCCTCCTGAACGTCCTTAGAGGTTAGCTTGTGGTCGGTGATGAACTCGCCCCAGTGATTCCACCATGCAGAAGCAGAAGCATTTACGACCTCGTCAGCCGTTCTCTCAACGAGCATATATGTTTCCGGCATCAGGAAGGCAGCCCGGGTGTATTCATCGTTCGGAAGCGTCTTGATTAACTCGGCCATCTTGGGGGGGTAGTTCTTGTCGTTCATGAGAGCCTTGCAGAAATTTTCACGCGTTATCTTTCTGTCCTGGCTCTCTAGGGATTCCAAGAGTGCGAAGATGTCTATTCCCGGAAGAACCTGCGCTTTGAGGAGTGCGGGTTTAGCTGTCCGGAGCTGCCGGGCCAAGTTCCACGGGTCAGAGGGTACTACGTTGTAATGTCCTGCACGAATTTTTCTGTCAATGCCGAACTTTACCATCCACTTCATGAGCTGGACGGGAGAACCGGAATCCAATGCTCCCTGAATCTCAAAGGCTCTTGCTGCCTGTGCTGCTGTCATGCCGCTTTCAATTGATACGCTCACTGTTTCGCCTTCTGGTATGGGGATGAAGTTTTCCCAGAACTCAGAAGGCCGCTTGAGATAGTATGAGGCTATTGCTGAACCTGCCGCTGAGGCTATCACTATAAATAACAATATGCCCTTAAGCAATGATGCTATGCTGCGTTTTTTCTTGCGTTTACGTGTGTGAGAATTATTCTGCAAAGTTGAAGCACATCCTGTAAATTTTTTGCGCCTATTATAGCAATAATTCACAGGCTATGAGCTTTTAAGGGGTGTATCTGAAATTCTGACTCTGAATCCGGCTGCAGCAATGAGCTTGTCCTTGCCCGTTATTGTTATAGCCATCCGCAGAGAGTAATTCTGCAAGCAGGAGCTTTCAGGGGCGAGTGTCCGAAATTCTGACTCTGCTGCCGACTGTGGCAATGATTACGTAATAGGGCTTGCCTCTGCCGGTTACCGTTATGGCCATCCGCAGAGAGTAATTCTGCAAGCAGGAGCTTTCAGGGGTGAGTGTCTGAGATTCTGACTCTGCTGCCGACTGTGGCAATGATTACGTAATAGGGCTTGCCTCTTCCAGTTACTGTTATGGTCGTTCCCTGAGAATACATGTTAGTAATGTACGAATAGTAGATAACATCGCCCGGTGCATTCCAAGAGTATTTGCAGCCTTTGCTGGCGGGCAGATTTTCAACAAAACGATATTTCCCTTTCACTAAGTTAGTATATTCGCTGTTCCACTGTATACGTATTTTTCCGTCATCTACATTGAGCTGAAAATGTGTATGTGTCCTGTCAGCCTTGAGCATGAGGCTGGAGAGCTTGGCAAATATTTTTTCTGCCTCACGCTTGGCCGTTATCGTCCACATGTCAGCCCTGAGTGTGAATGCACCTGCTGTTATAGCAAGTACCATCAGGGCAATTAACAGCTCAATTATCAGGAGGCCGGGTCTCTTCATGCTATTTTCCGATGAGTATATCGCAGTATTTATTATCCGCACCCTTGACCGTTATCCGGTATTGTGCAGTTATGTTTTCGCTGAGGCTTACTATGCTGTCTTTGCTTATCAGCTTATAATTGCTGCTTGGAGTTGGCTGAAGGTCAGTGTTGTAACGCAGCCCCTTATCCGAAGTACTGTAAGAACAATGCGGGCTGGCCTCTAGTTTTTTCACCGCATTACTGTCATATTGAATACCTGTGCATACGTCGATATAGTTTTCCTGAATGTTAAGCCACACACCGTTTTGCGTAATGTCAGCTCTCCGCAGATAAGTCTGTATATATGCTGCTGCTTTCTCCGCCTCCAACTGTGCCGACTGACCGCCTAAACTGTCCATGTTCAGCACTACAGCTCCGGCCATTATTCCCATTATCGTTATGCTTACTGCCAGTTCTACAAGAGAAAATGCTCTGCTTCTCATCTAGTTTGCCTCCTTAACTCGTAAAATCAGCTTGAAGATTACCTGCCCCGTCTGTGCTTTCTGAGAGATTGGCAGCCTCACGTCATTGAACAAATCGCTCTGCTTCAGGCCTTCCGTCATTGAAAGTATAGTTTTCTCGTCCGCAGCCTTGCCGTCAATCACTACGGTAATTCCTGCCATGAATGTACGCGAGAAATCTGCTTCATCGAACTTTATGCCCGCCGCAAAATGAGCCTCAAGAGCATTCATTATCTCGAGCACCGGCATATCTCCTCTCAGAAAGTCCAGCACCTCCTGAGTATGTCTCTGCTGACGCTCAAGTTCTGCATTGCTCCGCTGAAGAGCTGTCCGCTGATTAAGCAGGTCATTATTAGCAACTCTCTTGTCCTCAAGTTCAAGGTTAATATCATGAATGCGCATGTAGGCAAAGGATATAGTGCCTATTGACAGCATGACGAACGCCACAAGAAGCCCCCAGAGAATAATTCTGTTAGGGTTGAATGAGTACCTCCGGCGTTCAAGTTCGACGTATGCGCTTGGCCTGATGTCGAGCCGCTGGGTGTCCATGCTGTCCCGGAGTGCCAGGCCGTGAGCAGCGAGGAAGTCATCATTTGCGTTGACTATCTCTATTCCCGAATCTGCTTTGAGCTGGAAGTTCAGGCCGAAGAGTATTAACCGGCTCACACGCACATTCCTGTAGGTTGTCTCGATGAACTGCATAGTGTTCAGGATGTCCTGAGTACCTGCGAGGTTGTTAGCTGCCCTGAAGAATATTCCTGCTCCGTTGTAGACGGCTATAACTGTGTGAGGTGAGACAAAGATGCTCAAGCCTTCCTGAGCTTCAGGGATTGCCCGCAGCATTGAGAAGTTGAACGGCTCGACTGCTCCGGCAGGTATACCGGCCTTGCGTGCTGTGTCGAGAAGACGCTCGACGAGATCGCGTTTTGCCGCAACTGCCAGCACTGTGATTTCCTCGCGCTCGTGAACGTCTGCAGGAGTCAGGATGCGTATTGCGTCAAAGACTGCTTCAGGTCTCGGGTAGGGGAAGTACTCATCAAAATTCAGGTCGATAGTTCCGCGCACGTCCTCAATGCTCATGTTGGGGAGGCTGAGAAGACGCATGATAGTATCTCCGGGAGGTATGCCTATGACCAGCGGCTCGCGTAATCTGCCTATGAGCTTGTGTGCCTGTGATAAAGCGGACTCCAGCATGTCGAAATCCTTAATATTGCCGTTAGTTATGCACCCGGCTGGCAGGGGGACGTATTCCTGCCTGATAACGTTATCTTCTTCATCAACTTCTATGAAGCGCAGACAGTCCTCATGAATTGCGAGGCCTGCAGCATTTCCTGAAAGAGTATTTTTCTTGAGAGTGAAAGGCATAGCTTAGTACCACACCTCCTGAAACGTCAGAACCTTTGCACGTTCGCTTCCTTGCTTTGACGAATCGCGCCTGACCAGCACCTGATGCATGAGTTCTCTTTTTCCGCCGGAATTGGCTCGTTCTCCGTAAGTTTTCTCTGTGCCGTAGACTCTGACAAGAAAATATCTTGTGTGCGTGTCTCCTGATTCAGGCAGCATTGGAGGAAATACCCTGAACGGCATTATTGCTTTTGCGCTTGCTGCCGTGCTGTAGCTGTCTACTCTCTGGATTTGTGAAGCATAGCTGCTTGTGTTGAATCCATGCAAACTATAGTAAAGGTCATGAATGCTCATGTATATATCCCCTGATGAATAATGCCGAAGCCTCGGCCCGCTGGGATGCACTACTGAAGGCGTTGATGTGTAGTCTTTGCTGAAATCTGTGTAGCTGACGACTTCAGGCGAAACAGTGTTGTACTTGAAGTTATCATCACTTATTATCTCTATAGCCGAGCTGAGAGCCATATTATATCTGAAATTCCGCTGCAATGTCTCTGCCTGAAGTGCCATGTTCTCTGATGACAGGTTAGAAAAGAAGAATGCATGGCTGATAATCATCACCGAAGCCATCATGAACACCATTACGTTCACAAGTGATGCACCTTTTCTCTTCCCGAACTTTGCGCCCCAGTCAGACATACAGTCATTCCTGAATCTGCACTCTCCGCAAAAATCTTTGTCCTTCATAATTCTTGGCAGCCTCCTTAGCCTTATTGTGTTGAACGCTGCATAAAACAGCCCCGGCAATCCTGACTTAATCATACCCCTGACGCTCTCAGGCGAAAATATGTCAGGCTTTCTGTCCTCCTCGTCAAGATAGATTATCTCCACCGACGGCACTATTCCCGAAAGACGCTCAATCAGCCACGCATACATCACGCTCTGCGACAGCGGCACAACTGCATCGCTCTTAGAGTAACCCTTGAACTCGAACAGTCTCGCCTCTGCCCTGTCAGGATTGAACATCAAGGCATCATAGCATCCTGTAACTACGAGCTTTCCTTCGCCCGGAAAATCACAAGAACTCTGCAATTTCTGTTCCGGTGCATGAAACACTGCGTGCATATTACGCAGCGGAGCTATCATCAGCGAGGGTATCTCCCTGAAGAACTCGTGCATTGCCTTCACCCACACCCTTACGCCTTCTGCGGCGGCCATGATCTGCCCCGGCGTGTACCAGCCCGAGCACCGCTCAACGAACGGCATGAAGATATTCTCCCTTACGAACTCCTCCAGAGTTTCCCTTCCTCCGGAGACTGCCCGGCCGAGCGGAACGTGAAGAGTATTTTTAGAGTCCGACGCTGCCTCGAAGAACACCTGCGCAATATTCTTGTGGAACATCGAGCCGTAGTAATCGCCTTTGCCCTTTATGCCCTCAAGCCATGCATCTTTTTCCTGCATATGAATCTTGTAGCCGAAAAGTGCAGGGCATCTCTGGCAAACTGCAATATCGCTCACGTTCGCATAGCAGACCCGAAACATTACGCCTGACCTGCAAGGCCTATCATGTCAGAGCCGCTCTTTGACGGATACACCCTGAATGACGACTTGCATTTTCCCAAGAAAGCCAGCAATTCATTGTAGGTGATATTAATATCCCTGCCCGCAAGAAGGGTTACCGCTTTCTCGGCAGCTAGTATCTTCATCGGCGAGGACTTCAGCATCTCTGTTAGGGCTGTCCTCAGCTTCTCGGAGTCAATGTTCACTGTGTCAGGCTTATGCTCGGGGACAGGCACAGGAGATTTCGGGTCGGGGGCATACACAGGAATATTCGGCTCGGGGATAGGCACAGGAGATTTCGGCTCGGGTACAGACATGGGAGTCGCGGGTTTGGGCTTCTGAGGAACTGCGGCGAATACTCCCGGCACAAGGTCAATGCTCCTGAGAAACTCTCCGGCATCAGAAAGAGCTGCTATTCTGCTTCCTGCAAAGCTGTAAATATTCACGCTGCCGTTGCTTATCTGATTCACCAGAGAGGCCAATGCGTACCATGCTATGCGCGAGTCGTCATCAAGCACTAAGACACTTCCTCCGGCAGCACTAAACTCACTGAGCTTTTCCTGAAACTTTCTCCACGTAGGCTTGTGGGCTTTCTTCTCCATCACGTAGCAGCAGAAACTTTCCGGGGACTCCTCAATAAATCTCAGGCATTCATTAGCACCTGCTGTTGCTGTTGAGGCTGACTTCGGCGCGAGTGCTGAAAATGCATAATACTTCCCGCCGAATCTTGCCAAGAGCTTTATGTATTTTCCATAACCTCCAACGATTTCACAGCCTTCATGAGAGATGAGCCATGCCCGGAGAGCAGTAACCAGATGCTCAGACTTAGGAGGCCACGCCCAAGACTCGGAGCGTACCTTCTTGCACGCGTCTTCGTAGGTCTCCTTGATGCTGTCCACAGGGTCGGTAGGATCTCTAAGTGCTTTTCTCGCAAGTTCGATCACAGTTCTGGGAGAGTCTCCTTCATGCAAAGTGTTACCCATTCTGTTAATAAGCCAGTTGTATTTTTCCTCCGCTCCATCAGAGAATCGTGCTGCTATTCTGTCATGTATTAACTGCTTGGCCTGTGCTATCGAACAGCCATTCATATTTACTTGGCCTGCCTGCAGACGATGAACTATTGACACATTGAGTACAGGACGGAACACGTCATCCCAGATGCCGATCTTGATGAAGCAGAGAGGGAGAACGCCTGATATTGTGTTCATCATGAAGGCTACGACATCTCCCCATGACTCTATGAGCTTGGTGTTGTGTTTCATGAAGTCAAGCTCATCAAAGCAGACTATCATCGGAATGTGCGCATAAGCTAACAGGCTGCCCAGAGAGATAATGATATTCTTTGCGAAGCTATCACACTCTGTATCCTCCATTTCTGTAGCATCCCTCATAGACAGACCTAGTTTCTGGGACTCTTCCTCGTCGAGGCCTTCTCGCAGCCAGTCAATAATCTCGTCCTTAACGATTCTGTCGTTAGTCTTCAAGTAAAGCAGAAGGCATTTCAGGAAGTTCTTATCTATACCCGGCAGGTCGCGCTTCAGGTAAAATTTCATGTCCGACTTGTCAACGCTGCTGAATGTGTCCTCTAATCTATGCTCATGATACGCACTCATCACTTCATCCATCAGCATATCGAACTGCGTGCGCCCTTCACTGTGAGGCCGGTTCATGCATAACAATATTTCAGACAGCAGCTCTTGATTTATCCGCTTGGGATTCGTCAGCGTCCGGACGGTTACAAAAATTATCTTCCACGCGTTTTTCCTGAGCTTGCGCAGAATACGTGATAGCATATGAGTCTTACCTATGCCTTCTCCTCCGAATATCAGGCCTGACAGCGGCAGTGAAGGATTGCGGCGTTTCTCCATAATAAGCTGCTCAATCTCTGCTGATACTTCACTGTTTAACTGCAGGAGGTCAGGGTTATCATTCTCCCACGGGAGAGGGGAGGCAAAGGAGACAAAGGGATTGTCGGCTCTGAGCTGCTCAAAGATAGAAGTATTATCTGCCATTCCAAGTCATTATCCCCATTATGAATTTGTTCTCGTCAGTGAAGCAGTCCCGTATCTCGTCCTTCGTCAGCATCGACTCATCAGCCCTGAAAAGGTTAATCGTTCTGTTGTCGCGCAGTGTCCTCACCATCTCGTCAAATATCTCGCGCGGCCAGTTGAGACTCCTGCGGACATCACATATCCTCACGAACTCCCTGTACTTGTGCAGCTCGTCATACACTGCCCGGAACTCCTCCCGTGTATACGCTCCCGGGTACACAGGCTGCCTCTGTACCCGTTCCGCATTTTCCGCAGAGAATATCTGAGGCATAAACCGCTCGTCAAAATCTACTCTCACACGTCCCGACGCAATCATCTCATTCACAAGCGCAATAACTTCTGACTTGAGGAACGGCTTCAATGCTCTGACAAGTTCGCCGGGCATCACAGGCTTATCGGGCGAGAGTTCAGCCAGCAGAAAGTCTTCAGGCTCGCGGGGAATCATGACGTACAGAGCTTTTCCCTTAGTGTGGAGCAGGAAATTTTCCTCAAGGATCGGCCCTATTTTCTTCATGATTACACTTGCCGAAGCATTGCCCTTGATGCCTATCTTGTCTTTAAGCTCCCTGCTCATCCTGCCGGATAGAGTTGACATAGCTATGAAGCCTTTATAACGTTCAACTATTTCACGGATTGAATCGGCTATATATTTTGCATTGTCTTGCATGTGTATATTCGCGCTCCTTAAAGTATTTATTGATTGTTATGTGGAATGGTTATAATTTTATCGCAGTATCATCATATTAACAAAGAAAGCAGGTATGTAACTAAATGCATCATCAGCCGGTTATGATTAATGAAGTCCTCACGCTCATTGCATCCCACTCACTGCACGCACGCATTCTTGACGGCACGCTCGGACTCGGTGGCTACTCTGAAGCTATCCTTCAGCATTTCCCTGACTCATCAGTGCTCGGCATTGACCGCGACTCTCAGGCAATCGCATTTTCCCTTGAACGTCTCGGGGACTACGAAGCATCCTCGCGCTTCAGTTCACTTCACGCAAACTTCGGGAACTTGGCCGAAATCCCGGAGTGCAGAGACTATGACGTTTACGTTTTCGACTTGGGAGTCTCGAACATGCAGCTCACTCTACCGGAGCGGGGATTCTCCTTCCAGAACGACGGCCCGCTCGATATGCGCATGAACCCTTCAGGCCAAGACATGAGTGCTGCAGACCTCCTCCGGCTCTCCGATGCCGACTCCCTCGCAAAAATCTTCTGGGACTACGGCGAAGAGAGATACTCCCGGCTAATCGCTCAGGCCATCAAGCACAGCACTTCACCAATCACTACGACAGCGGAACTCGTGAGCGTGATACGTTCTGCACTGCCTCAGCCCGTACAGCGCAAGATGGGGACTCATCCGGCACGCAGAGTGTTTCAGGCCTTGCGAATCTACGTCAATAACGAGATGGGTGAACTTGAGAATCTGCTTCACTCTCTGCCCTCGCTCTCGCATGACGCGCTTATAATCTTTGTGTCGTATCACTCACTGGAGGACAGACTCATCAAACACGCGTTCCGTAAATGGCAGACTGATGGGAAGGGAAAGATACTCACTCGTCATCCGTTAGTGCCTTCTGAGGAGGAGACTGCAGAGAATTACAAAGCTCGCAGCGCAAAATTAAGGGCGTTTTGTATGAATGCTGACTAGGTATTTTACGCGAAATGTGATATTATTTCCGCATCCAAACCACAAAATTTTTTAGAGAACCGGGGGCGAAGGGAAGTGCATAAGACTACCAGCACTAATAACAGCAGCAAAATCAGTATAGGCATAAAGTTCTTAGCAGCCTTCATTGTCTGCATAGGTCTTGTGATTGGACTCGGTATACTCAGATTTCATTCGGCACGTCTGGCTTACTACTTGGAGTCCGTGAACCAGTCCATACAGAAATATTCAGAAGAGGAAGTAGTATTGCGTCAGGAACTATCTGCGCTTGTTGCACCCATCAGAATTTACTCATATTGCCGTGAAAGTTTAGGTATGCAGAAGGCCGTGAAGGCAGAGATTCTCCCTGTACGTGTCCGAAACGAAGGACTCGCAGCAGCAAGAAAGACTACACCGTCAGGACTTCAGGGGTGGCGTTCAGGCTTGGCATGGCTATTCGGACGGTAAGGAGCAGGTAATCACTCACAATGTCATCACACAAATCACGGGGGACAGCTAATCCTTGGTCATTGTTCGTACTATTCTTCACAATCATAAGCGTAACTCTGGTAGCACGGCACTGTTACCCGAATCCAAGAGTGTTACAGCAATCACAGCATCAGTATTGGCGGAAAGTCCCCCTCAAATCCACAAGGGGCATTATTCAGGACGTTAAAGGCAACGCATTAGTTATCTCCGAGACGCGGCCAATCTTCGCAGCAGATCCCAGCCGAATCACTTCAGAAGATCTCACAGAGTTATCACAGATACTTTCTCCGGACATAACCGCCAAAATTTACGCTGCACTCGGCACAAAGAGCAAGTTCTTATGGCTGACGCGCAAGCCCTCAGACTTTGAGGCAGAGAAACTTTCGGCACTTCGGGCAAACAGCAAGGCAATCATTCAGATAGATGAACCCTACAGGAAGTACACTAACAATGGCCTGATGTCTCACGTGTTAGGCTTCTGCGACATGGACAACAAGGGACAGGCCGGCATTGAACAGGCTTGGGACTCGACTCTCTACAATCCTCCCGGCCAGAAAATAGTAGTCCGGCGTTCAGGTACACAGCCCGCAGCAATGCTCGAGACCGAGCAGGAACACAGGACAGTTACTCCGACGGTTACTCTGACTCTCGACAGCAGGATTCAGTACGTTGTGGAGAAGCACCTCTTCAAGACAGCACAGGACAACGGCGCGAAATGGGCTGTAGCGTTATGCATGAACCCAATGACTGGCGAGATTCTGGCGACTGCAAGCTACCCGACTTACGACCCGCAGAACAGAAGGAGTCTCACTCTCGAGTCGCTCTCGAACGGAGTCATAAGCAGAGGCTACGAACCCGGCTCGACATTCAAGCCGATATACCTTGCTATTGCACTCGATAGAGGGATAGTCAGGAAGGACGAGATGTTTTTCTGCCCGGCCAAGCTCAAAGTTGCTGACGGCTTCATCAGGGAATCCGATGCAAGAATCGCGCTCGGCAACGTTGACACAGCACAGCTCATCGTGAAGTCGTCTAACGTCGGAATGGCGCAGATAGGTATACGCTCGGACAGAATGAAGACTTACGAGAGTCTCTCGGCACTGGGCTTCGGTCAGGAGACGGATATCGAGCTTCCCGGAGTCGCGAGGGGAATTCTGCCCTATCCCGAGAACTGGAGAGGCATCACTCCCGCAAACATCGCTATCGGTCAGGGACTCGCGGTTACTCCTCTGCAGCTCGTTACGGCGATGGCGGCAGTCGTCAACGGCGGAAAACTCATGAGCCCCTACATTGTCAAGGAAGCTGTGAACTCTCTAGGGGAGGTCGTCTACAGAGGCGAGCCGAAGGTCATGCGCGAGGTGATTACTCCAGAGACTGCGGCGTGGATTCGTCAGGCAATGCGCAGGGTAATCATTGAAGGCACGGGCAAGAAGGCAGCGACTAAACTTGTGAACGTTGCAGGAAAGACAGGGACGGCACAGGTTGCAGGGAAAGGCGGATATGCGCCGGGTAAGTATGTCGGCTCATTCATAGGCTTCTGGCCATACGAGGATCCGAAGTTCCTTATGCTTATAGCGATAGGCGAGCCGTCAAGCGGAAGGTATTACGGAGGAGAGGTAGCAGCTCCAGTGTTCAAGTCAATAGTTGAGGAAATGGCGGAACTGGAATACTACTCTTGATGATAATACGTGAAATGCATCATGGAGAAAGGCACATGCTGAGAGATTTTCTCTATGATGCAATTTTTGTGCCTGATGGTATGCTGCCTCCTGACAAGTCAATAATTGAGAGGCCGGAGCTTCAGGTATACATTGAGGATTTCGGGTGCAGAGAGAGCGATAAATGCCTCGCTGCAGAAGTGAACGGTGAGATTGCCGGAGCTGTCTGGACAAGGATAATGCATGACTACGGACACATTGACGATGATACGCCGTCGCTCGCTGTCTCAGTAAAGCGAAATCACAGGAGGCAGGGCATAGGTACGGCACTGATTAAGGAGATGATTAACTGTCTAAGGCAGTCAGGATACACGAGAACCTCACTCTCAGTGCAGAAGGCTAACTATGCTGTGAAGATGTATATGAAGCTGGGATTTGAGATATTTTCTGAGAATGATGAAGAATATATAATGCTCATAAAACTTTAACACGAAAGAAGGCAGAAAACTTGAGCGCAACATTTAGAGAAGTCCTGAGTTTCGTGCAGGCTAAAGATCCGAAGGTGAAGGCCTGTGTGAAATCTCAGGATGATTTGTCTGTACCCATAAGCGACGTAATTTCTGACAGCAGGGACGTAACACCCGGAACACTTTTTGCGTGCATCACCGGCGAGACTTCCGACGGCCACAGCTTTGTGAACATGGCAGAGAAGAACGGTGCGTGTGCATTGCTCTGCGAACGTGAAGTAGATTCTACGCTCCCTCAAATCGTCGTAGGGCATGTGAGGGACTTTCTCGGCGAAGTCGCTTCACTCGTCTACGGCAATCCGTCGGGCAAATTGCTCATGGTCGGAGTTACAGGCACTAACGGCAAGACCACGACAACCTACATCATCAGGAGCATTCTTCAGGCTGCAGGAATGAGAGCCGGACTCTTGGGAACGATTATCGAGAGCGACGGCATCACAGAGAAAGATGCTGACAGGACGACTCCAGAGAGCTGCATAGTTCAGAGGCAGCTAGCACACATGGTGAATAACGGCTGTTCTGCGTGCGTCATGGAGACTTCATCACACGGCTTGTTTTTAGGGAGGCTAAAAGGAGCACTCTATGATGTCCCGGTCTTCACGAACCTGTACCCTGAACACCTAGACTTCCACAAGGACATGGAGAATTACTTTGCTGCGAAAAAATTACTCTTCACGGACTACACAAAGCCTGATTACATCGGAGCAGCTAACTATGACTCACCTTACGGCAGGAGATTAGCTGAGGAGTTCTCAGGCAGACTAAGAGGCTTCGGACTTGATGAAGGCGCGTCGTTCAGGGTGATTGACTCTCACACGAGCCTCAACGGTACGGAGTTAGTGATTGCCCGTGAGGGATTCGGCACATTGATGCTTCACACTCCTCTTGTCGGGGACTTCAACATCATGAACACCTTGTGCGCAGTTACCGCAATGACCGG
>JAFSUD010000038.1 GCA_017445405.1 Synergistaceae bacterium
AGGGTTCGACTACGGGAGCGTGAAGGGGCTGCGTGCTGAAAGTCGGCAGAAGCTCGAGCACTTCAGGCCTGAGAGTTTGGGACAGGCACTCAGGATTTCGGGAGTTACGCCGGTGGATGTGCAGTTGATTTCCGTGATACTCGCACGCAATGAACGGAGCGTAAGGCAGTGAGTGAAGAAATACGTAGAATCGACAGAGCTTTTGACGTTTACGCGATGTTCCCAGAGGCAGCAAGAAGGGCTGAAGTTCTGGAGAATCTGAAGCGTTCTTGGCCGAGCATTGTCGGAAATTACGCTGCGGGGAAACGTTCTCAGCCCTATAATCTCGGCGTTAATGAACTATGGGTTCGTGTTGATGCGTCTGATTTATTGACTAGGAGTACCCTTGCTAGGTCAAAAGGCGGTATTGCGCGCAAAATAGCCAAACAGTTTGGTTATGACTTGGGAAAAGATTTTGTGCTCAATCTCACTGACAATATACCTGTTTCCAAGACACCAGCCAAGAAGCAGGAGCATATACATGCAGAAGTTGTTATAGATGAGGAAAAGGTCAGGCAGTACATGCAGGACGCACCTGAAACACTGCCTGAGGACATCAATTACGCAATATCACGCCTTCAAGTATTTCTTGAAGAACGGGCGGAACAGGAGAAGACGTCCCGCAGATGACAGCCAGATAATCCCGAAGTCTGCACTCTCACAGCCTCCCATGAGCAAGGCAAGCAATATTTTTCCCAAGTACATACTGAGAGGCTGCCCGGCATTCAGAAATCCCACCATCAGGAACTCCTTCACTCCGAACTTGTCGAACCTCTCGCCGCTGAGGCTCAGTATCTCCCACGTGTTAAGCAGTCCTGTAATGAACGAGGCGTTCACGTCCCGAGAGTCAGAGTCGGTGAGCGCGTAGACTCTGAAGTTCTCCACACTCTGGCCGTTCAGTGCATCGAAGAGTTCATCCGTCATCACTACCCTCATTGCGTACCAGCCCGACGACTCGACGTTCAGGGTGTTGAAGCGTCCGACTCCTTCCGCCTTCTCAGAATCGAAATACTCCCTCACTTCTTCCGTAGTGATTGACAGCTCGCCTATCTCGTCAAAGGTTATCTGCCTAATCTCGCCCGCGCTGCTGATGCCGTCTACAGTGTTCACTATGTTATTCAGCACGTCATCATTGAGTTCTGGAAGGCTGAAGAAGCCGCTGGCAAGCTCATTCACGAACTCCCAGCCGTAACGTATCGAAGTGTTGTTCTCATCGTAAAAGTTTGCTGTGAATAATATGCTCTCTATGTCCTTCACTGAAACAGGCTCATCAAGAGTGTATGTCCCGTGCTGCGGCTCATGAATGGGAATGCCGACGCTCCTGCTGCCGTAATTGTGGCCGGTAATCACAAGCGTACTGTCATAGCTCACTCCGGGATTGTAGGGTGTCTGCAAGTCGTCCAGTTGCACAAGCCGGTAATTTACAGCAGAAATCATTCCGTCTGCAGAGACAACATCAACGTACGGGACGAAACTCGCGAGCTGTTCATCGATTGACCTATAGGCCGGGATAACTTGTGAGCAGTTCAGGTTCAGTTCGTCAGGGAAAGTATACGTGATGGTCTTGCCGCTGAGAGTCCCTCCGTCAGGTGCAGCAAGATTCAGGAACGATCCGAAGTTTAGGTATCCCTCGCCGAAACGTGTCATCGGCAGAAGCGGGAACGTGATAGATGACTCCGACTCCACAAGGAAGCTGTTTTCTGCGTCCTCAATTCTAGTTACGTTTATGGGAGAAGCCGACGTGAATTTTGCGATCTCGCTCTCGCTTATGGCACACATTATGTATCTTCCTGCGGGGAGAGTCCCACGTCCTTCACTGGTGAGATACTTTGCCTCATTTATCCTGAAACTTGCTCCCATGCTCGGCGAAAATCCTATGTCGTTAATGTATCTGCGCGTGTAGTCAGGCCTGCCGTCCCTCAAAGGCAATGTTACGGCGTGAAGTATTCCTCCTGCTTCTGCCGGGACTTCCTCCTGAACAATGTAATTCCACTCGTAATTTATGGGCGTGCCGTCCTCGTAGCTCACAAGTTCCAGAGTGATCAGCGGCGTGGAGCGAGTCCTGATTGCCTGTGTGTACTCAAAGTTTATTGTGCCTTCTGGAGTCTCTCCTGCCTCAATGTAGGTCATCGGCTCTGCATAATAAGAGTCGACTTCCCAGCCATTAACTATTGCACTCTTCACGCACAACCTGAAATTTTGCGGCTTAGGTGCTGATGTGTCCGACGGGTCAACTATCCGCCACCTGATTCCTGAGATGCTGCCTTCCGCGTCGTCGCTGAGTATCTCGATGTAAGGCACAAAGTTATTGAGCTGCTCGCGGGTCGTCCTGAAGTTCGGGACTGTGCCCCTGCCGTTGAGTGAGGAGAGTCCGGGAAAGTCCCACGAGACATTTACGCCCTTCATGCCTTCGTCAGCACCGTAGAAGAAGTTGACGTAGTGCATTGTTGCGAGTGCATGAGCTTCACCGTAGGGCGGCAAGTTCACAGGCATGTAGTCAGGGTAGTCCGAGACGTTTTCACCGAACACCCAGTGATCCCCTCCGCGCTTCATCGAGTTAGTCAGCAGGATGAAGTTATGTGCTGTGCCTGCGTTACTGAGCATTCTCTGGCCGCTCCACCATGAATAATTCCCTCCTGAAAGCGTCATTATTCCCTGAGCGTTCACGTACTCATCAGAAGTCTGCTTTGCCTCATCATGCACTGCAAGAGTTACGGCCATAAACCGCGCGTCTGAGAAGTCAGAGCGTCCGTCCTTAATGCTGGTGATTGACTGGTGAACGCTGTATAGTGTCGATTCTGCAAATGCTGATGACGTGAGCAGCAGCAACACGATAACTGCAAGTATCTTCCTCGTCATTAATCATCCCTCCATAAAAATATATCCCCCAAAGCTGCAGGGGGGAAATGTAGCTGTAATAGCTTATTCCTCGATGACGTACTTAATATCCTTGAGATGCCGCCACATTCCTGCGCAGTCAAGGCCGTAGCCCACAACGAATTTATCCTCTATCCTGAAGCCGCAGTAATCTACCTTGACCTCAGTCTGTCGGCGTTCGTACTTGTCGAGAAGCACGCACACCTTCAGGCTCGCAGGGTTTCTGTTCTCCAGAAGGCCGAGAAGGTGGGAGAGAGTCAGCCCCGAGTCTACGATGTCCTCAACGACAATAACGTTCTTTCCCTCAATGCTGGACTTCAGGTCATGGAATATCCTCACGACTCCGCTGGTCTTGGTGCTGTCTCCATAAGACGCTACGGACATGAAGTCTACCCGCACATCCAGATATTCTGGCAGCTCGCGCACTAAATCTGTGAGGAAAAATGCTGCTCCGGTCAGTATCCCTACTACTACGAGGCCTTTATCTTTGTCGGCATCTCGGGCTATCTCTCCGGCTAGTTCCTTCACTCTCTGCGCAATGACTTCACGCGACAATATTACTTCTCCAAGTTTGTACGGCATAATTGCTCCTCCTTATAGGCTCAACAGTTTTTCACAGCAGCTCACGGCTTCAAGTATCTCACTCAGGCTGACTAACATTCCTGCACCTAACGCTTCAGTGATGCCCAAACGGTCAGCGCATGATTTAGAGATTAACACTCTCACGCCTTCAGCTTCTAACTTCTTGAGAATATCACAGCTAGGTGAATTATACTCAGCTAACTTTACAGCACCATTCATCAGGCAAAGCACTTCAGGCTTATTCTTTGTGTCCGGCAATGACGCAATCACTCTCTCCAGAAATCCGCGCTCATGTTTCCGGCATTCACTGGATATAACGACACCGTAACCCTGAAGCTCAGTATTCACAGCAGCCCTGATTCTTGGTTCACTGCTCACTGATGGCTTGGCCGGTTCAGGGGGAATCTTTGAGGCTGTGAGATAGAGAGTCCCGTCGTCATCTTCAGGAATTATCTTGCCGAAGCCTTCGGACTCCAAGTACTTCTGAAGTTCCGCGCCCTGCGAGGGATCATCTATCAATATTTTCAGCTCTGTTTCTGTGCCCTTCACTGCCTCGCTGAGAAGGTTTATTGCTTCCTCTTTGTCCTTGCCTGATACACTTAACGTAAGCATGTATTCATCACCTAAAATTTTTGAGGTATATTATACGGCAAAAGGAAGGATGAATATTTATGTTAGTGTTCTGCAAGAATAAACTGTTAGTGAAGCATGAGACGTTTGACTTTGACGAAGAATATATTACCGCACATGAAGGCCTCCGGATTCTCAGGCTGTCCTCCGAGCTGCCGGACAACTGGAAGACTCTCACGCAATGGGCAGATGCCGAGTCGGAGTCTCTCCGTGAAGGCGAGGAGCTTATCGGACTTCGTGAACTGTGGGGGATTGCGGGGAGTCAGGTATTTGCGCGTGCAGGAGGTGCGTTGATGTTTGCGGAGTGGTTCAGGAACTTCCGGATGTGTCCTTGCTGCGGAGGAGATTTATTGACGAACTCCCACGACTTCGGCAGAAAATGCAGCGGGTGCGGAAAGGTCTACTATGTCCCGCAGTCTCCGGCCGTCATCGTAGCCGTAGAACGTGAAGGAAATTTATTGCTCGCTCATAATTCCGCATGGCAGAACGACAGGTACAGTGTTATTGCGGGGTTCGTTGAGCCTGGAGAATGTTTAGAGGATGCAGTGAGGCGTGAAGTTCATGAAGAGGTAAGCGTTGAGGTCAGTAACATTCAGTATTTCGGCTCGCAGGTGTGGCCTTTCCCGAACAGCTTAATGCTCGGCTTCACCGCGCAATACTCTTCCGGAGAAGTAACGCCCGACGGGACAGAGATAGCGCGTGCAGGATGGTACACTGCTGACGAGATAAGGGATATGAATATTCCTGACGGTGCGAGCATAGCAAGACGGCTCATCAATCATTTTCTTGATACTCACTAGAGAATATTTTGTGATATTTCGGCTCTCAGGTGTGCGGCCTTTCCCGAACAGCTTAATGCTCGGCTTCACTGCGCAATACTCTTCCGGGGAGGTAACGCCCGACGGAACAGAGATAGCGCGTGCAGGATGGTACACTGCTGACGAGATAAGGGATATGAATATTCCTGACGGTGCGAGTATAGCAAGACGGCTCATCAATCATTTTCTTGACACTCACTAGAATATTCTGTGATATTTCGGCTCTCGGGTGCGCAGCCTTTCCCGAACAGCTTAATGCTCGGCTTCACTGCGCAGTGCTCTTCTGAGGAGGTAACGCTTGACGGAACAGAGACAGCCTGAAGACTTATCAATCATTTTCTTGATACTCACTAGAATATTCTGTGATATTTCGGCTCTCGGGTGCGCAGCCTTTCCCGAACAGCTTAATGCTCGGCTTCACGGCGCAATGTTCTTCTAGAGATGTAACGCTTGACGTAACAGAGAGAGCCTGAAGACTCATCAATTATTTTCTTGACACTCACTAGAGAATATTCTGTGATATTTCGGCTCTCGGGTGCGCAGCCTTTCCCGAACAGCCTAATGCTCGGCTTCACTGCGCAATACTCTTCTGGGGAGGTAACGCTTGACGGAACAGAGACAGCCCCAAGACTCATCAATTATTTTCTTGACACTCACTAGAATATTCTGTAGTTCTCGTAGATGAACAGCTCCGGCACTCTCAGCCCCCCGGATTCCGCAAACTCCTTCACTCTCTCTGGGACTGCTGAGAGCAATTCCGTCTGCCTCTGTGCAAACAGCCCTCCGTTCCCGAAAGCCAGCACCCAATCACTCATCGCTAATCCCATAAGGTACGGAGCACGCGATAAATCATTCAGGCCCGACACTATGCGCGACAGGTCAACACTTACTACCGGCGTGAAGTGCCTGAAGATCTCCTGCCAGTCTGCAGCCTTGAGGTCAGCATCACACGGAGCGATCAGGACATTTTCTCCCGGGCTTATCACCGGAAGCCTTATGCACTCAAACATTGCAGCATTCCCGGAACTCAGCCACTCATTACGGCTCACATGCCCCTCCGGCAGTTTCTCAGATAACAGATTGTGCGCAAGCCTAGAATACAGCCTGAGACTCTGAGTCCTGTCCGCTCCAAGAAGCATAGCATTGCGCTCGCCGTGAAAGGCCTTCAGCGAGAAGAACCGGCTTCTGAAGTCATGCTCCCGCAATGACGTTATCAATGATGAGAGTAAATTCTTGTCCGTCTCCTGAGACGCGCTGAGTGTGTGAATTATCGCTGCAACTTTGGGCGATCCCTGCGACTTCGGAGAGTCAGCAAGAGCCTTCCTGAGAGTCCCCGCATAATCCTGAAGCCTCCATCTCGACGAGCCGGTAAGTGCCCTGTTCTCCAGAGCAGCATCTAAGAGTTTAAGAGTACGTTCTGCACGGAAGATTATTGCCCGCGTGAACGGTGAAGACTCTTCGTCGGCAAGACAGTCCGCAACTGCCTCAATGTTCGAGCCAGACCACTCGGGAGACTTTCTGTCGCAGAAGTGCTCCAGAGCATAACGCGACGACACAGGGATAATCACCGACTCTTTCTCTGTGAGAGTCCTGATGTCCTGCCTCAGCAAGTCCATGTTCTCCGCAATCTTGGCCTCAGCCGTCCGCAATACCCTTCCTGCTTCCGAGTCCTCACTCTCTAGGTCTGACCACGCAAGCAAAAATATCACTCTGTCATTCATGGCATAAATACTCTTCAGGTAATCATAATCGCTCATCTTGAGGCCTGAACGTATGGGCGTAACATAAAGCACCGCATCAAGCTCCGGAAGAATCTTTCTCAGAATTGACGTGTTAGTTCCTCCCAGAGCGTCATAGCCCGGCGTATCGACAAAGCATATTCCTGAAGGTATCAGCGCACCGGGAATAGTGAGATCGATCCGCGAGACTCCAGACTTGCCGAGCAATCCCTCAAGTGATGACGCTGTGAGGCCTTTGCTGCTTAGAGACTCCGTCCTGCCGTCCTGATAGTGAATCTTTGCGCCCCGTGATTCGCCTTCCCTGCAGGTTACCGGGACGCTGTTCCGCGAGTGAAGGGGGAGGAGCTTTTCTCCTATCAGAGCATTCATCAATGAAGTTTTCCCGCTTCCGGAGAGTCCGCATATTCCTGCAGTGAGGCAATCCTCATTCAGTGAACGCCGCAGTCCCTTGAGCGTACTGTTGCCTGTCAGCACGTTCATGGAAAGCCGCAGGGTATCATCAAGGACTTCACGCAGATACGCATCACGTTCTGTGAGTTCAGCATGAGGAATCTGCCCGGCCGTCCCGAACACACGACGCTGAAGTTCTCTGCGGAGGGTGATGTTCTCCCTCATCATGTCCTCAAGGCTGCTCACGTCCTGCAGAACTTTCACGCCGTCAACGCTCACTGCCTCAAGAATCCTGACGCTCCCGCATGAACTAGTGCACTCGATTCTGTCTCCGTCAGAGGCTTCCCCGAGCCACGCAACTAGCGAGGGAGTCTCCGTGCCTGTGAGCATAACCGGCCGTGATCTGCTGTCCCGTGTTATCTGTGCGTCGAGCCGGAAAGACCTGTAGACTCCGTCTCCGCAATAGAGCTTTCTTGTGAGAGTTATAGTCTGCTCAGAGCTTGAGAGTGCCCGCTCAAAGAGTGAGATTTTCGCGTGGTCTTCAGGGCTGCAGAGTTCGTACCATTGATCCAGAGTTCTTGGGCATGTCTGGGAAGTGAAGTGCATCACGGACATCAAGGCAGAGGAAAAATACATCTCCCTTGACGGAAAAATGACTGTCAGGTCAGGAGCTGATGAAGTGCCTGAAAATTTATAGCGTTCCCATTCTGAAAGACTTTGCATTATTAATTGATACCCTTCGGAAAATTTATGATAATCTTACTCGCAAATAATATCATGACCAAGTAAAAGGAGAGTTGCTTTATGGGCTTAACATGGGGCGGAGCTGACTGCAGGAAATTAGCTGAGACATTCGGGACACCGTTATACGTTTACGACGCAGGAATAATCAAGGCAAGGTGCAGAGAGTTACGCACAACATTTCTTGAGAGATGGCCGAACACCAGCGTGCATTATGCCGGCAAAGCGTTTCTCACAAGAGCAACGGCTAGGCTCATAGCTGACGAGGGACTCGGACTCGACGTAGTGTCAGGAGGCGAAATGTACACTGCGTTCAGTGCAGATTTCCCCCCTGAGCGCATAGAGTTCAACGGCAACGCAAAGTCCCGTGAAGAGCTTGATATGGCTGTGCGTTCCGGAGTCGGGAGAATAATTGTTGACCATGCGGACGAGATCCCGGTCATTGAGCACCTCGCGGAAAAATACGGACGCGTCCAGAACATATTGATCCGTGTAGCTCCCGGCGTAGATGCCCACACTCACAAGGCAATAGCTACGGGCCAGACGGACAGCAAATTCGGCTTCCCTGCAGGAGGAAAGATGCTCACTGACGCAATATCTTCTGCACAGCAATGCGGACACATTAACTTGACGGGCTTACACTTTCATGTAGGCTCTCAGCTCTTCGATAATCAGGATTACGTTATGGCCGTCAATAAGACTCTCGAACTCGTGAAGGCACTGAAGGACGAGCAGGGATTCATCACGCACGAGCTGAACATGGGCGGAGGCTTCGGAGCAGTGATAAGTCCTGACGTTCCGGCTATGCGTTCGGAGTTCTACACCGACATCATGATGAAGACTCTCATTGAGGGTTGTGAACGTTTAGGCCTTGAAGTACCTCACGTTATCCTTGAGCCGGGACGCTGGATAGTCTCTGAAGCAGGAATCACGCTTTACAGAGTCGAGAACATCAAGGAGCTTTCGGGCGTAACGTATATTGCTGTGAACGGCGGAATGGCGGACAACCCGAGAATCGCACTCTACGGAGCGGAGTACGTCGGAGTGAACATTGACGAGCCTCACGCGAAGCCCTATAACCGCGAAGGTAATACCCGAGTCTCAGTTGTCGGGAAATGCTGCGAGTCCGGAGACGTATTGATTGAGGACGCAAAATTGCCTTACCTTAAGGCCGGAGACATCATCGCCCTCTACAACTCAGGCGCGTACACCTTCAGCATGGCGAGCAACTATAACTGCCTCCCGAGACCTGCAGTCGTCTTCGTTGAGAACGGAGATGCACGGCTAGTTGTGGAACGTCAAAGCATGGAGGAGCTAATACGCGGACAGTATCTCTAATCTTGATTCACAGGTGCGCAGTGAGTATTAACGATACTGATGCAGAGTCTCATGGTCGTACAGCACGCC
>JAFSUD010000039.1 GCA_017445405.1 Synergistaceae bacterium
ATGCGTTCGGTGCTGGCGTTTATGCCGGAGCTGAAGATGAGGAGGATTATTCACGGCAGAGAGTACAGAATCGACTTGAAGGCACTTCCTGAGAGAATGCAGCATAGGTATCATGTTTCTGAAGAGTGGCTTGCTGATATTGGGATAAAGTTTGTGCCGCTGTCTGGAATGCAGGAGTATGCAGAACAGATCCGCAGGCTGTGTGATGAGGATGCTGATGCGTTTATGCTGTCGCCGTTGATGAGCAGGAAGTATGACCCGGAGACGAGTATGCTTGCTGTGTGCGGAGGCGAAGTGATGGGTTGGGTCGTGAGCATGAAGGTGGACGATGATACAGTGAATATCATGAAGTACTATGTTGCTGAGAAGTTCAGGGCATACAGGCGTGGGGGTGTAGTGCTGATAACGATAGCGATTCGGAAGATAGAGGCCAAGTATTCGGCGGTGAAGCTCTATATCACTGAAGACAATCCGCATAACAGGAGGTTTTACGCGTACTACTTCAAGGAGGCTTTTAGTGAGGGCAAGCGGTACTTCATAATTGAGGCGGATACTAGAAATCATGCAGAGAGTGAGTAGCAGAAGGAATGTGATATAATGCGGGGCAATTCACCTAAAACTGCATCAAACATAAATTCAAGAGGTAACATCATGAAATTCACGAAGGAACAGATACGCAAAGCAATGGCCTGCAAGACTGCGGATGAGCTTCTTGCTCTGGCAAAGAGTGAGGGTGTAGCTCTGACCCGTGAGCAGGCGGAGGAGTACATCGCCCAGATGGGAGACCGTGAACTAACTGATAAAGAACTTGCGCAGGTCGTGGGCGGTGATTGTCTCGGTCTCGATCTCGATAAACCTTGCCCAAACTTCAACGACTCTTGCCCAGTCGTATCTTCCTCTTGTCAAAAGGATAAGAAGTAAAATTTCGGAGGATTTATCTTTGCAGTTAAGCAAATACACTATGATGTTCCCGCTCGTCAGCCCGGAAGACACCCAAACGGGAGAATATGCCCTCATCAACGGACTCTATGGTGCTGTCGACATCGTATCACCCCAAGAGTTTGCACTCATCTCTGACGCAATGCATACCCCTTCGCTCCTTCAGGAACTCCCAAAATCCAGGCTTGAGACTCTCACTGACAGAGGCCACATCGTCAGCAATGAGGCTCAAGAATCCGAAGACCTCCGAATCATCTCCCGCATTCACACTCTGCTCTACGGGCGCGGAGGAATCGGCTTAGTCCTTGCTCCGACCTACAACTGCAATCTCAGGTGTTCGTACTGCTATGAACGACACAGGCTCGCACGCGGACTCGATTGGCTCGAACGCACTATGAGCGATTCTCTGCTGGAGTCTATCTTCGCACAGCTCAAGGACTACAAATCACGAGGCTACAGCGTACGTCACTGCACACTCTACGGCGGTGAACCCCTGCTTGCCCGGAACAAACCCCTCATCAGAAAAATATGTGAACACTGCCGCCAAATGGATATGTCCGTCAGCGCAGTAACCAACGGCTGCGATCTGGACCAGTTCATAGACCTGATTGACGAGTACAAAATCAGCAGCATTCAGGTAACTGTTGACGGTGTCGGAGACGTCCACGACAGAAGACGGCCTTTTGCCGAAGGAAGGGGCAGCTACTCC